>NZ_JBVVQC010000007.1:221242-295849 GCF_055811515.1 Mesorhizobium sp. WSM4841
GGGCCCCCCCCGGCCCACAACCGCCCCAAACCAACCACGGGCCTGGGGCCCCCCCCCCCCCCCCCCCGGGGGGGGGCCCCCCCCCCCCCCCCCCCCCACGCCAATCATCTGCTGGTGCCGCCCAATATCGGGCAACCTGATCCACCAGGGTTGCCGCGGCCGCGGCGGATGCCATAGATGGCTATCATTGGCGCCTAAAATTGGTGGAGACTACATGCCGGAACCCATGAAGACGATCTCCCAGGCAAAATCCCATGGCGGCGTGCAGGGCGTCTATTCGCACCTGTCGACAAGTTGCTCCTGCGACATGTCGTTTGCCGTTTTCGTGCCTCCACAGGCCCGGGAAACGCCTTGCCCGGTGGTGTGGTATTTGTCGGGACTGACCTGCACCCATCAAAATGTCATGGACAAGGGCGAATACAGGCGCATGGCCGCCGAACTGGGGCTGATCGTCGTCTGTCCGGACACCAGTCCGCGCGGCGCCGACATCCCAGATGAGAAGGACAATTGGCAGTTTGGCTGCGGCGCCGGCTTTTATCTCGATGCGACGCAGGAGCCTTATGCGGAGAACTACCGGATGTATTCCTACATCGTCGAGGAATTGCCGGCGTTGATCGCTGCGAATTTTCCGGCAGACATGTCGCGCCAAGCCATAACCGGCCATTCGATGGGCGGGCATGGTGCATTGACGATTGCCTTGAAGAACCCGGAGCGGTTCAGGAGTTGCTCGGCCTTCGCGCCGATCGTGCAGCCAGGCACAGCCGGCTGGTCGAGGCCGGCCCTCGAAAAATACCTCGGCATGGATGAAGCCGCGTGGCGGATCTACGACACCACATCGCTCATTGAGGATGGGCACCGCTTTCAGGAATTTCTCGTCGACCAGGGGACATCGGACGGGTTCCTGAATGACGGGCTAAGGCCCTGGCTCCTGGAGGGGGCCTGCGCCAAGGCCGGCATTCCGCTGACACTGCGCATGCAGGATGGATACGACCATTCCTATTTCTTCATTTCGAGCTTCATGGACGACCATCTGCGCTGGCATGCCCAGAGGTTGTTGCTTAACGGCTGAGACCCAACACGCCCGCCCTGGCCGGTATCGCGCCACTTCGACGCGACAGGTTTGATTATTTCGAAAATCCGCAGTAATCTCCGCGATAATTCAATACGGAGTCGTATGCATGGGTAACACCCTCAAGCCCGCTGGAGAGACACGCGCCGGGGATGTGTTGGCGCGCATGCGGAGCGACATCATCAGCTGTGCCTTGAAACCGGGAACCAAGCTGCGCTTCGAGACGCTGAGGGAGTTGTATGAAGTCAGCTTCTCCACTCTGCGCGAGGCCCTGTCGCGGCTGGTGGCCGAAGGCCTGGTTGTGGCGGAGGGGCAGCGCGGGTTCCTGGTCGCGCCAGTCTCGCTGTTTGATCTCAACGATCTGACGGATGTCCGTGTGCTCGTTGAACGGCAGTGCATCAAGCTGGCAATCGATCGTGGCGACGATCGCTGGGAGGCGGACATCATGGCCGCCTTCCATCGAATGGATCGCCTGCAAAGCCGGCTTGGTGCGAGCTACTATCTCTCCGACGAATGGGCCACGTTGCACAGTGCGTTCCACCTGTCGCTGGTCGCGGCATGCGGTTCGCCGAATCTGCTCGAGATCCGGCAGAAGCTCTTTGAGCGCGCCCACCGCTACCGCAGGATGTCCTCGCAGTTTCGCCCGCAATGGCGCGCAAAGGACGTCGAGCACAAGATGATCATGGATAGGGTCATCGCCCGCGACACGGCCACGGCGCAGGATCTGGTCGACCGGCATATCCGCGAGACGACCGAGAACGTCATTGCTCATGCAAGCCACCTTTTCGCGCAAGGTGGGACGGCCGATGCCTTCAGGCGTCCGGATCCCGTGGCCGCAGAGTAGGCCGCGGCAAGTTTCACTTGGCGCAATCCGTGGGTGATGGTGGCCGAATCTGCCTGAACGAACGCTGCCGATGGGATCCGCTTCCATCGAGCCATCCGGCAGGCGACAGCCTGCCGGATGGTCACCGTGAGTTATGAACGGGCACGCCCTTCAACCTGAATCACGAGGCTCACGTCGTCGCCGATCATTCCGAGCGCGGCCTTCATGCCGAAGTCGCTGCGTTTGATCGAAGTTCGCGCACTGAAGCCGACGACGTGGCTCTTGTCCCACGGGTTCTCGCCTTCCTTGTTGAAGGTGACGTCCAGCGTGGCCGGCTTTGTCACCCCTGCGATCGTGAGATCGCCCGTGATCGTTCCGGATTTGGCATCGACCGCCTTGAATTCCCGCCCGACAAAGGTGATCTGCGGGAACTCGGTTGCATTGAACCAGTCGGCGCCCTGGATGTCGCTATCGCGCTGGCTGTTGTTGGTCGAGATGCCGGCAACTTTCACCGCAACGTCGAGGCTGCTGTCAGCCGGGTGGGCGGCGTCGAACGCGAACGTGCCCGAGAACTCCTTCGCCGTTCCGATCACTTGCGAGAAACCGAGATGGTCGATGAAGAAAGCGATGCCCGAATGCACGGGATCGATTTCGAAAGTCCCGGCCGCGGCTGTTTCGGCGGCTAGCGGCAACCAGGCGATCGTGGCGGCAAGCAAGGTGGTCCGCAGTAGTTTCGACATAGGTGTAACTTCCTCCCTAAACTGGTTTCCGACAGTTCTCTTCCGGGTCATACCGGGAAGCTCGAGCCATACCGCGCGATCACAATCGCCAGGGATGCGCCGACTGGCAGCAGGCAAATCCCGACAAATGCGGCGAGGCGGACGGCTTTGTTCGTGACGTGGATCCGGCGCAAAACCGGATCGACGATAAACGGCGCGACAAAGATCAATGACAGCACGGCCAGCGCTGGCATGTCGGTCTTGCGCGTGATCAGCGTGACGGTCTGCGCGACCGCTATCATGCCACCTGCTCCTCCCAAGAGGGATGCGGAGCGGAATCCGAAATCCGGATTTGAGATATTGGTGGCGACAATGGCCGCTAGGGCGGCTGCGAAAAGCAGGCTGAGCTGAAAGCTCGAGGACGATGCCCCCAATAGCGCGATCGGCGCGAAACCGACGCATGCGATGCCGAGCGAGACGACGCGCCTTGTGCCGGATTCGTCCGCGGCCCGGTCTGTTCCACCGGAAAGGCCATGCATTACCAGCAGGCCCCATAACGCGGCCACCGCCACTTCCGGGAGCGCATCGGGCAGCCGAGCCGCTCCTATATAGGCGGCGGACGCGATCGGCTGGGCAAGGACAAGTGCGCGACCCGGCATGCCACGGCCTGCGGCCTCGGCCAGGACACCGAGCGCCGTTCCAATCACGGAGACTAAAAAGACCTTATTGACCGCACCTACTGGCGGGAAAGACGGCACCTTGTTGTAGGCCAGCCAGTAAGCGACGAGGAAGGAAGCGGGCACCAGGAGGTCCGTCCAGAGCTTCCCGGCGCGAAACCAGCGCAGCAGCCCAGCTGCCACAAGCGCGAGCAAACCAGCCGTAACCATGCCGAGGAACATCGCTTCCTGTGGTGATCGCGCCAGGCCGCTCATGTCAGCTGTTCCGCAGCGCGTCGACCTGTCGGCTGCTGATATCGGCGACATTCTTGGTGGGGCGCATGTTTCCTCCTTCGGCTCGATGTTGCATCAGCCCAGTCCGTCGTTCGGCATATTGACATACCGTATGTTTTTTAGATACTAGATGGTATCTCAAATTATTATGCGTCTGTCAATGTCCCACGGCATCACGGCCGTAGAACCGAACCGCATCTCGCCAGACAGAGGCCGGCGCCGGAAGTTTCAACGGAGGATATCGCCATGACTGACCAGGAATCTGCCGGCCTCGCCGATCTTCGGCTCGCGGGCGGCGCGCAGGGGTTCAACTGGCTTCCTGTCTTCGTCGCCGATGAACAGGGCCTTTTCGAAAAGCACGGCATCCAGATCGACTACAAGCGCATGGGCAGCGTCGAAAAGGCGACCGCGGCCGTTCTCGACGGCGAAGCGGATCTGGCGATTACGCCGCCGGAAGGCGCCGTTGCCGACTTCGTCAGGGGAGGAGAGCTGCGTATCGTGGCAGCCAACGCCGTGCGCCTGCCGATGTCGATCGTGGCGCGTCCAGGCATCGGCTCGCTTGCCGAGCTGAGGGGCAAGAAAGTCGGCACGTCCTCGCTGACGGAGGGCACCGCGATCTACACGCAGATCATGCTGGCCGCGGCAGGGCTGCACTACCCCGGCGACTATGAGTTTGCCCTGGCCGGCATTCACACCAAGCGGTGGGAGGCGCTGCAGGCAGGCGAAATCGACTGCGCTCCGCAGCCCGCACCTTGGAATTTCCTCGCGCAGGACAAGGGCTACAATCTGCTCGGGGAAGTCAGCGCCGCAATCCCCGAGATCGTCTTCACCGCTGTCATCGGCAAGGCATCCTGGCTCGCAGCGAACCGCGATCTCGTGATCCGCTTCCTCAAGGCGCTGATCGAGGCGCATTCGGTCACGAATGAAGCGGCCAACCATGGCATCACCCTGCCGATCTTCCAGCGCATTACCACACCCGAAAGCGAATCCCTGGCGCGACGGGGCCTGGAATATATGCGTGGCATGGGCATGTGGCCGCAGGGCCTGGCCGTGCCAGACAAGGCGCTCAAGACGACGATCGACCTGATGGTCAGGGCGAACCTGCTCGACAAGTCGAAGTGCGATGCTGCCGAAGGCGTCTTCGAAAGGCGCTATCTGGAAGGCGCCGCCTGATCACCAGCGGCCGGCGAATCTTCGATCGGCGGGTTCATCGTGAACGCCACACACATGAAGAAGCTGCCGGTGTGGCGTGGGCTTCGGCAAAGTTCACCTCAGAACAATGCGGCGCCCCCGTCCTGCGAGTGTGTCTTCCAGCGCAACCATCCGCCGCGGTGCCGGCATGGCGCTCGCTTCACGCGGTGAGAAGCCGTGCGGAAAGCCAAGCAATCCTCCCAAACGAGCGCCAGCTAAGCTGGCTGGGATACGGTCCGGTCGTGGGCCTGGGAGGACACAGTCCAGAGCTTGGAAACTCATTCAGATTCCGATAGGTATCCAAAAACCAATTTGAATGTGAATGTCCTGTTCCCCTGGAAAGTGCGTCAACTAGCTGGCAGTCTGCTGCGCACGGGTCTCGCCAGACCCGAAGGATTGACGCCGGCGCCTGGAATGCAAGGTCGAGGTGTCCCTTTTCGACCGGCAGGCGCACGATGTTGTCTTGTATCGTGAAGCCCTTGCTGATCGGATCGAGCGCGCTTTCAGGGAGGAGTAAAACGCGTGCTGCTCTTCCTCGACTCTGAAATCACCTGGCGCGTGGAAAACGAGGGCGCCACGTTGAAATTATTGATCAATTTCAATTGGAAGCGCTACCATTGTGCATAGATTTTTTTGCTATTTCAATGGTTTAAGGAGTTTTGGTAGCGGGAGAGGGACTTGAACCCCCGACCCCAGGATTATGATTCCCGTGCTCTAACCAACTGAGCTACCCCGCCAGGGCGGCGAAAGGCCCGAAATCCGCCTCAAATCAGCAGGCATGTCGAAGCGTTCGCCAAGGTCGGGCGGATATAAGGTTGGGACGCCAAGCCTGTCAAGCATCGATGCAGCCGGAGTCGATGCAGCCGGTCTGGCGCCACACTCTATCGCATCCTGTCGCGTCGCCAAGCTTCACGGTCTTGAGACGCGTACCTTGTGCGTCCAAGCGGACGCACATCGCTCTAATGGCCGGAAAGCTTTGCCGGGCAGATAATTGGGCACAGAAATGCCGGGGTTGAGTTCGGCGGGGCGCGCCGCTATGTCTCGGCCACGAAATTCTAGAGTTGGAATTGATGAAACCGCGCATTGCAGTCCTCGGTTGCGGATACTGGGGCAGCAACCACATCCGCACCCTCAAGGCGCTCGGCGCGCTGCACGCGGTCTCGGACGTCAACCCTGCCCGCGCCGAAGGCTTCGCCAGTGAGCAGGATTGCCTGGCGATCGAGCCGGAGGCGCTCTTTGTCCGCAGCGACGTCGATGCCATCGTCATGGCGCTGCCGCCGCAGTTCCATGCCGACATGGCGGTGCGCGCCGTCCAGGGCGGCAAGGACGTGCTGGTGGAGAAGCCGATCGCGCTGACGGTGGCGGATGCCGAGCGCTCGGTGAAGGCGGCGGCCGACAATGGCCGTGTCTTCATGGTCGGCCATGTACTGCGCTTTCATCCAGCCTTCGAGACGTTGAAAGCGCTGATCGACAATGGCGAGCTCGGCGAGGTCCGCTATATCCATTCGCACCGGCTCGGGCTCGGCAAGTTCCACACGGAGAACGATGCGCTGTGGGACCTTGCGCCGCACGATCTGTCGATGATCCTCGCCATCACCGGCACGGAACCGATCGAGGTGCGTGGCGAGGGGGCAGCGCTCCTCGACAATCTTAGCGATTTCGCGCATCTGCACATGCGCTTTCCCAACGGTCTGCGCAGCCATCTCTTCGCGTCGCGGCTCAACCCTTACCGCGAGCGGCGGCTGACCGTGGTCGGCACCAAGGCGATGGCGGTGTTCGACGATGTCGAGCCGTGGGAGCGCAAGCTCGCCGTCTACCGCCACGCGGTGTGGCAAGACAGCGGCCAATGGGCCTTCACCACCAACGAGCCGTCCTATGTGGCGGTGGGCGAGGGCATGCCGCTGACGCGAGAGCTCGAGCATTTCATCCAGTGCATCGAGACGCGGGCAGAACCGCGCACCAGTGGCGAGGAAGCCATCAGGGTGCTGCGTATCCTGACCGCTGGCACGGTTACCCACACTGGATCGTCTTCCTGAGAGAAAGTGCCGCTGTGTTAGAGCCTGATCATCCCGATAGGATCGGGATCATTCCGCGGGAATCTGCGCCGGGCGGGCTGCCAGCCGCGTCAGCATCGCCTCGGCCTCGGCGCCACGCTCGGAACGCTCGATAAAGCCGCCGCCGAACACGCGGGCCTGGTTGCCGTCGTCGGAATAGAGCACGCAGGCCTGGCCGGGCGCGATGCCGGACTCGCCGTCGACCAGTTCCACCGAAGTGATGCCGGCGTTGTGATGCAGCACGGCCGGGCGCGGCGGGCGTGTCGAGCGGACCTTCGCGAAAAGCTCCAGCCCGGCCGCCGGGATGTCGGACAGCGCAGCGTCGCCCAGCCAGTTCATGTCGCGCAAATAGATCTTGTGCGTCTCCAGCGCCTCGCGCGGGCCAACGACGACGCGGGCTCGATCGGCGTCGAGATGGACGACGTAGAGCGGCTCGCCCGAGGCGACGCCAATGCCGCGGCGCTGACCGATCGTGTAGCGCAAAATGCCTTCATGGCGGCCGAGTACGCGGCCGTCGATATGGACGATGTCGCCCGGATTGGCAGCAGTCGGCTTCAGCTTGGCGATGATGTCGGAATATTTGCCCTGTGGCACGAAGCAGATGTCCTGGCTGTCCTGCTTGGCAGCGACCGTCAGCCCCATTTCCTCGGCGATGGCGCGAACCTGCGGCTTCGACAGGCCGCCAAGCGGAAAGCGCAGATAATCGATCTGCGCCTGCGTGGTGGCGAACAGGAAATAGCTCTGGTCGCGCTCCGCGTCGACCGGCCGGTACAGTGCGCGATGGGCGCCGTTGGCGCCGGAGCGGATGTAATGGCCGGTGGCCAGCGCGTCGGCGCCGAGCTCCTTGGCGGTCGCCAGAAGGTCGGCGAATTTCACCGTCTGGTTGCAGGAAACGCAAGGGATCGGCGTTTCGCCGGCCACATAGCTCTCGGCGAAGGGGTCGATCACCGCCTTGCGGAAGCGCTCCTCGTAATTGAGCACATAGTGCGGAATGCCGAGCGTCTCGGAGACGCGGCGGGCATCGTCGATGTCCTGGCCGGCACAGCATGAGCCGGGCCGGTGCGTTGCCGCGCCATGGTCGTAGAGCTGCAGCGTGACGCCGACGACATCATAGCCTTCGCGCTTCAAAAGACCGGCAACGACCGACGAGTCGACGCCGCCCGACATGGCGACAACGACGCGGGTGTTTTCGGGACGTCCGGGAAGGTCGAGGCTGTTCATGGTTCTTTCGTTCTGCACGGCGCCCCGGGATGAGGGCGCTTGAATGCCAATGGCCGGAATATAGGTCAAGCTTTCCGGGCGCGCCAGCTTCGCGAACCGGCCGATTTTTTTGAACGGATTCGGCGCTCGCGGGCAGATATCTCAAATGCCGACGAAAAGACTAACGCGGCGTTCATGATCCTTACCTAGCTATTAGGGTTCGCTTAGGCAATTTTTAAAGCTGTGGCGGTAATGTGGTGGGGATTGGGTCTTTGAGTTTTTAGTAGAGAGTACGATGACCGATCTTGTTAGACCGCGCGTCAAATATGTTATCGGGCCTGACGGCAGCCCCCTTACGATTGCCGATCTGCCGCCGACGAACACACGTCGCTGGGTTATTCGGCGCAAGGCGGAAGTGGTGGCTGCTGTACGGGGTGGGCTTTTGAGCCTCGAGGAGGCATGCCAGCGCTACAAGCTGACCACCGAGGAATTCCTGTCCTGGCAGGCGTCGATCGACGAATATGGCCTTGCCGGCCTGCGCACGACGCGCATCCAGCAATATCGGCATTAAGGCTGGTTCAAGGAAGTCAAAAGGCGCGACAATCCGCGCCCTTTTTGCTTTGCCGCAACGGTTTTCTCTGCTTCAGACGGTCAGCACCACCTGCCGATCGGCCGAGAAAGGCATGAGCGGCGCCTGCTTCTTCGAGCGGGTCATTGCCACAGGGACGGCAAGCTTTTCGCGTCGACCTTGCCACGTTCCACAAGCCTGTGCGGTCGGGCCCGACGGACATCCGCTCGACGCGCCGAACTCGGCCAGAACCGGTGGGTTGCTCAATCAGATAAGGTCCTGGCCGGAATCGCCTGCGCCGACATCAGGAATGCCCGGATGCGGGCGGTCTCGGAACGTGAAGGAGATTTTGCTAGCGTAGCCCTGAAACTGGCGGCTGCTCGACCAATGAGCGGCGACGTTCCAGATGAGCAACGCCGTGATCGCTGGGTGTTGACCGGCTTAAAGCCTTGTTTTCAGCCGATCATGGCGCTGCGGCCGCCGGTCTCGGCGTCGCGGATCTTGGTGTCGCGCGATTCGAGCATTTCCGCTTTGGAAAGCTCCGCTTCGGCTTCGCCGAGCAGTGATTCGGCAACGCTTCGCTGCTGGGCGAGGTCGCTTTGCGAGTTTCTGAGATTGTCGCGGCGCAGGCGCGCTGCCTTGGCGAAGGTCGGATAGGCAAAATGGTTGATGTCGGTGATGCCGGCTTTCTTTTCTTCGGCAGTGATCTGGAGCTCCAGTTCGACAGCCATGCGCTCGAATTCAGCGATCATCATGTCGAGTTGCAGCAATTGCCGCCGCTTCTCATTCACCTGGAACTGCTTCAGCCGAACGAGGTTTTCACGTGACTTCATGATTCGGTACTCCTGGAAACGCACACCTGCACATATCGTCCAATCCACCTGGCAAACCGCAGGCTTCACCCGTTTCCACCGACTTTACAGGAACTATGGGAAACAAATTCCTAAAGTTTTTTGCCGGCGGTAACCATTCGTTTACGGGCATTGTTAATCATAGGGCTCAGGACTTAAGGCCGGGTAAAAATTCCGGCTCTCGATGCGGAAGCACGGCCAGCGAGTCCAAAGAGTCACTTAGTCTGGCTTATTAATGTTTTGCATTAGCGGTTTGGTTCTGTGATTCACTATTAGATTCAACAAGGTGTAGAAAGGGGTTAAAAAATCTGATACCGTCAGCGGCACGGAATTAGGTTTTGTTAACCATTCGATGGCAGCCTCTGCTCAGGCAATCACTGCTCCGGTCCTGGACGGGTCGTGAAATGGTCCGGCAGCAGAAAAGGGGAATGAAATGCGTGTTCTGCTGATAGAAGATGACAGTGCAACCGCACAAAGCATCGAGCTGATGCTGAAATCGGAAAGTTTCAACGTCTATACGACCGATCTTGGCGAAGAAGGTGTCGATCTAGGCAAGCTCTACGACTACGATATCATCCTTCTCGACCTCAATCTCCCCGACATGTCGGGATACGAGGTCTTGAGAACACTTCGCCTTTCCAAAGTGAAGACGCCGATCCTTATCCTCTCCGGCATGGCCGGCATCGAGGACAAGGTACGCGGCCTCGGCTTCGGCGCAGACGACTATATGACCAAGCCGTTCCACAAGGACGAACTGGTCGCCCGCATCCACGCTATCGTGCGGCGCTCCAAGGGCCATGCCCAGTCGGTCATCACCACCGGCGACCTGGTGGTCAATCTCGATGCCAAGACCGTTGAGGTCGGTGGCCAGCGCGTGCATCTGACCGGCAAGGAATACCAGATGCTGGAGCTGCTCTCGCTGCGCAAGGGCACTACGCTCACCAAGGAAATGTTCCTCAACCACCTTTACGGCGGCATGGACGAACCGGAACTGAAGATTATCGACGTCTTCATCTGCAAGCTGCGCAAGAAGCTCGACCACGCTTCCGGCGGCCAGAATTACATCGAGACGGTTTGGGGTCGCGGCTATGTGCTGCGCGAGCCGGAAGATATCCGCGTCAGCGCCTGAGCTGACGACGCCGATCCGATCGATTTTCCGACAAAATCCGGCTTCGGCCGGACTTTTGCGTTTGTATCGCAGACATGGAGCGCCAATTTCCGGGGGCGATGCGCCAGGGATCGGCGAATCAGGCTGCAATTCTCAAGGTGCGGAAGCATTCGAGAAGTTGCGGCCGATTGAACGGCTTCAGCAGATAGCCTTGAGCGCCGGCGCGCTTTGCCCGCATGATCGAAGCGACGTCGACCTCAACCAGCGAAATCAGGATCTGGGGCTGTATCGGACTTTCCATGGCGCGTATGCGGCGGATGACGTCCTCCGCCTGCATGTCCGGCAAGGCGCCGTCGACGACGATGATATCCGGCATGTCGGCAGTGCACATCTCGACCGCGTCAAACCCGCTGGCAGCTTCGATGACCAGCATGTCGGAACCACCCAGGATGCGCTTTGCGACCTTCCTGATGACGCTCGAATCGTCGATGAACATGCAGCGTTTCATTTCCGGTCCCTCTTTGCCATGCGGCAATCCGGCAGCGTCGCGGTACTGAAAGGCACGGTAGGATCAATCCGGTAAAGAAGCTGAAAAGCCGATAGGTAAAATTTTTGCAAGAACAGCTTTTACGGAAACTTCTTGACCGATGCTTCGGCCGAACTAGCCTGGAAGGCTCGCTTCATTCGACCGTGAGGGGGTAGTAAATATTGTCTAAAACCTCTTATCTGTTCTTTTCAATCATTTCTTAGTAACTTCAAGCAGCCGATAGTACGATTTCTTCTGCGGTTGCGTGGATCGATATCGTCATGTTCGCCTCGCGCGCCAGAAGCAACGTGTAGTAGGGCTGCACCGAATGCGCGTCGATCGGTTCTTCAGGCCTGTTGCCGGAATGGAGCTCCAGGAATTTGGGCGGCACGCGCAGCATCGGACCGCTCGCGGCGAGCGCAAAGCGGGGTTCTGTGTCGAGGTTTTCAAGCGTAACCGTAAGCTTACCGCCACGCGGAATGGCGGCGTTGGCGACGAGAATGAGATTGAGCAGCAACTTTACCTTGTTCTTGGGCAGCAGCGCACGGGTTCCGTTCCAGACCAGTTCCGGCTTCTCGTTCCTCAAAAAGGCGATCGCAACGGCCTCGGCGTCCCCCGTGTCGATCATCATGCCGGCAGAACCGGCTGCGCCGAAGGCGATGCGGGCGAATTGCAGGCGGGCCGAAGCGTTTCTGGCGCTCTGCCGAATCAATTTCATGGCATCTTCGTCGGCGCCGCCTTCGTCGAGCAGCTCAAGCCCGTTGTTTATGGCGCCGACCGGCGAAATGATGTCGTGGCAGACCCGGCTGCACAAAAGCGCTGCGAGATCGGGTGCGGAAAGGGTGAAAAGCTCGGCCATCGGCGAAAGTCCCTGCAAAATTTCACTGGAATGGCCGCGCGATAAATGATCACGCCTGCCAACACGAATCACGCTCTCTCCAAGGCCTTGAATACACAGCGCCTGAGCGTGCAGCAACAAATCCGGAATTGTCGTTATCGAAAATGGTGTGTTCACGCAGGGTGCGGATACTGCGGGGCGACGCGAAACCAGCTCGAAACCAGCCTTCTAACCGCCATCTTCATGTGAAAGCTTAATGGTTGAAAAAGGATTACGGCATAGTTTGCCCATAACAGTCATCCTTAGCGGCCGCCAAAGAGCCGCACGGATGTGAGGCGTCGGCGAAAGTGCTCCCTGACGGAGATTGGAAGCATGTTTTCCCGATACTACGACCGGAGTTTTTTCCGTGTCACCTCTGACCGGATTTTCCGTGTCATCTCTGACCGGAGTTTCTTCCGTGTCCTCTCAATGGCGATCGCTCTCATGGGCCTTGTCATCGTCTTTTCGACCTCGCCTTCGCGGGCCCAGGAATACACCGCTCAGGAGATCGTCGATTCCGGTCATAAATTCTTCGGCGCGACGTCGGGCGGGCTCGCCACCGTCGTCGAGAAGATTTTCGCCTCCTACGGCCTGCCCAATGGCTATTTGCTTGGCGAGGAGGGCTCGGGCGCGCTGATCGGTGGCCTGACCTATGGCGAAGGCACGCTCTACACCAAGAACGCCGGCGATCACAAAGTGTTCTGGCAGGGCCCGTCGCTCGGCTGGGATTTTGGCGGCGAGGGCTCGCGGGTGATGATGCTGGTCTATAATCTCGACGACGTGAACAGCCTCTACAATCGTTTCGGCGGCGTTGCCGGCTCGGCCTATCTCGTGGCTGGCGTCGGCTTCAACGTGATGAAGAACAACAATGTGCTGCTGGTGCCGATCCGCACCGGCGTCGGCGCCCGGCTTGGCGTCAATCTCGGTTATCTGAAGCTTACCCAGCGCGCCACCTGGAATCCATTCTGAGCAAGCGGTTGCCTCGCCGTCTCGACTGGCTCCAAGGTCGACGATCTGAACATTGCTGCGGCAGACCCTTGCCGCAGCGCTGGAATTCCGTCATGCGAACGTGGCACAGTCGCTTACGGTTGTTTGCCGTCCATAACGGATAGTCACCTTGGTTCAGTCGGTCCTGTTCTTTGTCCTCGGCTTTCTCTGCGCCGGCTTTGTGGCGCTGATGATTGCCCCGGCCATCTGGCGGCGGGCCGTGATGCTGACGCGCAAACGCGTCGAGGGCTCGATGCCGCTGACGCTGGCCGAGATCCAGGCGGAGAAGGATCGCATCCGCGCCGAGTTCGCCATGTCGACGCGCCGGCTCGAGATGAGCGTCAAGTCGCTGCGCGAGAAATCGGCCGAACAGCTTGTCGAGATCAGCCGCGGCCGCGAGGCACTGAAGGAGCTGGCGCTCGAGCGGAAGGACAAGAAACAGGCCGTTTCCGAACTCGAAGACCTTCGGCAGCGCGAAGACCAGTTGCAGCTTTTGTCAGATCGACTTGCTCAAACCGAGCATGCCCTGGAAAAGCGTGTGCTCGAGCTGAAAAAACTGGAGCACATGTATGACGACGCCAGCTTTTCTTCGAGCAGCCGTCAGATCGAACTTGTGGCGCGCGAGTCCGAACTGCAAAAGCTGGCCGACGACATTTCGGTGCTGCGTGGCCAGCGCAAGGAGGCGGACAGGCGCCAACAGGAGATCGCGGCCGAGAGCAAGGCCGCACGAGACGCGTTGAAGGCCGAGAAGAAAAGGACCGGCGAACTGGACAAGAAGGTCGAGCGCCTGCTCGCCACGCTTGCCGATCGCGAGGACAAGCTTGACCGCCGCGACAAGGAAATCGCGCGGCTTCGCGAAAAGTCGAAAAGCGAACGCGTGGAAAACGCCTCCGCGGTGCGTTTCGTCGGAGTGCAAGGCAGTCAGGCCGATGCGGCCGTCAAGGACGACACCCAAAAAGCCATCGCCAAGCTCGACAACGACCGCGAGCGGTTGGAGGCGAGGCTGACGGAACTGGCCCGCGAGAACAAGAAACTGAAAACGGATCTTGCCGCCTTCGAGGCATCCAAATCCGAAGGCGGCGACGATGCGCGCCGCGCCAGCGCTGCATTGCGTGAGCAGATGAGCGACCTGGCGGCGCAAGTCGTCGCCCTGACGGCGAAGCTCGACGGGCCGGAGTCGCCGATCGCAAAGGCTCTTGCGGCACCCAACCCACCGGGAAGCGGCGAACGCAGCCTTGCCGATCGCGTGCGGGCGCTGCAGAGGCCGAATCGGCGCATTGAGCCCAGGCAGTGATGCTGTCTTCTGCGGCTCAGGTCCTGCTTGCCGAAAAATGATGTAGGGCGATGGCTGACGCGGCGGCGACATTCAGGCTGTCGAAACCTTCTGCCATATCGATCCGCACCGTCCGCAGGCGGGCGAGCAGACTTTCGGGCAGGCCTTCGCCTTCAGTGCCGAGATAGAGCGCCAGCCGTTCAGTCCCTTTCGCATCGCGGATGCCGGTTTGGCCGCGTGGCGACAAAGCGAACTGGCCGAAGCCCAGCCGGTCGAGCGCCGCGGTGAAGCCGATGGTCTCAGTGAGGGAGGCGAAGGGAACTTTCAGCGCGGCGCCGACCGAGACACGGATCGCCTTGCGGTACAGCGGATCGCAGCAGGTCGCGTCCAGAAACACCGCATCGGCGCCGAAGGCGGCGGCGTTGCGAAAGATCGAGCCCATATTGTCATGGTTAGCGATGCCGACCAGCACGACGATCAACGCGCGGGCGGGCAAGGTGTCAAGCAAGGCCTCTGCAGGCTGCGCCGCGCCCTTGCGGCCGATCGCCAATATGCCGCGATGCATGTGAAAGCCGGCAATCCTGTCCATGACCTCGCTGGCCGCGACGTAGACCGGAAGGTCCGCGGGTGCCTTGCGCAGGGTTCCGTCGAGGCCTGCCAGCCGGTTTTCGAGTACCAGCACCGATTCGGCCGAAAAGCGTTTGGCCGCGAGCAGCATTTCGAGCACCACCTTGCCTTCGGCGACGAAGCGGCCCTGCCGGCCGGCAAGATCGCGCTCGCGGATGTCGACATAGGCGGCGACGCGCGGGTCTTGCGGGTCTTCGATACGAATGGGGCGCATGCTTGCCTCGGCGGACACGCATCGCCCCGAAAATCGCAGTGGGTTTTCGGACAGCTCGATGCGTGGATCCAAAGTACTTCCTGCGTCCAAGTGGACGCAAGTCGCTCTAAGAACCGTCAGCGAGGTAGGGGGTGCTTGGGCCGGTTCTTGTTGTTATGTATGTCGTTATCCCAAAACCGCTTCGCACCCTCGGGTCAAGCCCTGGGTCAAGCCCAAGGGCAGGCTTTGGGCGACATGCATTGGCCGATCAAGTCCCGGAGCGACGCAGGCGGTACGCCATCTGCGACAACTCACCTTCGCCGAAAATCCCGTCCAGCGTGTTGAGAAGTTCGCGCACGGCATCGGATTTGCAGGAATAGTAGATCATCTGCCGGTCGCGCCGGGTCTCGACGAGATCGAGCGCCCGCAGTTTGGCCAGATGCTGGGACAGGGCGGATTGGCTGAGCAGAACCTTCTCGGCGATAGCACCGACCGACATTTCACCGTCGGCCAAATAGTTCATGATCAACAGTCGTTTCTCGTTGCCCATCAGCGTCAGAAACGCAGCCGCTGATTCGGCATTGGCGATTAGCTTTTTCGAGACCATCGATCCCCCACACCTTCCTGCTCATCCGGCGCTATGGGGGCAATAGCGTCTGATTCCATAGACTCACTCGCGAATGTGCGCTGGCGATTCAACGCTACCGAGAAAGGGTAGAACATTTCACTCAAACCTCAAGACTTGCTTTCGATCCGACACGATTAACTGTCGGACTGTGTTTCGTCTGCAACTCGGCCGGTCTTTGCCATGTCGACCAGAACATGCCTGAGCTCACGCGCCGCCCTCAGTGGCTCGGGGAAGAAGACCCGGCAGACATCGTCGCCCAATGCCAGGTCCATGCCGTCGGCGTCGAAGCCGGTGATGACCCAGCCGTCGCCTGCGGCCTTGGCGAAATGGCGCGCGTAGACGGCAATTGCGTCGCTATGGTCGGCATTCATATGGTCGAGGGCGGATTGTTCACCAGCGGCAAGGTCTTCGACGATCGGAGCGGTCGTGACCAGATCGGTGCGCTCGAGCAAGTAGGCCTTGCCGAAGCCGGCGTTGAGACTGGCCCGCTCCGGCTCGAGGCGGAAGATCGAGAAGTCGCCAAGTCCGACATAGAGCTTCGCTTTGGGGTTGCGGTTGAGATAGCGCCGTTCGGCGCGGGCATGCTCGCCGGACCCGCGCTCAAGCCGTGCTGCCCGACAGACGAGCGTCAACCGCGGGTGCGCCAGCGGGTCGCCCCTGCCGGGCTCGCCGACAAGCAGCGAACAGCGCGGGTCGGCAAGGATCGCGCCGGTATGGGCGGACAGCATCGATACAAGGATCATCGGCGCACCGTCGATATCGGTGGCGACACCAACCCTGCTGGCCAGCGGCGAACCGGTCCCGGGCTCGATCACCGCCAGCGCGCCGAAACGGGCGCTGCGGATCAGCGTCTTTGCCAGCCTGATCGCTTCGGCGTCGGTCTCGCGGATCACGTCCTTTTTTCGGTCGGCCAAAATCCACACCGTCTTAAGCTGATTTTTATTCTCCGGTAATCAACCTATCACACCGGATTTGACAAGGGCCTCAGTTTCGCTTTCCGAAAGGCCGAAGCGTGCCAGCACGGTCGCCGCCTGACAATGGTGATCGGCCGGCATGGCGGCAAGCGTCGGCCGGGAGCGCGAAAAGCGCGGGGCCGGGGCGGGGCGTTCAAGCGCACCCGACGTCACAAAGGCGTTGCGAGCGCGATTGTGCGGATGATCCCTGGCTTCCCGCAACGACAGAACCGGTGCAACGCAAGCATCGGTCGCAGCAAAGAGACGGTCCCAGTCGTCCCGTGTCTTCTGCCCGACCCGATTGACAATGGCAGCGCGCATCTGCGGCCACAAATTCCTGTCGTATTGGCCGTGCACAAAACGCTTGTCGAGCGGCAGCAGGCTTGCGAATTCAGCGAAGAACCGGGGTTCAAGGCAGCCGACGGCGACGTGGCGTGCGTCCGCCGTCTCATAGTTATCGTAGAAGGGCGCGCCGGAATCGAGCAGGTTCGCGCCGCGCGTGTCACTCCACAGGCCCGCCGCCATCAAGGCGTGCACAGGTGTCGCCAGCATCGAAGCGCCCTCGATCATCGCGGCATCGATCACCTGGCCCCTACCGGAGCGCGAACGCTCAAACAGGGCGGCCAGTGCGCCGGCAACCAGCATCACGGCGCCGCCGCCATAGTCGGCGACGAGGTTGAGCGGTGGGACTGGCCGGCTTCCTTCCTGGCCGATGGCGTGCAGCACACCCGAATAGGCGAGGTAGGTGATGTCGTGGCCGGCACGACCCGATAGCGGTCCGTCCTGGCCGAACCCCGTCATGCGGCCGTAGATCAGCGCCGGGTTACGCGCCAATGCCGCATCCGGCCCGAGACCAAACCGCTCCATGACATCGGGACGAAACCCTTCGACCAGAATGTCGGCCTTTTCGGCAAGGCGCAGCACCAGTTCGGCGCCTTCCCAGCGCCTTAGGTCAAGCCGCAGGATGGAGCGGCCGTGACGGTCGATGTCGTATTCATCCGGTAGCGACAGGAACGGCTGGGTCGACCCAATCCGCTCGATGCGCAGCACCTCGGCTCCCATCTCCGACAGCATCAGGCCGGCCAGCGGCACCGGTCCAATCCCGGCCATCTCGATCACCGTCAGGCCGGCGAGCGGGCCGGTCTTCGCCTGCGGCGAGACTTCGGCACTCATGATCGGCTACTTCGGCGCCATGCGGATGGAGCCGTCGAGGCGGATGGTCTCGCCGTTGAGCATCTGGTTTTCGACGATGTGCAGCACAAGGGCCGCATATTCGGAAGGCTCGCCGAGACGGGACGGGAAGGGCACCGCGGCGCCCAGCGAATCCTGCACCTCTTGCGGCATGCCTGATATCATCGGCGTCTTGAAGATGCCGGGCGCGATGGTACAGACGCGAATGCCCGACCGGGCAAGGTCGCGCGCAACCGGCAGCGTCATGCCGACGACGCCGCCCTTGGAGGCTGAATAGGCCGCTTGGCCGATTTGACCGTCATAGGCGGCGACCGATGCCGTGTTGACAATGATCCCGCGCTCGCCGCCCTCCAGCGGCTCAAGCTTTGCGGCCCGGTCGGCGACGAGGCGGATCATGTTGAAGGTGCCAATCAGATTGACCTCGATCACTTTGCGGTATTGGTCGAGCGGGTGCGGACCGTCCTTGCCGATCGTCTTCATACCGATGGCGATGCCGGCGCAATTCACCAGGATACGAGGTTCGCCGAGCTTTTTTGCCACTTCCGCCACGCAAGCAGCACCGCCGTCGGCGCTGCTTACGTCGCATTGGATGGCGATGCCGCCGATATCGGCCGCAATCTTCGCCGCACGCTCGATGCCGAGGTCGAGGATGGCAACGCCGGCGCCCTTCGCGGCCAGTGCACGCGCCGTCGCTTCGCCGAGGCCGGAGCCGCCGCCGGTGACGATCGCAATCTGGCCGTTCGGGTTCATGCCGGCGTCCTCCATCCAAAGCGCGTCGAATTGAAACGGACTCAATCGACGCGCTTTAGGTCTTTGTTTTTATGCATGTCGTTATCCCAAAACCGCTGCGCACCCTCGGGTCAGGCCCGAGGGCATGCTTTTGGGCGACATGCACTACAGCGCCGCGCGTCCTTTCGGACGCGCAAAGGACGCTGTAGCACTTTATTTGCGCATGATCCTTTCCGAAAATCGATTCCGATTTTCCGGGTCATGCGCTGACCGGCCACATGCTACGAAGCTCCGACAGGACGGCAACAGCGTCGGGATGGTCACGCCATCGCGGCGACGTGCGCGGCAATTCTTGCCTGATCGGCGTGGCAAACCTCGCCCACCAGCCGTGCCATCGCGCCCGGCACGATCTCATGCGACAAAAGCCGGTCGAGATCGACCGGGCGCGGCATGGAGATTTGCCCACGCGGAATTCTCTTGAAGCCGAGCGGGCCGTAATAGGGCTCGTCGCCGACGAGCATCACGGCCGGCATGCCGGCCTTGGCGGCGGCTTCCAGTGTGATCGTCACCAGCCGGCGGCCGATGCCGAGATTCTTGAATGCCGGCCGCACGGCAAGCGGTCCGAGCATAAGCGCACGGCCGGCGCCGGCCGCGATGCGCGTCATGCGCACCGAGGCAACAACGATGTCGTCATCGACGGCCACGAAGGACAAAGCGCGTTCATGCGGGCCGCCCTCGCGGATCCTGTAGGCGCCCAGCACAAAACGGCCCGGCCCGAAGGCTTCGTCGTTGATGGCTTCGATTTCGGGGTCATGCGCCGGATTTTCCGGCAGGTATTTCACGTCGGCAAGGCTCATGGTCTTTGCGTTCCGGTATACGGGGAAAGGTTTGCTGCAAACGGCAGCGTTCGCCGGTCAGCGCTTCATCAAGCGCGGGCGCCCTTTCGTCGTCGGTCGAACCGGATCAAGGCAAAGTCGAACATGCGGATTTTCCGCTAGCACCAATCTTCAGCCACTGCAATCGGCCGTTTTCGCCTGCCGCCCTTCGTTTGCCGCCCTGGCGATTGACGAACTGTTCAACGCCTGGCGGTTTCCGCATCGTCGGTATGTGCCTACATCCCCATGAAGACGAAAGGACATCGCATGGGATTGCTTGTCGACGGCAAATGGCAGGACCGCGGGTATGACACCAAGGGCAGCGACGGCGAGTTCGTGCGGGCGCAGTCGCACTGGCGCGACTGGGTCACGGTCGACGGCACGCCGGCCGAAGGCCGCAAGCGCGGCTTCAAGGCCGAACCTGGCCGCTACCATCTCTATGTCTCGCTTGCCTGTCCCTGGGCGCACCGGACGCTGATCTTTCGAGCACTGAAGAAGCTCGAGGGCGTGATTTCCGTCTCGGTCGTCCATCATTTCATGGGCGCCAACGGCTGGACATTCCTGGCCGAGGACGGCGCCACCGGTGACACGCTCTACGGCCTCGATTTCCTGCATCAGATCTACACCAAGGCCGATCCCGCCTATTCCGGCCGCGTGACGGTGCCGGTTCTGTGGGACAGGCGAGAACAAACAATCGTCTCCAATGAGTCCTCCGAGATCATCCGGATGCTCAATTCAGCCTTCGACAAATGGGGCGACGCCAGCCTCGATTTCTATCCGCAGGCACTGCGCCGCGAAATCGACGCAGTCAATGCGCTGGTCTATCCCTCAGTCAACAACGGCGTCTATCGCGCCGGCTTCGCCACGACGCAAGCGGCCTATGAAAAGGCGTTTGGCGAACTGTTCTCGGCGCTCGATCAACTCGAGGATCGCCTGTCTCGCCAGCGTTATCTCGTCGGTGACCGCATCACCGAAGCCGATTGGCGGCTGTTCACCACGCTGGTTCGCTTCGATCCGGTCTATGTCGGCCATTTCAAGTGCAACCTCCGCCGCATCGCCGACTATCCGAACCTGTCGAACTATCTGCGCGACCTCTATCAGGTCCCGGGCGTCGCTGGCACGGTGAGCCTGCACCACATCAAGGCGCACTATTACGGCAGCCATGAAACGATCAACCCGACGCACATCGTGCCGGTCGGACCGGAACTGGACTACGCCGCGCCGCATGATCGGGCGCGGTTCAGGAAGGCAGCGTGACCTACCAGTAGGGCGACGCCGTCGCGCCGCCAAAAATCTCGGCGATTCGCCGCAACGTGGCCGGCGTCGTTCCGTCCGGCAGGCGGTCGAGCGGAAAGAAACCGGCTGCGGCGATCTCTCGGTCCGGCAGCTTCGGCGCCGTCTGATTGAACTGCTCGACCAAATAGAGGCCGACATGGTCGCGGCGGCTGGTCCGACGGTTGAAATGCATCGATTTCAGCAACGGCGGCGCGGTCAATGCAATATTGCCCTCCTCGCAGAGCTCGCGCGCCAGCGCCTCGATCATTGTCTCGCCCAGCTCGACGCCACCGCCGGGAAGCTGCCAGCCCGGTACATAGGTGTGGCGAATGAGGAAGACGGAATTGGACGTGCGGTCGTGGATCAAGCCGCGCACCCCGAGCGTCATTGGCCGCCGCAGCACGAAATACAGATGAAACAGCCTTGCCCTGAGACCTGGCCAGCCGGCCTGGCGGAAAGCTTGCTCCGGATCGGGCCGCGTCATCACCCACGAAACCGTGGGTGGAAAGCAGCGCGCGCGTCGCTTATGAAGAGAGGATGTTCAGGCTCGCGCATATTTCCGATATCCATCTGGGGCCGCTTCCCGGTGTAACCTATCGCGATCTCGCCTCCAAGCGCGTGGTCGGTTACGTCAACTGGCAGCGCAACCGCCGCCGTCACATGCGCGATGCCGTCATCGACACGATCGTCGCCGATATCAAGGCGAGCGCACCGGATCACCTTGCTGTCACCGGCGATCTGGTCAATCTGGCGCTCGATGGCGAGATCGAGATGGGCAAGCACTGGCTGGAGACGCTGGGTTCTCCCGATGATGTGTCGGTCGTTCCAGGAAACCACGACGCCTATGTGCCTGGCGCCTTCGACAAGGCCTGCCGGTCGTGGACGGCATGGATGACCGGCGACGGCGTCAATACGCCGATCGACCGCGACGCCTTTCCGTATCTGCGCGTGCGTGGCAACGTCGCGCTGATCGGTGTGACGACGGCGCGGGCCACGGCTCCGTTCATGGCCAACGGCTTCTTTCTGGAAGACCAGGCGGAAAGGCTGCGCGAAGTGCTCGATGCTACGGCCAAGCGCGGACTGTTCCGGGTGATCATGATCCACCATCCGCCAGTGCGCGGCGCCGTTTCGCAGCCCAAGCGGCTGTTCGGCATTGCCCGCTTCCACAAGGTCGTTCAGCGGCACGGGGCCGAGCTTGTGCTGCACGGCCATTCGCACGAGCCGACGCTGTTTTCCATCAATGGGCGCGGCGCCAAAATTCCAGTGGTCGGCGTCGCCGCCGCAGGGCAGGCGCCAGGCGGCAGGCGGCCGGCGGCGCAATATAATCTGTTGGAGATCGATGGCGAAAAGGACAATTGGCGGATCAGGCTGACGCGACGTGGCCTGACCGGGCCGGCCATCCCGCCTTCCGATCTGGAGATTCTGGAGCTTGGCGCGGACGCTATGGCCTGAAGCGCGTCGTGTTCGATCGGCCTCGCGCGACGCGCTTCAGGTTGTTGTTTTATACATGTCGTTATCGCAAAACCGCTGCGCACTTTTGCGCGACATGCATTAGAGCCTGTTCCATCCGATAGAATTGGGATGGAGCTCTATCTTTTTGTTTGACCATGATCTTTTCCGAAAACCGGTTTCCACTTTTCGCTACGCGGACCTTCGGTTCAGGATCATGGTCCAAAGCTCAGTCCCATCGCAACAAGGCGGTCCCAGAACAACACGATCGATACAGCCAGCCCGACCAGGGCGCCTGCGGCGATCAGGCCGAGACCGGAGAGAAACGCCGACCAACGCTTGCCGCGCGGGACGGATCGCAGTGGCGGCTCGGCTTCCGGGACCAAGGCACGCTTCAGGCCGGCGACAGCCTGCTCGACCCCGCCTTCCATCATTCTCTGGCGTTCGACGACGCGCTCCGCGACGTAGCGCATCACCTGATCGGCAACCGGTTTCATCTCGGTTGATTCGGCGAGCACCACCCGACCGATGCGCGTATCCCTGAGGAAGCGATAGGTGCGGCGGTCGCGTCCCATGGCGACATGGCTGACGGCGTCGATCCAGAGGCGCGGCTGCAGCCCGGACGAGACGGCGAAGTCGAAATTGTCCATGTCGGCGGGCACGTCGGCGAAGATGGGCGCGAGTTCGGCGGCAAGCAATTCCAGCCGCATGCGATGCGCCTCGCGCATGTCGATCACGACGTCGTCGCGGTCGGCGAAGGCGTTTTTCACATCGCGAATGGCGTCGGACAGTTTTCGCGACTGATCGATCTGGGTGATGTTCTCGCCTGCATCCTTCATCGGCGTTTGCCTCGCGGGTTTGGTTAACACCGAATTAACACAGCCGTCGGCAAAATGCAGCAAAATGCACTTGCGAGATCGATAGACGGCTTGCCGGACCAAATCCGGCCCGAAGCCGCGCTTTGACAGGGACGGATCAGTTCGCCGCGGAGGCGGATTTTAGACGAAGCGGCCTGGCGCGGCGTTTCATGTTGCGGCGGACGATCTCGGCGATCAGGCCGGGCGCTTCCTCGACCAGCATATGGCCGGCCTCCAACACGTGGTGCAGGTGGAAATGCGCCGGTAGTCCATCGGCCTGTGTGAAGGGCAGCACCGCGTCATCTGTCCCCCAAACCACCATCACCGGCATATCAAGCGTTTCGAGCCGTTCGCGCGGGATGACGCCCTGCCGATCGTCCCTAGTCATGGCGCCCGCGATCTCGACAAGTTTCCGCAACTGGCCGGGACGCGCACGCATTTCGCCAAGCACATCCACGATGCGCTCCGAGGGCAGGCTTTGCGGTCCGGACATGGCGGCGAGGCAGGCGCGAAGTTCGCTCTTGCCGGCAGCGGCGGCGTAACGGCGCAACAGCTGGCCGTTGATCTCAGTCCCAAATCCGCCCGGCGCCAGAAGCGTCAGCGACGCTATCCTTTCGGGCTCGGCCAATGCCATCAGCACTGCCGCCGCTCCGCCCATCGAGTGGCCGACGAGATGCACCCTCCTAATTCTGCGTGCGGCGAGGTCTGCAAGAACGGCCCGGGCGGCCGCCTTGGCCGGACCGCCACCCGGAAAATCGAGGGATAGCCCATGGCCCGGAAGATCATAGGCCAGCGTCCGTGAACCAAGTGCCAGTGTCGAAATCACCTCGTGCCAGTCGTCGTGGCAACCGCCGAAGCCATGCAGGAAGACAACCGTCTTCGGACCGGCGCCCCGTTCGGCAGCGTAAAGGGATGAAATCATGCAATTTTATGGTTTTATTGCAAAATCAAACAGGATGCGAAATTCCAGATTGTGGCTGGATTGCGCCTTGTCCAAGCCGATGGCCAGTAAAATTTTCGCGATCAGCCATGCTAATTCAGAAATCTAGCTGGCATTGCCGAGCCCGGCGGCACGCAACGCTTCGACCAGCCGATCGGTTAGATCGGCGGGGTATCTCCGCTCGACAAAGGTCGCGCGCGGATCGGCAGCGAATTTCGGGAATTTGACAGTCATCTCGTCCACAAGTTCATGCGCCAGTTGATTGCGGCCGGTTGCCTTCGCGCCGATCAGCCGCGCAGCCAGATAGTGCGATTTCGTCGGCGTCGCTTGCAGCGCATCGCTGGCAAGCGCGGCCTTATTCATATCGCCCGCCATGAACTGCCCGACGAAAAGCCCGTAGTCCCACCAGGGCGGATGCGCGCTGGAGGTTTCGGCGGCGTGAGCAAGGATCGGTGTTCCCTCCCTGTACCTGCCGGCGAAAATCAGCCCATAGGCGTAAGCTGCCGCCATGCTGAGGTCGTAAGGGTTGAGTTCGTAGGCCTTGTGCATCCAGCGGATCGATTCCTCCGAATTGCCGAGGCGGGAATTGAGATAGCCATAGGCACGGTGCGCATAGGGGCTGGTCGGCCCCATCTGCACGGCGCGACGGGCAAGCGACATCGCCTGTTCGAGCGTTGCGCCGGCTGGATAGGCGTAGTGATCTGTGGCCGCCTCGAGATGCAGGGTCGCCAGCTCCGAATAGACGAGCGACGATTTCGCATTCCGATTGATCAGTTTTTCGAGACAGCGATAGGCATCCTCATGGGTTTTCGCGCCCTGGTCGAGATAGTACTTGTCGTCGAGCAGCAGACATTCCGTCAGGCCGGTCTGAAGACCGCTCTGTTCGATATAGTTGTAGATCGTGCCAGAGGCGGGAACGGCCGAACTCAAAACGCCGGCGACACTGTCCTCGACGGCGGAGGGTGTGCTGTCGGCGGCAGTCAAGTTGCGTGATAGCAGGACCCGTCCGGTCGCCACGCTTTGAAGCTCCAGAGTGACATCGCCTGCCGTTGGTCCCGGCAAGACATCGAATACGAAGCTGATCGCATCGGTGACCGGATCGGGCGGGCCGTCGGCGTCCCGACCGATGAAGGTGACCGTATCGAAGCCGCTGAGGCCGGCGCGCAGCGATGCCGCGACGCGGGCAGCCTCGGCGCTGTTGGTTTTCACCGCAATGTAGACGAGCGGAAGGCTTTCAATCGGAGCCCATGGCGCAATGCTGCCGGTTGCCACCGCATTTTCGATCGTCGACGCGGTTTCGCTTCCCGCCAGCAATGCGCCGCTTCCCTGACGAAGGATCAGCACGCCCAGCATGGCGATGACCAGAGCGATCGCCAGCCAGAAGAACTGGAGATGGCGCAGCAGCGACGGTGCCGGCTCGCGAACGACAGGGGACATCAACGATGCGGGACCTGCGGCCATGCCGGGTTCCTCGAGCGATCCCGACAAGGTGGCAGCCGCCTCGGTGTGTTCCTCCGGCTTCGGCTCGGCCGGCAGGCGGATCGCGTTGAGTTCGTAGGATGGAACATAGCCGCCACGCGGAATGGCGATGCGGATCGGCTCGGCAACACCCTCATTGGCGAAGTAATGCTGCAGAAGTTCGCGCAGCCTGCCCGCCTGCACCCGCACCACGGCGTCGGTCGACGGATCGAAATCGCCGTCCTTGCCGAAAACATCCATCGCTATGGAAAAGCCCTTGAGCTTGTCGGCTTCGCCTGCCTGCTCGCGTTCGACCAGGTAGCGAAGCAGCTTACGCGCTCGTTCGGATCTCCCGAACGTTTCGCTGGCTAGCAATCGCTCCAACGTCTCGCGCACTGCGGGGGCGGCAGGCGTGGCATGCTGCAAGTGTCGATCCTTTCGAAGTCGGCACAGGTTAAGACGCAATCATATAGGGCCTGCCCTGCCATACAAGCATGCAGCCATTATGCGATCGCGTACCCCACCGGATAATTTTCTGGTGGTTAACGGCGCGAAAGACCAGAGCAAGAAGTGGGTTCATCTTGCTCCAGCGCTGTTAGCTTTCGACAGCTTGTCTAGAGCGGTTCAGCTTTTTGATGGACCCGCCGAACCGCTCTAAGTATTTGTTTTTCGCAATTCCGGACGGAAAACCGCTACGCACTTTTCCTGGAATTGCTCTAGTCGACCTTTCGGTCGACGATGCGGTTGGCGGCGGAAACGACGGCTTCCAGGGAAGCGGCCACGATGTTGGTGTTGATGCCGGCGCCGAACAGCTTGCCGCCGGGATGCTCCATCTCGACATAGGAGATGGCCGAGGCATTCGAGCCGCGCTGCATGGAGTGCTCCGAATAGTCGAGCACCGACATCGGCACGCCGACATGGCGCGACAGCGCGTCGACGAAGCCGTCGATCGGGCCGGTTCCCGAGCCCGAAATCGTCACCTCCTTGCCCCTGTCCAGGATGACCGCCTCCACCGCACGCCGGCCCTTGGTCTCGAGGTCCGGATAGGTGTGGTGGTCGAGGAACTTCAGCCGCGCGCCGGGCTGATCGACATAGGTTTCGAGAAAGCGCTCGTAGATGCGCTTGGCCGGCACCTCCTTGCCTTCGGCGTCGGTGATCGCCTGGATCGCTTGACTGAACTCGATCTGCAGGTTGCGCGGCAGGTTGAGGCCGTAGTCCGCGTGCAGCACATAGGCGATGCCGCCCTTGCCGGACTGCGAGTTGATGCGGATGATCGCCTCGTAGTTGCGTCCGACATCGGCCGGGTCGATCGGCAGATAGGGCACTTCCCAGTACGGCGTGTTGGCCTTGCGCAACGCCTTCATGCCCTTGTTGATGGCATCCTGGTGCGAGCCGGAAAAGGCGGTGTAGACGAGCTCGCCGACATAGGGATGGCGTTCGGGAATCTTCAACTGGTTCGAATATTCGTAGACGTCCTTCATCCGGTTTATGTCGGAGCAGTCGAGCTCGGGATCGACGCCTTGCGTGTACATGTTGAGCGCCAGCGTGACGATGTCGACATTGCCGGTGCGCTCGCCATTGCCGAACAGCGTGCCTTCGACGCGGTCCGCGCCCGCCATCAGGCCGAGCTCGGTGGTGGCGACGCCGGTGCCGCGGTCGTTGTGCGGATGCAGCGAAATGAGCAGGTTCTCGCGGTTGTCGAGGTTGCGGCACATCCATTCGATGCGATCGGCATAGATGTTGGGTGTCGACATCTCGACCGTGGACGGCAGGTTGATGATCAGCTTGTTATCCGCCGTCGGCTTCACGATTTCGGTGACGGCGTTGCAGATTTCCAGCGCCACTTCGAGCTCGGTGCCGGTAAAGCTCTCCGGCGAATATTCGAAACGATAACCGCCGCCGGCCTTCGCCGCCATGTCGGTGATCATCTTGGCAGCATCGGTGGCGATCCGCCTGATGCCGGCAACGTCCTTCTCGAAGACGACGCGGCGCTGCAATTCGCTGGTCGAATTATAGAAATGCACGATCGGGTTGGTGGCGCCCTGCAGCGCCTCGAAGGTGCGGGTGATCAGTTCCGGCCGGCACTGCACCAGCACCTGCAGCGAGACATCGGCTGAGACATTGCCTTCTTCGATGCACCAGCGGGCGAAATCGAAATCGGTCTGCGAGGCAGACGGGAAGCCGATCTCGATCTCCTTGAAGCCCATGTCGAGGAGCAGGGCGAACATGCGCGCCTTGCGCTCGTGGCCCATCGGGTCGATCAGCGCCTGGTTGCCGTCGCGCAGGTCGACCGAGCACCAGATCGGCGCCTTGTCGATGACCTTCGAAGGCCAAATGCGGTCGGTGAGACCGACCGTCGGGTAAGGTTGATATTTCCGGGCTGCCTCCGGCATGCCTCGGGCTGCCTCCGGCATGCCTCGGGCTGCCTCCGGCATGCCCCGAGCATCCTTGCCCATCTCCCCGCTGTCTGCGCGGATCTCTTCTCGTGCGTTCATTGTCGTCTCTCCCGGCGGCTCGCGGGATCCGCCTTCAGGCGGATTTGGTGCCGAGCGGCGCCTTTACCAGATGTTCATTCGCTTGATGTGACTTGCCAATTTTGAGACTGGCCAAGGAGCATGCGCGTGAGCGGCGGTTCGACCGCCGGGCGCTCCTTCAGCGAACCCGGCGATCGCCGATAAGGCCGAGAAGCAGCAGAGCGGAAGCAAGCGCGCGCACGGTCTCGCCAGCAAAGCCGGTCTGACGGGAAGCGACGGAGGTGGCGCGGTTGATCATGGCGGTTTTCATACAGGAGCAGCCAAAGAGAGGCAAGTGGGGCCGAACGACTGTGGGGCCGAACGACTGGCGTTTCTTATACTGCCCGACGCATTCCTGAGCGACTGGGCTGGTCCTTCAGCGGCCGCGAGCAGATTGCGTGGCGCCTGATCCAATTAGGTGACAGCGCCGCAGGTCTTTCTGCAGCCGCAGATTACCCTCTATTCCCTCAGACTTCGCGCCACCAGCCGCGCCACGCTTGGCCCGATCAGCAGCACGACGAGGAAGCGTGCCGATTGCAACGCCATGACGAAGGAGATGTCGACGTGCTGTGCGGCGGCGGCGATGATGGCGACGCTATCCATGCCGCCGGGGCTGGTCGCCAGATAGGCGGTCAGCGGATCGATGCCGAGCACATGGCTGATCATGAAGCCGAGACCGCCGCAGAAGGCGATGAGGATGATGATCGAACCGACGATCTGCGGCAGCGCCCGCGTCGCGTGCCGCAGAATTGCCCTGGTGAAATTCAGGCCGATCGTCCAGCCGATCATCGTATAGCCGAGGGCAAGCAGCCAGGGCGGCAACTGCATCGGCACGCCTAGTCCGAGATGCACCGCAGTGCCGAACACGAAGGTGCCGAGGAAGAAGGGCGACGGCAGCCTGAGCAGCTTTCCGATGAGGCTGCCGACGAGCGCCACGCCAAGTGTCGCGGCAAAGGCTGTTGGATCGATCGGCGGAAACCAGATGACGGCCGGGACCTCGATTCCTGATGTGTCGACCCACATCTTTGCGACAAGCGCGGCAGTCATCGAGACGAAGATGACGCGCAGATATTGCATGAAGGCAACGAGGCGCTGGTCGGCGCCGAAGGCGCCTGCCATTAACACCATGGCGGTGGCCGCGCCCGGCGATGAGCCCCAGACTGCGGTGGTGCCGGGCAGGATACGCCAGCGGCTGATCAGCCAGCCGAGCAGGCTTGACCCAGCAACGGTCGCCACCACGGTGCCGAGGAACAGCGGCCATTCCCTGTAGAAGACCGGAAAGATGTTCGCAGAGATCGAAGCGGCGACAAGGCAGCCGACGATCGCCTGGGCGGCGCCGAACAAAGGGCGCGGCACGCGCACCGTGGCGCCGTTGGTGCCGGCTAGGATCGCCGCCAGCATCGGCCCGATCAGCAGCGCCGCCGGCAAGGCGGCGAATTCCAGCGCGCCGGCAAACAGGATCGAGAAGATCGGGAGGGCCAGCCACTGCCAGGCTTTGGATATCCGCGCCATGCGTTCGACGGTCGGCTGGTCTGGCAGGGAATCCATTTTTCGGTCTTAGACCCGAAGAGGGGAGATGCGAACCCCGCGGCGGCGAAAAATGTGTCCGCTCAGGCGTCAGTCGGTTTTAACGGTGGGCAGGCCGAAGCCACCTACCGGCTGGGTCTCGACCTGGAATTCGAAGCCGGCGATGATCGGCCGCGCCTTGGCGATCGCCGCCTGGACTTCCGGCAGTTGCAGCGAAGCCTTGTGGCTTGCCTGGTCGGTCCACACCTCGGTCACCCAGATCGCGTCGGCATCGGCCGGGTCAGTGGCGATGATGTAGCTCAGGCAGCCAGGCATGGCGCCGGTGCTGGCAAGCAGGACATGCATCATTGCGTCGCGCTGGCCGCGCGTCGCCCGCATCTTGCCGATCAGACCGTACATTGCCGTTTTCTCCGTTGGCTTCCGCGACAAGTATGCAGGTCGCCGCTCACGGCATCAACTGGCCACCATTCACCTCGATCACCTGGCCGGTGATGTAACCGCTCAGCAGAGCGGACGAGAGGAACAGATAGGCGCCGACGCAGTCCTCGGGCGTGCCGGCGCGGCCCTGCGGAATGGTAGCAACCATGGCCTTCATGTGCTCCTCGGTCGAATAGCGCTCGTGGAAAGGCGTCGCGATGGTGCCCGGCGCCACCGCGTTGACACGGATGTTGAAGCCGATCAGTTCCTTGGCCATGCCGCGGGTAACATTGGAGACGAAGGCCTTGGCCGAGCCATAAAGGCCGGCGCCGCCGCCGGCGCCATTGCGCGCCGCAATCGACGAGGTGTTGACGATGAAGCCGCCCTGGCGCTTCAGCCATGGCATCGCCTTGCGCGATGCGGTCAGCACGGAGCGGGCGTTGAGGTCCATCACCGCGTCGTAATGCGCCTCGGTTAGTTCGGCATAGGGCACGCGCCCAAGCATGCCACCGGCATTGTTGACCAGTCCATCGAGCCGGCCGAAATGTTGCGCGCTGTCTTCGACGACGCGCTCGACATCGGCGGGGATCGAGAAATCGCCCTGGATCAGGAATACCTCGCCGCCGCCGTTGCGGATGGTCACGGCCAGGTTTTCGGCAGCCGCCCGGCTTGAATTGTAATGCAGCGCGACGCGGCATTTCTGCGCGGCGTAGGCCAGTGCAAGTGCCGCCCCGATGCCGGTCGAAGCGCCGGTGATCAGCACCGCCTTACCGGCGAGATCGGGGATGACCAACGTGGGGGTGAGAAGGGCGGTTGTGGTGGTTGGCACGTCTATTCCTCCGGGACTCTCCCGCTCTTCGTAGGGCCTCGCCGCCCTCATGTTCAAGTCCGGAGAGGTTCAGGGCCGCAAATAGGCGTAGCCCTGGCGCTGCAATTCGGCGAGCTTGACGACGCCGCCGGTCTCGGCGGCATGGAAGCCATAGAGGAGATCGGTGAGCGCAACATCCATACCGTGCATGGTGTTGGCGCAAGCATGCGGGGTCAGCCCGTCGCGGACCAGGCCGGAAAAACGGCTGGAAATGGCAGCTGACGCGCTCTTCGACTTGAAGGCGGCGAGGGCCGGTCCATGCACGACCAGCACGATGTCGACCTTGCCGCCGGTGCCCTCATAATGGTTCTTGATATTGCCCAAAACGAAGCCGACCTTGTCGAGATCACTGAGGTGATAGGCGACCTTCTGCCTTTCTTCCACGGCTGCCGCCTTCACCTGGCGCAGCCCGAAGAGGCCAGCGGCCCCGGCAAGGCCCACACGGAAAATATCGCGGCGTCGCATCATGTCGTTCTCCAGTATGCAGTCCTCGCAAATTGCGTGGCTTCGGCCTCGATCCTAGCATAAATTGAAGTCACGTCCTGTCGGGCGAGGAGGGGCACATGACATCTAGGACCATTGTGGGCGCCGGACTTGGTGGCGCCTTGCTTGCCGCTGTTGCCGGCACGGCCCTTGCCGACGATACGCCTGAACTCACCGAACTCAGCCGGGACGGCAAGGATGCCTGTTTCGGGCGTGTCTATGATGCCGCGCATCTCAAGGTACATCCGAACCAGAAGGTGGGACGGATTTTCTTCTACTATGGCAGCGATCCGGTCAGCCACCCGAACGAGGAGCCGAGCAGCGCTCCGTCCGGCTACAACGGCTTCATGGCGACGACGGTGCGCAGCGCCAAAAAGCCCGAATGGGTCGGCGGTTGGTGCGGCAAGGATGACTCGCAATCGGGCGAGATCCATTGCGGCATGGAATGCGACCGCACCATGGCCTTACTGAACGTCGATGAAAAAGGCCGGCTGATCGTCTCCGGCGTGCATCGCAACCTTTATCTCGATGCCGGCGCCGAGGATGAGCTGGGCGAAAAGGAGTTTACCAAGCAGGCACTCGGCACGGAAGATGACGGCTTTCGGCTCGACCGCATGCCGGCGCAGACCTGCAAGGCCGAATTCGCACGCATCGATCCGGTCGATCCGGCGTTGGGAGCCCCGCTGCGTGAGCGGCTGAAACCGGACCAGCCGTTCTGCTACGGGCGCGACTACGATGCCGCGCATCTCGGCTCGCATCCCGATCAGCTTACCCACACCATCCGGGTTTTCCGGGGCCCGATCGAACTGGCCGCCTTCGCCAAGGACGGCGATCCCACAACCTGGCCGAGTGGTGCCGACATAGCTGTTTCCGTCACCACGCGCCACAAGGCGGCCAAGGTCACGCAGAGCTACAGTTGTGAAGGCGAAGCGGACCAGTGGCGCTGTGTGGCGGGCGGAAAGACAAGCGACTTTTCCTGCGATATCGTGGCCAGGGAGATTTATCTGCGGCGCGGCGCCAACGGCACGATGATGCTGGCCAACCCCAACAGCAGCCTGCCGATCGTTGACCTGTGCTCGAAGGCGGCCGGAGGCGAGACCGCATCCGACGACAAGGTCTACCGGCTGGAGCCGATGCCGCAGGCTGCCTGCGCGCCTTGACACTTTGGGTCAGAAAGGACGGCATATGAACAAGGCAAAGGTGTTCTGGTCAGGCCGCTCGCAGGCGGTGCGTCTGCCCAAGGAATTTTGTTTCGAAACCGAGGAGGTTTCGATCCACCGTCAAGGCCGGGCGGTCATCCTAGAGCCGCTCGCGCAGGATTGGGCCTGGCTCGACCAGGTGACCGGGCCGCTTGACGACGACTTTGTCGAGGCAGCTTTAGAACGGCCGACATAGATCTGATGATCGCCGCTTCACGCGAACGGCACTGCCGTCGTGCCCTTGGGCAGTTTTGCCTCGTCGTCCGGCTCGACATGGATGGTGACGCGCACCGAGGGGTTTTCGGCCTTCAGCGCATCTTCGATGCGGTCGCAGATGACGTGGCTGGCGCCCACCGACATGTCGGCGTCGACGACCAGGTGGAACTCGATGAAGGTGGCGCGGCCGGCAATCCGCGTCTTGAGATCGTGGACCTCCATTGCGCCCTTGCAATTGGCCGAGATGATGTCGCGGATGTGTATGTGCTCGTGTGTATCGACGGCGCGGTCCATCAGTCCGTTCATCGACGAGCCGATCACGTGCCAGCCCTGCCACAGGATGTTCAGCGCGACGATGACGGCGAGAGCGGGATCGAGGACTTGCCAGCCGGTGAGCACCGCGCCGACCAGACCAACGAACACGCCGACGGAGGTCGCCACGTCGGTCATGATGTGCCTGCCGTCGGCGACCAGTGCTGGCGACTTCTCGGCACGGCCGGCACGGATCAGCGTCAAGGCCCAGAAGGCGTTGATCGCCGTCGCGACGCCGTTGATGGCAAGGCCGCTCCAGGGCTGTTCGAGCGGGACGGGATGCCGCCAGTACCACCACACTTCGTTGAGGATCAGAAGGGCTGCCAGCACGATCAGCACGCCTTCCAAAACAGCCGAGAAATACTCGGCCTTGTGGTGACCGAAGGGATGATCCTGGTCGGCCGGCTTGTGGCTGACCTGGATCGCCCAATAGGCGGCGGCAGAGGCAATGACGTTGACGATCGATTCCAGGGCGTCCGAATACAGCGCCACGGAACCGGTGATGTACCAGGCCGCCAGCTTCAGGCCGAGCACGACGAAAGCCACGATGATCGACCAGAAGGCGAGGCTGGCGACCTTGCGCTTGGCGGCGTTTTTCGAATCAATAGCGGTCATTGATCTTCCGGCCGCCGAAACCGGAGCTAAGCCGCCTTTTCCTTGGCCTTGCGCGGCAGATGCGCAACGATGTTCTCGATGATGCGCATGCCGGCATTGTGGCCGAGCGTCATGATCGATTCCGGGTGGAACTGCACCGCAGCGATCGGCTCCTTGCTGTGCTCGAATGCCATGATGACGCCTTCTTCCGTCTCGGCTGTGACAACGAAGCCGTCGGGCAGGCGGACCGGATCGGCGAAGATCGAGTGATAGCGGCCGACCGTCACCTCCTTGGGCAGGCCGGAAAAGATGATGCCCGGCTTCGACACGCGGATACGCGACGGTTTGCCATGCATCGGCACGTGCAGCTGCCGCAGCTCTCCGCCATAGGCCTCGGCCAGCGCCTGCAGGCCGAGGCAGACGCCGAAGATCGGCAGGTCGCGCGCGCGGGCTCGCTTGATGGTGGCGGCGCAGTCGAAGTCCTTCGGCGTGCCGGGACCGGGCGACAGCACGACCAGATTGGGTTTCAGCCGGTCGAAGACCTCGTCCGGCACAGGCGTGCGCACGGTCGAGACATTGGCGCCGGTCTGGCGGAAATAATTGGCCAGCGTGTGGACGAAGGAGTCCTCGTGGTCGACCAGCAGGATGTTGACGCCGTCGCCGACGCGCGCGGTAGCGCGTTCGGTGTCGGCGGCATTGCCTGATTTGGCGTCGCGGATGGCGGAGATCATGGCGGATGCCTTCAGTTCGGTTTCGGCTTCTTCTTCCTCGGGAATGCTGTCGAAGAGCAGCGTGGCCCCGGCGCGCACCTCGGCGATGCCGTCCTTGATGCGGATGGTGCGAAGGGTCATGCCGGTGTTCATGTCACCGTTGAAATTGACCATGCCGATCGCCCCGCCATACCAGGCGCGCGGGCTCTTCTCGTTCTGCTCGATGAATCGCATGGCCCATAATTTCGGTGCGCCGGTGACGGTGACCGCCCAGGCATGCGACAGGAACGCGTCGAAGGCGTCCATGCCTTCGCGCAGCCGTCCCTCGATGTGGTCGACGGTGTGGATCAGCCGCGAATACATCTCGATCTGGCGGCGGCCGATGACGCGCACCGAGCCTGGGTCGCAGACCCTCGACTTGTCGTTGCGGTCGACGTCCGAGCACATGGTCAGCTCGGATTCGTCCTTCTTCGAATTGAGCAGCTTCAGGATCTGCTCCGAGTCGGAAATGGCGTCGTCGCCGCGCTTGATCGTGCCGGAGATCGGGCAGGTCTCGACACGGCGGCCGTTGACGCGCACGAACATTTCGGGCGAGGCGCCGATCAGGTATTCGCCCTCGCCGAGATTGATGAAGAAGGAATAGGGCGAGGGGTTGATGCTCTTCAGCTTGCGGGAGATGTCGGAGGGCGGTGTCTCGCAGCGCTCGTAGAACATCTGGCCGGGCACCACCTCGAACAGGTCGCCGCGCTTGAAACTCTCCATCGCCTTGCGCACCAGATTGGCATATTCGCCGGGCGCATGGTCGCCGCGCGGCGGGATGCGGTCGGCGGTCTTGAACGGCTCGACGATTTCGTCGCGCGGCAATCCCTCCGTCGAAAACCCGTCGCCGGAATAATCGTAGCGGTCGGTCCAGGCCTTGGTCGAATAGTGGTCGACGACCAGGATCTCGTCGGGCAGGAACAGCACGAGGTCGCGCTGGCTTTGCTGGCGCTCCAGCTTGTAGTCGACCGGATCGAACTGGAAGGCGAGATCGTAGCCGAAGGCGCCATAGAGGCCGAGATTGGCGTCTTCCTCCGTCTTGAACAAGGCGGTGATGGCGCGCAGCACGGTGAAGACGGAGGGAACGCGGCTGCGTTCTTCTTCGGTGAAGACACGGCCTGGCTTGGCCACATCGAGGCGGATCAGTCTCCTCGACGTCTCGGCGATCGTCACGTCGTCAAGCCCGCCAAGCGCCTTGCCGATGACCGGCAGAAGCACCTCGCCGCGGCTGTTCAGCGCCTCGATGTGCACTGCGCGGCCACGCGCCGAGATCACCAGCGGCGGGTCGATCATGGCGGTGTCCCAACGCGTATAGCGGCCGGGATATTCGTAATTCGAGGAAAACACGGCGCCACGACGTGAATTCAGCCCGTCGATATAGGCGTCGATCGCGCCTTCATAAGGCCGATCATGGCGCTCGCGGGTAATCGTCACGCCACCCGCCGTGACGAAGCGCTCCGCCCCGTTCTCCAGAATTTTCGTCGTCATTGCCGTCTCCATCAGCGTCTTGGCTATTTCAGCGTCTTGGGGCAACGGACCCGGGGCATGGCTTGAAAAAACAAATGGCCGCCCGGACATTCCGTTGCGGCCACCTTCTATTTTCACGCGCACGCGTTCGAACAGGCCGCTGTCAGCGAGCCCACCACCAAACGGTCTTGATCGAGCGCATGTTCATAGCGATTCCAATAGCGGCGATTGCACGGCCACGCAACTGGATTCAATGGAAGGCTTGGAGAAGGGCATGAGCCCCTCAATCCTCCAGCGTTCCCGACCTTGCATCGGCGCTCTTCCTGTCGCCGACCAGCTTCAGCAGATCTTCGCCGGCACGGATGATGCGGCGGGACCGCCGTGTCAGGATGATGCCTGCTTGCGGCGCAAACACCTGCGTGCGGCCGCCGGCTTCACCCGGCGCATGAACGATGGTGGCGAGCAGTGCGCCTTTTGCCACACGGTCGCCGGGCTTCACGTCGTAGAGGACCGCGCCCGCCCGAGGCGCCGGCATCATGTCGATGTTTTCGAGCGGTGCAACGATACCGGTGAAGCTGCTGGGCGTGGACAAGGCCTGGTCCAGGACCACGCCGCGCCCCACCAGCAGCCGATAGAGCCCCTCGGCATCGGAGCCGGCCAGAGCGCCGTCGACATCGAGGATGCCGCGATACTCGACCGTGGTGGCGACGCGCCGGTCGAACCGGGCCACATCGGCAGGGACGTTCAGATACGGTGTGATCGAGGCGCCTTCGAAGGTGCCGTCGGTGTCCTCACCCCACAGGATCACCGCATCGACGCCCATGGCCGCCGCACAATCCGCCATGGCCGGCCATAGGCTGGCATGGACATAGAGGTAGGCGAGGCCCTCGTCGTCGCAGTGCAGGTCGAGCACGATGTCGTGGCCGATCGACAGCTGCAGCAGCCGCGTCTTCAGCCGCTGGTCGGCCGTGCCAAATGTGGCGTCCGGCAAGAGCGTCGGGTCAGGCGCGGCCAGCAGCGGAAAGCCGCGGTTGAAGTTGGTGCGGGTGCCCAAGTGAAAACGGCCCTGATGCTCGCCGAAATGATACTGGGCGCGGCCGATCGGATTGGCCTGGGGTACGATGGTGATATCGCCCTTGATGCGGCCTTCCGCTTCGGCGTTTTCGAGCATCGGCATCAGCGCGTCGATGGCGACGACCCCCGGCAGTTCGCCGGCATGCAGTGCCGCCTGCAGATAGGCCGAAGGTGCGGCCTTGTCGCTGCCGTCAAAGCGGAACCCTTCGAAGCGGAACACTGGGAATTCGTAGCAAACGCCCTCGCTGTCGCCGGCAATGCGCTCGATCGATTTCTGCATGATACTCCTCCAGGAAAGAGGCTGAACACATGCCCTTTCGCCGATACGCTGTCGATTGGTCCAGTCTGCTGCGCTATGGGCGCAACTATTGCGCGGCGTGCGTCACCAGCAGCTGGCGGTCCAACGTCTGCGACACCGCCACGGCGATCGCCAGCGGCGCCAAAACCGCGCCGTTGTGCGCTTGCCGCTTGCGGTCGTAGCCTATGCCAGCGGCTTCAATTCCTGGGCAATGGTGGGCAGAAGTTCCGAGACGTTGGGGTGGATGTGCATGGCGCGCGCGAGCGTGCTGACCGGCGCCTTGGCGTACATCAGGTCGAGCACGCAGTGGATCGCCTCGTCGCCGCCGGGGCCGAGCACCGAACAGCCGAGGATTTCCTTGGTGTCGGCGTCGACCAGGATCTTCATGAAACCTTGCGTCTCGCCTTTTTCGACGGCGCGGCCGACGCGGGTCATCGGCCGCTGGCCGACCAGCGCGCGACGGTCGGACTTTCTTACCGCCGTCTCGGTCATGCCGCAGCGGCCGAGCGGCGGGTCGGTATAGAGCGCATAGGCTTCGATGCGGTCGCTCACCTTGCGCGGATCGTCGTCGAGCAGATTGGCGGCGACGATCTCGTAGTCGTTGTAGGAGGTGTGGGTGAAGGCGCCCTTGCCGTTGCAGTCGCCCATCGCCCAGATGCCGGGCACGCTGGTGCGAAGCTGGTCGTCAACGACAATGAAGCCGCGTTTGTCGACCTCGACGCCGGCCTTGTCGAGGCCGAGATCGTCGGTGTTGGGCGTCCGGCCCACTGCCAGCAGCACATGCGAGCCGACCGCCGGCGCCTTGCCGGCGGAGAACGTCACGGCAATGTCGCTGCCCTGCCTGGCGAAGCCGATGTCGTCGGCGCCGAGATGGACGGTGATGTCTTCGTTTTCGAAGATGGACAGGATGGCGGCCGAGACATCCTCGTCCTCGCGGCCGATCAGCCGCGGGGTTTTCTCGATCACCGTGACCTCTGAACCGAAACGGCGGAACATCTGCGCGAATTCGAGCGAGACGTAACTGCCGCCGACGACGACGAGGTGGCGCGGCAGCACGTCGAGATCCATCATCGACGAATTGGTCAGGAACGAAATGTCGTTGACGCCTGGCAGGTCCGGCACCGAGGCACGGCCGCCGGTGTTGATGAATATTTTCCCGGCGCTCAGCAGGTCGTCGCCGACGCGCACGGTGTTGGCCGATTCGAAGCGCGCATGGCCGCGATAAAGCGTGCATCTGTCCATGCCGGCAATCCAGCTTTCGAGGTTGCCGCGGGCGTCGTCCGACACCTTGTCCTTGCGTGCCTTGATCGCCTTGTAGTCGACGCCGACCGGACCGGAGAGCGTCACGCCGTAGTCGGCGGCGCGGCGGGCAAGATGCGCGGCATAAGCGCTGGCCACCATGGCCTTGGTCGGCATGCAGCCGGTGTTGACGCAGGTCCCGCCGACCAGCTTGCGCTCGATCAGCGCCACGCTCATGCCGGCCGCCGTCAGCCGGCCGGCGAGCGGCGGGCCGGCCTGTCCGGCGCCGATGATGATTGCGTCGAATGTCTTTGCCGTCATGCCACCGCCGCCACGATCAGCAGGCCGCCGATGATCGCCACCGCGTCCTCGATGAAGGCTGCGGGCTGGTCTTTGCCGAAAGCCAGCGCCAGACGTTTGCGCAGCTCGGCGCCGCCCAGCGTGCCGATCACCGCGCCGATTGCGCCGGCGATCAGGCCGCCGATGGTGGCGCCGCCGGTCGCCCCGATCACCGCGCCGGTGAAGGCGCCCATGACAATGCGTGCGCCGAACTGCTGCGGCACCTTGCGGCTCGGCGTCGACGGCAACTGATCGGTGACCAGCTCGACGATGGCCAGGATGGTGAAGATGCCGACGGTGATCCAGTGGCCCATGAAACCAGCCCAGGTTCCGGCGACCGGCAGCCAGCCGAGATAAGCGCCCCAGGCGACGGCGGCAGGCGCGGTCATGGCGCGAAGGCCGGCAACGACGCCGATCAGAAGTGCAAGGATGTACAGCATGATTGATCCCCCTCGATCACACGGCCTGGGATAGCCCGGCCGGGGTAGGCTAGCATAGGATCGGCATTTGACCAGAGCCTGCGATGTCTGGCGTTACCCGATTTTTATGGACTGTGCTTTGACACCACGTTGAAACAGCAGGGTAAGACAGGAGGGCATCGCCTTGAACAGAAGCGAGCGCGTAAAGATGGCCGCGGGCGAGTGGTACACTTGCCTCGACGCAGAGCTGGAGGCGCTGCGCATCGTCGCACGCGACGCGGTGTTCGAACACAATTCCTTGCCGCCCCGGCAACGTGGCGACGTCGGACCTGCCCTGAAGCCGCTGCTCGGCGCTGTGGGCGAGGGCGCCCGGATCGAAGCGCCGTTCCACTGCGCCTACGGCTTCAATCTCTTTCTCGGCGACGGCGTCTTTCTCAATGCCGGCTGCACCATCCTCGATACGGCGCCAGTCCGCATCGGCAAGGGAACGCTGCTCGGCCCCAATGTGCAGATCTATTGCGCCGAGCACCACAAGGAGGCGGCGGGTCGACAGGCCGGGCTGGAGATCGCGAAGCCGGTCGAGATCGGTGACAATGCCTGGATCGGCGGCAGTGCCATCATCCTCGGCGGGATCAGCATCGGCGCCGGCGCCATTGTCGGAGCGGGTGCTGTGGTGACGAGCGATGTGCCGGCAAACACCAGGGTTGTCGGCAACCCGGCGCGGCCGGTCAGGCGTGGCTGAGCATCCTTTGTTCCAGCTGGATCAGCGAAGCGGCGAGATTAGCACGGTCACTTAGCAGGAGGTGGATGCAATCGCGTATCGAGCGCAAAGACCTCCTGTATCTTCATCGCATAGGCGCCCTTCGCGACGCTCGCCTCGAAGATCAGATTCCAGCTATTCTGCGACACCGCGCTCGGAATCACCACGAACCGATGTCGTTTGAGAAGATTGTCGCCGAATGCCTGTTGCCCAGAGCTCGGGATGCCCGGACGCAGCCAGTTAGGGTTCGGAACGGCGGCAGGGTCGACGATATGCACATCCGTGACATCGCTGATTATTGCCGCAGTCATCACATGCGCGATCGTGTCGAGCACCCTAAAACCTTTATGGACTGCAACTTCGAGAATTGCAGTCGAAGGATCGATTGAGCAGTAGACCGCGTGCACGCCCCTGCTGTTCCATCGTCCGCCGACCCTGTATGCGCCCTCGCCACTGTCCCATGTAGGCGCACACGCAGCCTGATCGAGACGCCAGCCAATGACGTCGGAGCCGCCAAGCACCGCCGGCAGCGGCGTCATGCATAAACGCCGTATTCAAGACGCTCGAGATAGTCTTCCACAAGCTCGACACCCGCCGGGGTTGCCAGAAGATCGATGGGACGACGCTGGTCGAGCCCGATCGCCGGGCGCTCCAGCCATTGCTCGGCTTCCGCCTGTGAACCGAACACGTCGGTCGCTTTCGACAGGATCTCCGCAAATTTCCAGGTTCGCCCGCTCTGATCCTGGCTGAGAGGCTTGGAAGGTGCATCCTTCCGGCGCTGGTAGGTGCGCAAGCTCATACCGACGGCCTTCTCGAGCGAATCAGTCTTCTGGATGAATACGAGCTGCCCAAGGAGATGGTCTAGCGCCGAACCCGGCAGGCCGTGCACAAGCAACTCATGGGCGTCCAATGCGCTCCTGAGGTTCCGTGATAGAATGCGGGTGCCGCCGAGCAACCTGGCTACCTTTTGCAGTTCATTGTTTCTTGGCCCTGCATCTGCCTTTTCCAATGCCATCGCCACGAGCCTGCCTCCTAACGTCATCTGTCGCTTCGTATATGACAGATGACGCAAGCCCTTTCAAGAAGGGGCAGGATCGATTGACCATCACCTCGGCGCTTGCGCCACGAGCTCCTGCTGAGCGTTCTTCGAGAATTCGCGCCGGTACTGCGCTGGCGTGGTTCTGAGCCGCGCCGCGAAGTGCTGGCGCAGCGACGTGGCACTGCCGAAACCGGCCTCGAAGGCGATCGAATCCATCGATTTTTCCGTCGCTTCCAGCAGCCGCTGCGCCAGCGCGACGCGCTGGTCGGTCAGCCAGTCGCCGAAGCTGGTGCCGATCGATTTTTGAAAGCGGCGCGTGAATGTCCGGCGGGTGAGGCCGGCGGCATCGGCGACACTGTCCAGACTGTGCGTCTCGCCCAGCGTCTTGCGCACTGCGTCGAGAGCCTGTGTGAAGCGGTCGGCATTGCCGGTCCTGGCGATGGGGCGTTCTATGAACTGCGCCTGCCCGCCCTGCCGATGGGGAGAAAGGACGATCTGCCGGGCGAGGCGCAGCGCCGCTTCGGCCCCGCAGCGGGCCCGCACGATGTGCAGGCAGCAGTCGAGCCCGGCGGCGACACCGGCCGAAGTCACGACGTCGCCATTATCGATGTAGAGCACCTCCGGCTCGACGAGAATGTCGGGATAGAGGGCCTGCAGCTGCTCGGAAAAAGCCCAGTGCGTCGCGGCGCGTCGCTCCGAAAGCAGTCCGGTCGCCGCAACAGCGAACGTCCCCAAGCACAGTCCGACAATCAGCGCGCCGCGCCGGTGCGCGCGACGCAGCGCCTCGATCAGTGCCCGTGGCGGTGGGACTTCGAGGTTCTTCCAGCTAGGCACGATGACGATCTCGGCGTCATCGAGCGCGGAAAGCCCGTGGGGAACGCTGATGGTCAGCCCCGCATCGGTGCGGATCGGCCCGTTCTCAATCGCGCAGACGCGGAAGTCGAAGCGCGGCAGGCCGAGCGCCGTGCGATCCTCTGCGAATACAAGGCACGGCACGGAAAGGTGGAACGGACTGATGCCATCGAAGGCGATGGCGGCAACGATCGAATCTGCCATGATGAGCACCAATGAGGGTAGGTTCAAATTGTCCCAATTCTTTCGAACAATGTCAATCGGGACACTTTTTGCGGGCCGATGCCGAGCCTATCCTCCACCCATCAGCGTCAACGGGAAAGGAAAACCCCATGTCGGAACCAGCCAAAGGCAAGCCCCACGCCGCGCCCTCATCGTCGTCGACGTTCAGAACGACTATGACGGTGGCAACCTCGCCATCAAGCACCCGCCCTTCCGCGACAGTGTCGCCAATGTGGCGCGCGCCATGGACGCGGCGGCCGAGGCGGGCGTTAAGGTGGTGGTCATCAAGCAGTTGGCGCCGGAAACGTCACCGGTCTTCGCCAAGGGCAGCCATGGCGCCGAATTGCATCCCGAGATATCAAGGCGAAGCCGCGATCATTATGTCGAAAAAACCTTGCCGAGCGCCTTCACCGGTACCGACCTAGAGGACTGGTTGCGCGCCAACGGCATCGATACGGTCACCGTCGTCGGTTACATGACGCATAACTGCGATCTGTCGACAGTCATCCACGCTGTCCATATGGGTTTTGCCGTGGAGTTCCTGTCCGACGCCACCGGCTCTGTGCCCTATGCCAACAGCGCCGGCTACGCTTCGGCCGAGGATATCCACCGCGTGGTGACTGTTATCTTGCAGTCGCGCTTCGCCGCCGTTCTCAGGACCGCCGAATGGATCGACTGCCTGAAGACCGGCACGCTGCCCGAACGCGACACGATCCACGCTTCCAACCAGCGCGCGCTGGCGCGGAGCGCCGCTTAGAAAATTGTCGCGGAGAAGCAAAGTGGGCGCCGCAGCGATGCGGCGCCCTCGTCATTCCGGCCTTCAGAATTCTCAGAACAGCCCTTCGATCTGGCCCATCTCGTTCAGGAATATCTTTTCCGAGGACGGCGCCTTCGGAAGACCGGGCATGGTCATGACCTCGCCGCAGATGACAACGATGAAGCCGGCGCCGGCAGACAGCCTGACCTCGCGCACCGGCACGGTGTGGCCGGTCGGCGCGCCGCGCAGGTTCGGGTCGGTCGAGAAGGAATATTGCGTCTTGGCCATGCAGACCGGCAGGTTGCCGTAGCCGGCGTGCTCCCAGGCGTGGAGCTGGTCGCGAACCGACTTGTCGGCGATCGCTTCGGAACCGCGATAGATGCGCTGGACGATGGTGTTGATCTTCTCGAACAGCGGCATGGCGTCGGGATAGAGCGGCGCAAACTGCGACACGCCGGATTCGGCAAGCGCCACCACCCTGCTGGCGAGCTCCTCGATGCCGGCCGACCCCTTGGCCCAGTGCTTGCACAGGACTGCCTCTTCGCCCATCGAGGCGACATAGTCCTTCATCGCCTGGATCTCGGCGTCGGTGTCGGAATAGAAATGGTTGATGGCGACCACCGCCGGCACACCGAACTGCCTGATATTCTCGACGTGACGGCCGAGATTGGCGCAGCCCTTCTTGACCGCCTCGACATTCTCCTTGCCGAGGTCTTCCTTCTTGACGCCGCCATTCATCTTCATCGCGCGCACGGTGGCGACGATGACCGCTGCCGCCGGCTTCAGGCCGGCCTTGCGGCACTTGATGTCGAAGAATTTTTCGGCACCGAGATCGGCGCCAAAACCGGCTTCGGTGACGACATAGTCGGCAAGTTTTAGCGCCGTCGTGGTGGCGACGACCGAGTTGCAGCCATGCGCGATGTTGGCGAAGGGGCCGCCATGGACGAAGGCCGGGTTGTTCTCCAGCGTCTGCACCAGGTTGGGCTGCATGGCGTCCTTCAGCAGCACGGCCATGGCGCCGTCGGCCTTGAGGTCGCGGGCGTAGACGGCCGACTTGTCGCGGCGATAGGCGACGATGATGTCGCCGAGGCGCTTTTCCAGGTCCTTCAGGTCGGTGGCGAGGCAGAGGATCGCCATGACTTCCGAGGCGACGGTGATGTCGAAGCCCCCCTCGCGCGGAAAGCCGTTGGCGACGCCGCCGAGCGAGCAGATGATCTCGCGCAGCGCCCGGTCGTTCATGTCCATGACGCGGCGCCAGACGACGCGGCGGATGTCGATGCCGAGGTCGTTGCCCCAGTAGATGTGGTTGTCGATCAGCGCCGAAAGCAGATTATGCGCAGTGGTGATGGCATGGAAATCGCCGGTGAAGTGGAGGTTCATGTCCTCCATCGGCACGACCTGCGCATAGCCGCCGCCGGCAGCACCGCCCTTGACGCCGAAATTCGGGCCGAGCGAGGCCTCACGGATGCAGACGATGGCCTTCTTGCCAATGCGATTGAGACCGTCGCCGAGGCCCACCGTCGTCGTCGTCTTGCCTTCGCCGGCCGGCGTCGGGTTGATGGCGGTGACGAGGATCAGCTTGCCGTCCTTGTTTGCCTTCACCGACTTGATGAACTCGGCCGAGATCTTCGCCTTGTCGTGGCCGTAAGGCAAAAGATGCTCGCTCGGAATGCCGATCTTCTGGCCGATCTCCTGGATCTGCTTCTTGTCGGCGGCGCGCGCGATCTCGATGTCGGACTTCACTTCGGCCATGGCGGCTTTCCTCTGGATTGGACGGTGGAGGGGACGGGTTTGATCAGTGTGGTCGCAAGCCTGTTCGAAACAGCCCGGCACTGCAGGCGAGGGCACGTTCTAACCCTGTCGCTGCCGTGGCGTCAACTTGCATGCAACTATGTTTCCTATGAAGAAAGGTTGTGGTGTTCCCGGTCGACCTGTCCCGGGTCTTCGCGCCCGGTTGTCGCGCCGTATAGAAGCCAGAGCACGCGTCGTTCTGCCGTCTCAAAACAGCCGCGGAATGCACGGAATGCGACAGGGTTCGCGCGCCGGTCGGCGCTTCGAGCGGTCGCGCTAGAATGCGCCGATCTGGTGCATCAGCCCCAAGCCGTCAAGCTGGCCGAAATGTTCGACCACGATGCCGTTCTCGACGCGATCAATGTTAATTACACCAACCGAGACGCAATTTCCGCTCGGTTCGACGCCATGGAAGATGCCGGTGTGCGTGCCCTGAAAGCGGCCGCGCGTGACCACATTGTCGGCATCGCTGACATAGTCGTCGATGACGTGATGTCCGTCCGGGAATCCGACAAAGAACTCGGTCAGCGATTTGCGCCAGTCGTCGAAGCCGATCGGGTTGGCGCTGGCGAGATGAACGGCGAGATCCGGAGAGACCAGACTGGCCAGTTTATCCCAGTCTTGCGCATCGATCGTGGCATAGAAATTTCGAGCAATTTCGCGGATATCCATCGCGTGTCCTCGCTGGCTGCCGCCCACGATTGAACGACGACGAGACGATCAGGTTCCGCTCCCCGCAATGCGCAACCGAACCACTGCGACAGAAGGTTGCTGGATCCCGACCAGTACCGGCAGTGATTTCAAGCCAGGGCGTCTTCCACCAGTCGCTTGCTTCACCGATCCAGAACGGACCTGATCTCGACGAGGTTCGATCGCACCCTAAGCACATAGAATCCCATCGTGGTGAGGTGGGTGGGCATGATCCAGCCGTCCTCGCGGCCGTTGGAGATTATGAAAGGCCGGATGGCGAGCGCTGCCTTGAGCTGGCCTTCTACGCTGTTCCACAGTGGCGTGAGGCCGCGATTGTCGAGGATCTGCTGGAAGTCGTGATGCGCCGCCGTCAGGATGCCGTAATACCCATAGAGCTGGCCGTAGGCGAACCAGAAGCGGTCGTCAGCGCGCGTATCGAACCAGCCGCTGTTGAAGTTCTGCGAACGGTCGCGGATCATGTCCGACGTCGAGCCTATGTCACTCGCGATCCGGTCGACGAACTGCAACAGATTGTCGGCGCGCGCGTTGAAGACAACTTCGCATTTCATCAGCCGGTCGTTGAAGGCGCGAAGGCTGCTCGCCGCCGTGCGATAGAAACTCGGCGTCGGGGTTTTCGGACCAAAGGGCCTGAGGCCGAAATACCAGGTTTCCTCATCGAAGGTGATCGCGCCGCGCGCATCCTGCAGGTTCTGGTCGATCTGGCTGGTGCCGCGAACGCGGCCCAGCGTGTCGACAAGCTCGACAGCGGTGCGCCGGATGGCCTGATTGACCCCACGCTGGAAGGAGGCCTTGTTGTCGAGAAACGGCGTGTGGTCCCAGTCCATGCCGAAGAACCCGAGCTTGTAGAGTATCATCGACGAGATCCAGGCGTTCTCGTTGACGTTGAAATCGATGAGATCGGCCGCGACCTGGACAATGGCCGAGTTGGTGCAGGTCTTGACTTCTCCCTCGACGCCAGCGGTTTCCCCGGTGGCAGAAGGAGCGGGCTGCGGCGGGGCGGTTCCGGCCGGCTGTGTGAAATTATATGCCTGCGCATACGCGGGATTGAAATTGCTCCAGACCTGCGTGTTCCAGATGAAGTAGCCGTAGAGGCCGACCAGCATGAGCAGAGCGAGGCCGAGCACCGCCTTCAGGATCCAGCCGCGCTGCGTGTACCAGCGCCCAGCCCACATGAACGGCCACAGGATCACGCCGATGGCGAAGCCGATACCGCGGCCGATCCACTGGAAAATCCGTGTGAAGAAATTCACGATCGGATCAAGCATGGCGATGTCACCCCCTCGTCAGTCAGCCGGTCATTCAATCGGTAAGGCCGTAGAGGCGTGTGCGAAACGCCACCTTGTCTTTCAGATATGTGGTTTTCAGAACGTCCACAACATGCGATCGCCAGGCGTCGCTGAAGCCGTCATAGTCCCTGTAGAAGCCCGGTTTGTTGAACACGTAGCGCGAGACGAAGTCCTGCGGCACGAAATCCGAGATCAGCTGGTTGGTCAGCCAGGCGTCGGGATGGCCGGGCTTGGCCCGGATCGCCAGGAAACGCTGCTGCGGGAACACGTCCTCGATCTTGAGATAGCCGAGGCGAGCGATCTCGCGCTTGGCGGCGTTGAGAAAGGGAAAATTACCGTCCCTGGTGATCAGGTCGGCATGGCCGTGGATCCAGGTCTGCAGCCAGACCTTGTCGACGTCGGTCAGGTTGCGGTCGGGCTCGGCGTCGCGGATCAGCGCGCGCACCACCATCTCAGCGCGATGTTCGAGATAGCCTGATGTTTCGATCCATGAGGCACGCGGCAGTTCGATGCGGCCGGTCGCGGCGAGGAACTTGAACACCCTGTCGGCATCATTGATCGAGAGGTAGCTTACCTGCCACGGCCGCGAGCGGCGGAAGCCGGGTGCTGCCGGGTCGCTGATCACCGTCGTCATATCAGGGTCGATGAACACATAGAGCCCGCCGAAATGGCTGGTCCAATAGGCGCTGTGGCGAAAGATCACCTGATCCGGCACCAGCGCGTTCTCGCGGATGTCGCCGCAGATCTTGGCAAGCTCCACCATGCGGGTGAGCATGGCGTTGTCGCGCCAGGCGTCCGGCTCCTGCTTCAGCTGGTCGACGAGCTTGCCGAGTTCGGCGGCCTTGCCGAGCACGTCCTCCGCCGACAGCACCTTGAACTCGACCTGGTTGATCGACAGCAGATCTTCGATGTCGTCGACCTTGGGAACCGAATCCTCGATCTCGCCGTAGATGACATCCTTGATGGTCAGCGCGTCGATGGCGCGCTGGTTCGTCGACATGAACTCGAACATCAGTTGCGAGGTGTTGGAAAAGGCGGTGTGGACCACCGGCAGATCGATCTGCGACGGGGTCAGGATGATGAAACGGCGGTTGATCTCGTTGGGATCGAGGTAGTTATAGTCGCCGCATTCCTCGGCCACCTGCGGCGAGAAGCCGGTGCGGTCGATCTCGAAGCTTTTCAGCTTCGTCGGATTCAGGCCGAAGGCGACCAACGCCTTGTTGTAGCGCTGGATGAGATGCGGCTCGTCTACGGTCAGCAGCCGGCCGTAGATCAGCTCGTTCTCGCGCAGCAGATCGGATTTCCTGGCCGGGCTCATTCTTCCTTCTCCCCGTTTACGGGGAGAAGGTGCCCGAAGGACGGATGAGGGGCGGCGCAGACGCTCATCATCTTTCCTCTGAAGTTGCTGACGGCAGAAATTTCGCGTCGACAGCGATCATTTTTTTATCCAGTCGACCGTCCAGGACCGCTACGATCGTATCCAACACGCTTTTGCGACTCGCTAGAACATCAGCGTGCCACACCCGCAGCACCGACCAGCCGTTCCGGTTCATCGTTTCGTCCCTGTACCGATCCTGAGATCGATTTGCGTGCTGGCTTCCATCAACTTCCACAACCAGATTGGCTTCACGGCAGGCAAAGTCTGCAAAATATGGACCGATTGGCAATTGACGAACAAATTTATGGCCATTCAATCTCCGTCCACGCAGTTCGCTCCAGAGTTTTTCCTCGGCGTCGTTTTCAACTTTCCGAAGTTGCCGGGCCTTTGATACTTTCGGTTCGTTTCCACCACGCATTGCGCTGCCCCTCATCCGCCCTTCGGGCACCTTCTCCCCGTGAACGGGGAGAAGGAAGAACCTCACGCATTCCACAGGCCCTTCTTCTTCAACTCCTCGATCTCGCGGACCGCGCGGTCGCGCAGGCGGGTGTCGCGGATCATCTTGGTCACCGCCGCGTCGTCGGACTTGTCGGAGTAGCGGAACTCCGAGTCGGCGTAGCGGTTGACCTCCTGCATGACCATGTCCATCGAGAACGGGCCGCGCAGTTCCTCGATCATCGCCTTCTTGTCGTCGTAGCCCTTGTGCATGAAGACTTCCGGCTTCTCGAACCACTCGTCCGGCAGCTCGATGTCCATGGCGCGCATCTTGATCGCGTCGGTGACGTTCCTGATGGCGCGGCCGGTGAAGCGCGGCTCGGCCTCCTTGATCATGTGCAGATAGGTGCCGATGTCGGCCATCGACTTCGGTGCGCCGTTCTCCTTCATGTAGCGCTCATAGACCTTCATGAGACCGTCTTCCCTGGGCTTCTCATGCTCTTCATAGGCTTCCATCACCGCGCGCTGGATTTCCTGGGCGGCGTAGAGCTTGTGGTCGCCGAGCGGGATCTTGTGGTTCTTGCCGGCGAGCAGCACGAAGATGTCGATGTAATCGTCGCGGCTCTGCGGCCCATCGACCAGCCAGCGGGCGCCGGCGCGCTGGCGCAGCGCGTCGTCGACGTTTTCGGGATAGTTGGAGAACATGCCGAAGGAGCAGTTGCCGCGCACCACCGTGCCGGCGCCCCCGAACGCGTCCATCAGGACTCCGGTGATTTCCTGCTGGCCGGCCGAGGCGCGATCATCGGAGCGGCGGGCCGCCACCTGATCGATATCGTCGATGGTGCCGAAGCCGATGACGCGCGGGTTCAGCACATTGTTGATGAACTGGCGGCAGTTCTGGCCCGACTTGCCCTGATAGGAGGAGATCTGGTCAACGCCGAAATTCTCGTAGGCGAAGGGATAGCCGGCGACCTGGCAGTAACCGTTGACGAGACCGGCGATCATCTGGATCAGCGTCGTCTTGCCGGTACCGGGCGCGCCGTCGCCGATGAAGGTGAACAGGAAGCCGCCGAGTTCGACGAACGGGTTCAGCTCGCGCTCGAAATCGTAAGCCATCAGCATCTTGGCGAGCTTCACCGACTGGTACTTGGCGATGTGGTTGCCGACAACCTCTTCCGGCTTCTTGAAGGTCATCACCAGCGGCTTCGACCGCTTGCCCGGTGCGACGTCGAAGCCGTCGAGGGTGAAGTCGTCGACGTCGATGCGGATATGCGCGTTCTCGAACGGACCGATGCCGTCGAAGCGGCCCTTTCGCGCCAAAAGCCCGTCGATGGCGACGCGGGCGAAGGCGCGCGCCCGGGTCATCAGCTCGGCGTCGTCCTTCGCGCCTGATATCGCCCTGTCGAGGCCGGCAACAATTGACTTCACTGCATCCTGCGGCGTGTCGAACAGGAAGTCCGGCTCGGGCGTATCGTTCGGCGCCTCGCCGTCGCTGTCGATCAGCTGGAACAGATAGGAGGCGAGGCTGAAGGCCGAAATATAGGCCGAAGCCGACAGCAGCTTCTTGAATGTGGCGGCCTCGTCGCCTTCGAGCGGGGCGCGGGCGTTTTTCGCCTTCAAGCTCTCGAGATCTGAGCCTTCGGCGAAGACATCAGCGATGGCAAGCGCGATCGCCAGCCCGCGCCGGGTGCGAAACAGCAGCATGTGCTGTGCAATGCTCAGCAACTGGTCGTCGGGATGGACGGCGGCGACGGTCTTGGAAAGCTCGACCTCGCGTGTGCGGCGCGCCGAGCCGACCGAGACGGTCGAAACGAAGCGGCGGTTGGTGCCGGCAAGTGCCGTTCCGGATTCCCGCGACGGATCCTCCAGCACGACGATGCGGGTGATGAAGCTCTGCGCCGTGGCGCGGTGCTTTTCGATTGCCGCTTCCGAAATCGTGGTCAGGCCGGTGTCCATGAAGGATGCTCCGCGATTTGACGGTCAGACGTCACTGATGACCTGTCCTTTGGACAGGATGTGGACCTTGTAGCCGGAAAAGATCTTCTGCGCCTCGCCGGCGGCGTAGAGCGCCTGATAGGCCTCATGCGGGATCAGCGCATGCTTCTCGTAGCTCGACACGCCCTGTCGCGCGGCCTCCAGATCGTCGGTGTCGATGAAGAATTCCTGCGTCGTCTTCTCGCTTGAGAAAAGGCCTTTGCGACCTGGCTTCTCGGCCTTGGAATAGACCTCCTGGATGGTCCAGGTCAGCAGCCAGGCGTTTTCCGGCCTGCGCACCTTGGCCAGCACTTCGCTCACCGTCGAATTGTTCTCGGTGATCCCTGCCGAATAGAACGGACCGAGCACGACGCGGCGCAACTGCTTGGGGTGGAGCGGCTCGAAATCCTTGTCGAGGTTGACCGCGATCGTCGCCGGCGACAGCGTATAGGCGGAATTCTTCTCGGTGAAGTCGTCGAAGCGGTGGGCGAGCTCGGGATTGAGCAGCCCGTCAACCGGAAGCGGAATGTCGACCTTGTCGTTGAGCTTGCCATTTCGGTCGACAAGCTGCCCGATCATCTCTTCGGAGGAATCCTCGACCGTCACCATATAGACCAGCGGCAGGTTGGCGCTGCCGTCGAAGGCGGCCCAGTGGACGAGATAGTAAGGCCGTCCGGTCTTCGAATTGACCGAGACTTTTGCCGTCTGCGCCAAAGTGAACGGCCCGAAGGTCGTCTCGCTCCTGACGCCCTCCAGATAGAGCCGCTCGGCCATCGACTTCTGCAGCGCCTCGGGGAATTCCTTGTGGCGCAGGATGAAATCGGCCATTTCCTCGCGCAACTCGTCGGCCAGCGGTATGTTGGCGAGACGCGTATCGGCCTGGCGGCGATCGTTTTCCAGTTCGAGCACGTTCTGGAAGACCGGAAAGCCGCTTTCGGCGCGCGAAATGCGGAACGTCTCCACGAAGCCCAGCCGGTTGCGCCAGCAGGAAAACGAGTTGTCGAGCCGCGCGATGTATTCGGCGACGATCTTGGCGACGATGCCGTGCCGGTAGAGCGGCGAGCGATCGTCGCGCATGAACACCTCGAGGCCGCTCAGCGCCGCGGTGATCGCCGAGAAATACCGCGCTGCCGCTTCATTTTCGGGGGTCATGCAGCCAGCCCTTGGTAGCGATGCGGGTGCAGCAATTATGACTGCACGTAGTTTGCCGCATTGTGCTTCTTCAGCACGTCGTCGAAGCGGCGGGCAAAGGCATCGTCGGCCAGCTTCTTGCGGCGCTGGATGTCGGCGGTCGCCACCATGTTCTTCTCGTGCATTTCGAGGAGATCGCCGATGTGCTTCTGCGAGGCCGCGCCGATGCCGGCCATGGTCTCCTCGGCGGTGTTGTCGACCTGGCTGCCCAGCGTGTTGATCTTGTGGGCGACGTCCTGCTGGGCGGCGGTCTTCAGCGAGTCTTCCAGCGCCTTGTAAAGGACGATGCGCTGCTCGGTATCGATGGTCAGCTTGTTGATCAGCGTCGACTGCGCCGCGATCTGGTTGTTGAGCGAATCGACGAAGGTCTGGAACATCGAGGTGTAGCGCTCCAGCGTCTGGCTTTCGGCCAGCAGCTCCTGCTCCTTGGCCTGCTTCTCGTTGTACTCCGTGGCCAGTTTCGAACGGTCGCCTTCGAGCTCGGTGCGCTCCTTCTGGCTGATCGAGGCGGCGATCTTGTTCTCGATGTCGAGCAGCATCGGATTGAGCTCCTCGATACGCTTCTGCACAGTCTCCAGATTGGACATGGTCGCCTTGCGGCGCTCGATCACCTGCGACAGGCTGGCCTCGGAGGTCTTGTAACGCTGGTCGAGGATCTGCTTCTGCGCCTTGAGGATGCCGACGATGGTGTCGGATTTCGCCAGAAGCTCCTGCAGATTGCCGGCCAGCGACATGTTGCGGACGCGGTCGGTGCGCATGCGTTGCTTGCTCTGGTCGGAAAATATGCCGACGAGGCTTTCCCAGCCGGTGTAGTTCTTCATGCTCTCGAATTCGGCGCCGAAGACGTTGGTGGCGTCCTCCAGCCCGATGATCAGGTCGGCGATGTTGCCTTCCATCACCTTCTGCTGCTTCAGCACATCCTCGATGCGGGCGTTCTCGAGGTCGAAATTGGCGTCGCCGATCTTCTTGTCGGTCTTGGCGAGCGTGTCGAGCACCGTGCCGGACTGCTCGATTTTCGTGCGCATGTCCTGCACGACCTGCTTGGTCTTGGCAATTTCGGCATCGAAATTCTGCAATGTCGCCATAGGGGCCTCCCGCTTCGGCATCTGTTTCGTGTCGCGAACCGCCGCGAATATATGTGTGGCATGGGGGGAAGGGAAGGCGGAAGATTAGGAGTTTGCGAAGGATAGCGCCGAAACCCGACACAAAAAACCCGCCTCGGCGGCGGGTCGTCGGCGCAATCAGCACCATGGCCAAACTACTAGCATAACTGCCGTCACAAAGCAACGAATAGCTCCCCGATCGCGGTTCTTCTTGCCGGTTCTTTCCCCTCCTCCTCGCACCGTTCGATGCGCACGCAACCCAGAATAGCGCTGGTCAGGCTTGATGCATGTCGCCCAAAAGTGCGCAACGGTTTTGGGACAACGACACGCAAACAACGAGAACTGACGCGCGCCGCGTGACGACGCGCCGCGCTTTAGGTGAAGCCGATGAAATCGTCGGGCGCGGCGCGGCCCATTTCTTCTTCCCAGTGGCGGCGGCAGAGCGAGACATAGACATCCTTGCCGATCGCCACCTGTTCGCCCTGTCTCGCCACCTTGCCGTCCGCGCCGAGGCGCACGACCATCGTCGCCTTACGGCCACAGCGGCAGATGGTGCGCACCTCGCGCAGATCGTCCGATATCGCCAAGAGCGCGCGCGAGCCGGAAAACAGCTTGCCCTGGAAATCCGTGCGCAGGCCGTAGCACATCACCGGGATGTTCAGCCGGTCGGCGATGCGGGCGAGCTGCCACGCCTGCTCCTCCTCGAGAAACTGCGCCTCGTCGACGAAGACGCAATGCACGGTCGTGTGGTCGTGATGCTCGGCGACCCGGGCGAACAGGTCGTCGCCGTTGCGGAACATCTCAGCCTCCGTCTCCAGGCCGATGCGCGACGAGATCAGCCCGGTATCGCCCATGCGGTAGTGGCCGGCGACGAACAGCATCGTCGTCATGCCGCGCTCGCGGTAATTGTACGAGGCCTGCAGCAGCATCGTCGTCTTGCCGGCATTCATTGTCGCGTAGTGGAAGTACAGCTTGGCCATGCAGCCCTTTTAAGCCGAGTTGTCCCGGCGCGGGGAGGGGGCGTCCTCACATTCCACCAGAAAAGCGGCGAACGTGTCGCTGATCGGCCAGCCCGCGCCGTTGGTCGCGATTGTCTTATCGCTTGAAACCGCACCAGAATGGTGTTTGGCTGACGAAACAAGGCGGAGACAAAACCGCAACTTCGCTTCGCCGATAGATCACAATGGGAGAATACATGATGTCGCGTATGAAACTATTCGCCGCCGGCTTCGGTCTGGCGGCATTTCTTTCCGCGGGCGGCGCATTCGCCGCCGAGCCGGAAAGCTGCAAGCCGGTGCGTTTTGCCGATGTCGGCTGGACCGACATCACCGCCACCACCGCTACCGCCAGCGTCATCCTCGAAGCGCTCGGCTACGAACCCGACGTGCAGGTGCTGTCAGTTCCGGTCACCTACACCTCGCTGAAGAACAAGGACGTCGACGTCTTCCTCGGCAATTGGATGCCGACCATGGAAGCCGACATAAAGCCCTATCTCGAAGACAAGTCGGTCGAGACGATCGTGACCAACCTCGAAGGCGCAAAGTATACGCTCGCCGTGCCGCAGCACACCTATGACGCCGGTCTCAAGGATTTCGCTGATATCGCCAAGTTCAAGGACAAGCTCGACAACAAGATTTACGGCATCGAAGCCGGCAATGACGGCAACCGCCTGATCCTCGACATGATCGCCGCCGACAAGTTCGGCCTGAAGGATTTCGAGCTCGTCGAAAGCTCGGAGGCCGGCATGCTGTCGGCGGTGCAGAAGGCGGCCGCATCGGGCGAAGACGTGGTCTTCCTCGGCTGGGAGCCGCATCCGATGAACGCCAACATCAAGATGGCCTATCTGTCGGGCGGCGACGAGGTGTTCGGCCCGAATTTCGGCGGCGCGACCGTCGCCACCAATGTCCGGGCCGGCTACACCACTGAATGCCCGAACGTCGGCGCGCTGCTCAAGAACATGGTGTTCTCGCTCAAGATGGAAAACGAGATCATGGGTGCGATCCTCAATGACGGCGCCGACCCGAGGGCCGCGGCTACCGAATGGCTCAAGGCCAATCCGGACGCGATGACGCCATGGCTCGCCGGTGTGACGACGTTCGACGGCGGCGACGCCGCGGCCGCCGTGAAAACCGCGCTGGGTTCGTAGCAGACTTACACCCTCCCCCTTGCGGGGAGGCGCGGCACGCGCCGCGGTGGGGTGGTGCAGAACGGAGCATAACCGTGACCACCCGCTCCGCTGCGCTGCGCGGTTCGACCCACCCCGCCAGGGGGAGGGTGAAGAAGAAATGAGGGGACATTTGCCATGGATCCGGTTTCGCAACTGATTTCGAGCTTCAAGATCCCGATCGGGCGGTGGGGCAAGACCTTCTTCGACTTCCTGACCACCAATTTCGAGTGGTTTTTCGACAGTATCGCCGACGGGCTCACCGTCGTTCTCGACGGGCTGGTCGATCTTTTGCTGCTCGTCCCGCCGGTTCTCCTGGTTGCCGCCATAGCCGGGCTTGCCTGGTACCTGCAGAAATCATGGAAGCTGGCGCTTGCCGTCGCGCTCGGCCTCCTGTTCATCGTCAACCAGGATCTCTGGCAGGAAACCGTCGAGACGCTGGTGTTGGTCGTGGGCGCCGCTGCGGCCTCCATGGCCATCGGCGTGCCGATCGGCATCTGGGCGGCGCATAACGAGCGTGGCTACCGCTATCTCCAGCCAATCCTCGACCTTATGCAGACTATGCCGACCTTCGTCTACCTGATCCCGGTGCTCATTCTCTTCGGCCTCGGCATCGCTCCCGGCCTCATCGTCACCGTCATCTTCGCCGCTCCTGCGCCGATCCGCCTGACGCATCTCGGCATAACCTCGGTGCCGAAACCGATGATCGAGGCCGGCGAAGCCTTCGGCGCGACAAAACGCCAGCTCCTGTGGAAGGTAGAGCTGCCGGCGGCGCTGCCGACCATCATGGCGGGGCTGACGCAGTGCATCATGCTTTGCCTCTCCATGGTCGTGATCGCTGCGCTCATCGGCGCCAACGGCCTCGGCAAGCCGGTGGTGCGCGCGCTGAACTCGGTCAACATCCCGCTCGGGCTCGAAGCCGGCCTCGCCATCGTCGTGCTCGCCATCATCCTCGACCGCATCAGCCGCATCGGCACGGGAGCCGCCAAATGAGCGCTGCGGTCGATTTCAAGAATGTCGACATCGTCTTCGGCACGGCGCGCAAGGAAGCGCTGGCGCTCGTAGATAGGGGTGCGACGCGTCAGGAAATCCTGGAGAAGACCGGCGCCGTGCTCGGCTGCGCCGGCGCCAATTTGACCGTCAACGAGGGCGAGATTTCCGTCCTGATGGGCCTTTCCGGCTCCGGCAAATCGACGCTGCTCCGCGCCGTCAACTTGCTCAACGTGCCGGCGCGCGGCAACGTCATGGTCAAGGACGGCGACCGCATGATCGATGTCGCGGCCTGCGACGCCGCCACGCTGCGCCACATCCGACAGACGCGGGTCGCCATGGTGTTCCAGCAGTTCGGCCTTCTGCCCTGGCGCACCGTCGCGGAAAATGTCGGCTTCGGCCTAGAGCTTTCCGGCGTGCCCGAAGCCGAGCGCAAGGCGCGCGTCGAGCGCCAGTTGAAGCTCGTCGGCCTCGACCAGTGGGCGTCGAAATACGCCCACGAGCTTTCCGGCGGCATGCAGCAGCGCGTCGGGCTGGCGCGTGCGTTTGCCACCGAAGCGCCGATCCTGCTGATGGATGAGCCGTTCTCGGCGCTCGACCCGCTGATCCGGACCAAGCTGCAGGACGAATTGCTGCAGCTTCAGGCCGAACTGAAGAAGACCATCATCTTCGTCAGCCACGACCTCGAGGAGGCGCTGAAGATCGGCAGCCACATCACCATCATGGAAGGCGGGCGCATCGTGCAAACCGGCGCGCCGGAAGACATCGTGCTGCGCCCCGCCAACGACTATGTCCGCGACTTCATCGCCAATGTGAATCCGCTCTCGGTGCTGACTGCCTGGAACGTGATGCGCGACCGCCGCGACCTCGACCACGGCGAGGACGGCTGGGTGTGGCTCGACCGCCGCAAGACGACGCGTTTCAAGATCGACGAGCACGGGCTGGTGGCGGCGGCCGAGCGCGACGGCAAGCCGGCGTTCTGGGTGTCGTGCGCCGATGTCGAGGCGCAGCCGGAGGAGACGACGCAGGTATTCTGGGCCAATCCCGGCACCTCGCTGAAGACGGTGATGCTGGCCATGCACCGCTCGCAGACCGCACCGGTGGCGCTGTTCGACGACCAGTCGCGCTTCGTCGGCGCCATCGGCGTCAGGGATGTGCTGAGTGCGGTGTTGCGGCGGTAGTTTTTTCTAAACGAAACGGCCCGTATCGTTTCTGCGCGGCTTGGCGGCGGTCCCACATAGGCACGGACTTGTGAACGGCCGCGCCCGCCGGGAAGGCGGTTTGCGGGCGGTCCAAAAATGGACGATCGCTTTTGGCTATGCCAGAATAAACGCGAAATTCTTGCGCACAATTGCCGGTTCCGATGCCTGAGATCGTCACCAAACCCCGCACCAAAACGAAGCCGCAGATCGAACGGCCGAAGCTCTACAAGGTCATCCTCCTCAATGACGATTTCACGCCGCGCGAGTTCGTGGTGACGGTGCTCAAGGGCGAATTCAAGCTGAGCGAAGACCAGGCGCGGCGGGTGATGATCACCGCGCACCAGCGCGGCGTCTGCGTCGTCGCCGTCTTCACCAGGGACGTCGCCGAGACCAAGGCGACACGGGCGACTGATGCCGGCAAGGCCAAGGGCTACCCGCTGATGTTCACGACGGAACCGGAGGAGTAGGGCTGCGCTACCGCCCCTCGCGGTACCACATCGAGCCCAATGCCAGAAGCAGCAGGCCGAGGCCGAGGAACCCGCCGAACAGCGGCACGCGCGAGACGGCCTTCAGCACGCTGTCGTCGGTGGTGCGCAGGCCGATCCAGTCGTTGCCGGCCGCCGCGCCCGAGGAGCGAACCGGGACGACCGAGGGCAGCGTCACGCCGCCGGTGAGATTGCCAAGGGTCGATGATTGCGCCAGCCGGCGCACGCTGCCGCCGGTGGCCTCGACCGGCGCTTTCAGCCGGTTCTCGGTGGAGACGACGTCGGTGAATTCCGGCGCATTGACCGGGCCGACATGGGCAAGCGCCTTCAGGTCGCCATTGCCGACCTGGTAGAGGCCGATCTCGCTGGTTTCGATGCTGCCCAGGAAGACGCCGGGTTCGGCTCTCTCTAGCTTGACGGTCATCGCCTTGCCGGACGGGGTGATGATCTGCGCCGGGCCGGGATCGTCGCTCATCGTCTGGCGGCGGATTTCCAGCATCATGCCGCGGCCGTCGGCGGTCAGCCGCTCCTCCTCGAGTTCGGGCTCCTTCATCAGCCAGTGGGCGATGCGGCGATAGAGCTGGACATGCGGGCCGCCACCCTCGAAGCCGCGCGCCCACAACCAGCCCTGGTCGGACAAGAACATGCCGACGCGGCCTTCGCCTTTGCGGTCGAGCAGGAGCAGCGGTCGGTTGTCCGCCCCCTTCATCACCGCCTCGCCCTCAGGGTTCTCGACGCCGATGGTGCGGAACCAGCGGCTCCAGTGCGGCGGCTCGGTGGCGGAGCCGTCGAGCCCGCGCGTCACCGGATGGCGCTGGCCGAGCTCGGTGAGGCGCGGATAGAAGGCCTTGTCGACGACTTCGCCGGTCGGCATCGCCGGCAGCGCCGAGATCAAAGGCGTGCGGGCGATAGAGCTTTCGCCGGCATATTCGGGCCCTGCCGCGATCAGCAGCGCGCCGCCCTTTTCGACATATTCGGCGATGTAGTCGTAGTAGAGGATCGGCAGCACGTCGCGATGCTGATAGCGGTCGAAGATGATCAGGTCGAAATCCTTGATCTTCTCGACGAACAGCTCGCGCGTCGGGAAGGCGATCAGCGACAATTCGTTGATCGGCGTGCCGTCCTGCTTTTCCGGCGGCCGCAGAATGGTGAAGTGGACCAGATCGACCGAGGCGTCGGATTTCAGAAGGTTGCGCCAGGTGCGCTCACCGGCATGCGGCTCACCGGAAACAAGCAGCACGCGCAAATTCTCGCGGATGCCATCGATCAGCGCGATGGCGCGGTTGTTGGTGTCGGTGAGTTCGTCGGGCTCGGGGTCGATGGCGAGTTCGACGATGTTGCGGCCGGCGCCGGGAATGGTCACTTGCAGCGGCATAGCCTGGCCGATGGTGGCGCGCTCGACCGAAACCTGCTCGCCATTGACCGAGACGCGCACATCGATCGAGCCGGTCTCGTTGTTGGTGCCGATGACGCGATAGGTCATTTCGAGCGGCTTGCCGACCAAACCGAAGCGCGGCGCATTCTCGAAGCGGATGCGGCGATCCTTTTCCTGGTCGTTGCCGGTGATCAGCGCGTGCAGCGGGGCGTTGAAGTCGGGCGTGCCGCCGGGGGCGTCATGCACCTCGCCATCGGTGATCATGATGGCGCCGCCGATGCGCGAAGGCGGCACGTCGCGGAAAGCGCTTTCAAGCGCGCCGAAAAGCCGCGTCTCGGTGCGCTCCTCGGCGGCTTCCGACTTGCCGGCCTCGACGACGCGGACGTCGAACTGCTTGAAGCGGCCGAGGCGCTGCTGAACCCCGGCCAGCGCCTCGTCGGTCTGCTTGGTGCGCTCGCCAATGTCCTGGCTCTGGCTGCGGTCGACGACAACGGCGACGACGCTTTTCAGCGCCTCGCGCTCTTCGTCGAGCAACACCGGGTTGAGCAGGGCCGCAGCCAGCGCCAGCAGGGCGGCAAATCGGAAGATCGCGCCGCGCTGGCGAAACCACAGACCGACCAATGCCAGCAGCAACAGCGGCGCCAGCACCAGGCCAAGCAGCGGCCACGAGACGAGCGGTTCGAAGGCGAGCGACAAGTTCATGGCTTACTGCCCCAGCCGTTCGAGCAGCACCGGCACATGCACCTGATCGGATTTGTAGTTGCCGGTCAGCATGTACATCATGATGTTGACGCCGGCGCGCAGCGCATAAATGCGCTGCATCGGGTCCGACGGCACGGTCGGCAAAAGCGGGTCGCCATTCTCGTCGACCGCCCAGGCGCCGGCGAAATCATTGGCGGTGATCATGATCGGCGAGACGCCGTCGCCGGTGCGTACCGGGCGGTTCTCGGTGTTGCTGGCTTCGAGCGACGCCGCGACCCAGAGCGGTCCGCCGGCGAAGCGTCCGGGAAACTCAGGCAGGATGTAGAAGGATTTGGTCAGCACATGGTCCGACGGCACCGGCTCCAGCGCCGGCACGTTGAGGTTGCCGAGGATGTCGCGCAGCCGCTCCGTCGCCGGGCTGGCCGAATCCGCGCCGATGCCGGTGGCGAACTGGTCGCGCGTGTCGAACAGCACCGTGCCGCCCTGCTGCATATAGGCGTCGACGCGGGCGATCGCGGCCTGGCTCGGCATCGGCGCGGCAGGATCGATCGGCCAGTAGATCAGCGGATAGAAGGCAAGCTGGTCCTTCGAGATATCGACGCTGGCTGGCGCCCCCGGCTCGAGCGCGGTCTTCTCGATCAAGAAGCGGGTCAGGCCCTCCAGCCCGGCTTGGCTGATCGAATCGACACTCCGTTCGCCGGTCTGCACATAGGCGATCCGGGTCTTCGAAATGTCCTCGATCGCCCGTTCGTCGCCAGGTTTGGCATCGTCGGCGCGGGCGATGTCGGTGTGGCCGACCAGGGCGCCGAGCGCAATCAGCAGGGCGGCGGTGGTCGCAGCAGCCGTGCCGGCGCGGCGTGGCCGGCGCGAGAACAGGCCGCCCATCCAGAACACGGCCAGCGTGTCGAGCACCATCAGCAAGAGAGCTGCCGCAACCAGCGGGCCCTTCAAATTGTGCGATTCGTCGAAGGCGTACTGGATGGTGGTGACCGGCACGGTGATCTGAGGACGGACCAGCGGTGCGAAGCTGCTTTCGGCATTGAGCAGATTGTGGGCGAGGACGCCGGTTTCGGAGCCGTACAGGCCGGGCGGGTTGTCGAACGTCACCGGCAGCGGGCCGGCACCCGGCACCAGCGGCCGTGCATCCGGGGTCGGCGGCACAAGCGTGCCGTCGGCTGATATCATGCGGTAGGGCGCCAGCGAGGCGGCTGCGGCTTCGGCATTGGCGACCGCCGCGCCCTGGTTGCGCGACAATTGCACGATGCGCCGCAGCATCTCGACGAAGCTGCCGGAGATCGGCAGGTTCGACCAGGTCGCCTCCGGCGTGACATGGAACAGGACGAGCGTGCCCTTGCCCTTCTTCATCCCGGTCACCAGCGGCGTGCCGTCGGCAAGCGTGGCCCAGGTGCGCTCGACGATATCGGGCGTCGGCTCGGCCAGCACCTGCCTGGTGACGGTGACCTCGGCGGGCGGAGCGAGGTCGGCGAAGGGACCGGTCTTCGTGAAATCGGTGACCGGCTGCGGCGTCGTCCACGACAGCGCGCCGCCGAGCGAGCGCTCGCCGGTGCGCAGCCTGACCGGCAGCAGGTCGTCGTCATTGCCGGCGGCGACCAGCCGCGAGCCGGCGAACCGCACCAGCGTGCCGCCATTGTCGACCCAGTCGACCAGCCTTTGCCGCACCTGCTGCGGAATGGTGCCGACATCGGCCATGACGATCATTGCCGGCTTCTGGTCGAGGAGCTGCGGGATGGCATCGGCAAGGTCGGCGCTCGACGGCTCAGTCAGATCGGCGAAGGGCTGCAGCGCGCGGCGGATATAGTACAGCGGCGACAAAAGCGGCTGCGCCTGGTCGGCCTCGGCCTGCGACAGCAGCCCGACGCGGCGGCGCTTGGAATTCTCGTCGAGCACGCGGACGGCGCCGGCCTGCCGCTGGCCGTCGAGCGCGATCGAGGCGAAGTCGTTGCGCAGTTCGAACGGCACCGCCATGGTGCCGGTGGCGGTGGATTCGCCCGGTGAGAAGGTCAGCGTGGCGTCGGCGATACGGCGGCCCTTGTCGTCGAAGGCGCCGGCGGTCACCTGAGCCGGCGCCGGATCGCCCGGCGCGCGGATGGCGGTCAGCTCGAAGCCGTCGACCAGGTTGTCGGCGCCGGTCAGGCCGATCAGGCCAGGCCGGTCGGAGGCGGCCCAGACGACACGGGCGGCGTTTTTCGATAAAAGCGTGTTGAAGGCGGCCTCGTCGCCTTCCGCCGCCAGACCGTCGGCGAGCACGGCAACGCTGGCGCCCGGCAAGGTCTCCAGGGTTGCCGCGACGCGAGCGTAGACGGCAGGGCGGTCGGTCGGGATCGGCCGCGGCTTTGCCGCGCGCAGCCGGTCGAGCGCGGTGGCGGCGTCGAAGGGACCGATCTCGGCATTCGGCTTCTCGGCGGTGAAGGCGATGATGACGGGCACGTCGTTGGAGCTGGCATCGGTGATCAGCCGTTCGGCAGTGGCGACGCGCTGGCCCCAGTCGGCGGCACTTGCCCAGTCATTGTCGATGACCAGCGCAAGAGCGGCGCCCTCGGCCGGCAGTCTTTCACGCGGGTTGAAGACAGGTTCGGCAAGCGCCGCAACGATGAGGGCCGCCATCAGCAGCCTGAGCAGCGTCAGCCACCACGGGCTCTGTTGCGGCGTCTCCTCGCGCTTCAGCACGCGGGCCAGGATCTTCAGCGGCGGGAAGATCTCGGTCTGCGGCTTGGGCGGGGTGAACCGCAACAGCCACCAGATCACCGGCAGCGCCAGAAGGCCCCACAGCACCATCGGTGCCCCGAAGGATAGCGGCAGCCAGCTCACGCGCGGATCCTCCCGGCTGAGCTGCCATCGACGGTCATCGCCATGTGGACACGCACCAGCGCATCGGAGGCAAGGCGGTCGGTGTGGTTGACGGTGAAGCTCCAGCCGAGCCGCTTGCACCAGTCGGTCAGTTCCTGACGCCGGGCGATGTAAAGCAGTCGGTATTCATCGCCCAGCGTTTCGGCACGGCCGGCAGTCAGCTTGTCGCCGGTCTCGGGATCGGTGAACTCGGTGCGGCCGGCATAGGGGAATCTCTCCTCGGCCGGGTCGGCGACCTCGATCAGATGGGCACGCACGCCGTGGCGGGCGAGCACGTCGAGCCAGGCGATGGTGTCCTCGACCGGATCGAGGAAGTCGCTGACGATGACGATGTCGCAGAAGCGGCGAATAGCGGATAGGTCGGGCTTCACCGGCAATTCGCCGGCATGGGTGAGTTGCGCCGCGATGCGCTCGGCGCCGTTGCGGGCGGTGAACGGATCGGTCAGCCCGGGCCAGGCGATGCGCTCGCCGCTGCGCGACAGAAGCTCGGCCATGGCCAGCGCCAGCACCAGCGCGCGGGATTCCTTCGAGACGGTGGCGCCGGTGGATTTGTAGAGCATGGAAGGCGAGGGGTCGGCCCACAGCCACACCGTATGGGCAGCCTCCCATTCGCGGTCGCGCACGTAGATGTGGTCGTCGCGGGCCGAGCGGCGCCAGTCGATACGCGAGGAGTCGCCCTCGACATAGGGCCGGAACTGCCAGAAATTCTCGCCGATGCCGCGCTTGCGGCGGCCGTGCCAGCCGGCGATCACCGTGTTGACGATGCGGCGCGCCTCGACCAGCAGGTCCGGCACCAGCGACGCCCGCAACCGGCCGCGGGCGAGCGCGTCACGCGTCGCCGCCGGTGCCTGGGCCTCGCCTATACGCGCCATCAGATGCCTTTTGCCAGTTTCGCCACCACGTCGCGCACGGTCGTGCCCTCGGCACGGGCGGCAAAGGTCAGCGCCATGCGGTGCTGCAGCACCGGCTCGGCCAGCGCTCTGATATCGTCGATCGACGGCGCCAGCCGTCCATCATAGAGGGCGCGGGCGCGGGCGCATAGCGTCAGCGACTGGCTGGCGCGCGGCCCCGGGCCCCAGGCGACGTGCTTGTCAGTCTCGGCATTGCCCTGGCCAGGGCGCGCCGAGCGCACCAGCTGGAGGATCGCCTCGACGACGCTTTCCGGCACCGGCATGCGGCGAATGAGAGTCTGGATCTCCTTCAGCCGCGCCGGCTGCAGCACGTTCTGCGCCTTGGCGTCCTCGATACCGGTGGTCTCCAGAAGGATGCGGCGCTCCGCCTCGATTTCCGGATAGAGGATGTCGACCTGCATCAGGAAACGGTCGAGCTGCGCCTCGGGCAGCGGATAGGTGCCCTCCTGCTCCAGCGGGTTCTGCGTCGCCAGCACGTGGAAGGGCGCCGGCAGGTCGTGGCGGACGCCGGCAATGGTGACGTGGTATTCCTGCATCGACTGCAGCAGCGCCGACTGGGTGCGCGGCGAGGCGCGGTTGATCTCGTCGGCCATCAGCAGCTGCGCGAAGATCGGCCCGGAGATGAAGCGGAAGGAGCGCTTGCCGAATTCGTCCTGCTCCATCACCTCGGAGCCGAGAATATCGGACGGCATCAGGTCGGGCGTGAACTGGATGCGGCGGGAATCGAGGCCGAGCACGATGCCCAGCGTTTCGACCAGCTTGGTCTTGGCGAGGCCGGGCACGCCGACCAGCAGCGCATGACCGCCGGCCAACAGCGCCACCAACGTGCGTTCGACGACGCTTTCCTGGCCGAAGATGACGCGGCCGACGCCCTCGCGAACCCTGGAAATGTCGGCCAGCGCCGTCTCGGCCTGGGCGATCATGTCCTTTTCGCTGATCGGGCTTTCCTTGATCATCACGCTCATGCAGCATCGATCCTTCTCGTTGGAAATGCCGGCTTGCACCTAAGACGCCACAGAGTGCCGCGATTCGGCCTCGCGTGGCGCCTGTCTTTGAACTTAAATCACTGACTTATGCTGACAAGCGGAACAACAGTGACTATTTCGTGACCATGACAGAACGCGCCGAAGATCGTGAAGGAAGTTTGACGACCGCGACCGAGGCGCGCGGACTGGAGGCGCTGATCTCGCGTGCCGCCCGCGCGGGCAAGGGGCCGGCCCCAGTAGAGCGCTGGAACCCGGCTTTTTGCGGCGATCTCGACATGGAGATCAGACAGGACGGCACCTGGTTCTACCAGGGCACGCCGATCGGCCGCATGCCGCTGGTGCAACTGTTTTCCTCCGTGCTGCGCAAGGACGAAGACGGCAAGACCTATCTGGTGACGCCGGTGGAAAGGGTCGGCATCCGCGTCGTCGATGCGCCTTTCATCGCCGTCGAGATGGATGTTTGCGGCACCGGCGATGGCCAAGTCGTCACCTTTCGCACCAATGTCGGAGATGTGGTCGAGGCCGGGCCGGAGCATCCGCTGCGCTTCGTCGACGAGGAGGCGACCGGCGGCCTGAAACCCTATGTGCTGGTGCGCGGACGGCTGGAGGCGCTGGTGGCGCGGCCGGTGATGTATGAACTGGTCGAGCATGGCCAGGAGATCGAGGTCGGCGGCAGAAGGATGTTTGCCGTCCGCTCGAAGGGCGCGGTTTATCCGATAATGCCGGCGGAAAAACTGCAGCGGCTGAGCGCATGAGAGGGCAGCGCAAGATGGACCGGGGCAAGATGGACCGGAGCATGATGGACCAGGTGATGCTATGGACCAGGTGACGCCGGCGCCGTTTTCCGCCGCGGATTTTCGCGCCCGCGTCGCGGCGCAGCCGCTGGCGCATGCCGCCGACGATTATGGCGACCATCGCTTCAACCCCGGCCATCCGCGTTTGAAGCTCGCAAAGGCGCTGCGCGATGCCGCGGTGCTGATCCCGGTGGTCGATCACGGACGCGACGCCACGGTTCTGCTGACCAAGCGGGCGGAAAAGCTGCGCAACCATTCGGGGCAGGTGGCCTTTCCCGGCGGCACGATCGACCCGAGCGATGCGAGCCCGGAGGCGGCGGCCTTGCGCGAGACATTCGAGGAGATCGGTCTTGGCCGGGACCGCATCGAGATCATCGGCCGCATGCCCGATTATGTCTCCGGCAGCGGCTACCGGATCGCCCCGGTGCTGGCAATAGTGCGGCCGGGTTTTTCACTGACGCTGAATTCCGAGGAGGTCGACGCCGTCTTCGAAGTGCCGCTGCGCTTCCTGATGGATCCGGCCAACCACGGCCGCGACAGCCGGATGTGGAACGACCTCGAATGGGTCTTCTACGAGATGCCCTATGCCGGCCAGCGCATCTGGGGCGTCACCGCCGGCATCATCCGCACGCTCTATGAAAGGCTCTATACGTGAGCGGCCGGATGTCGCTCGCGGGCAAAGCCGAGTGGCTCGGCGAACGGCACCTGCAGCGCCTGCTGGCGGCGCTGGCGGCTGGCGGCGAGGAGGCGCGTGTCGCCGGCGGTGCGGTGCGCAATGCGCTCATCGGCCAGCCGGTCGCCGACGTCGATATCGCCACCACGACCGTGCCCGATGAGACCATCCGCCGCGCCGAGGCGGCGGGCTTCAAGGCCGTGCCGACCGGCATCGAGCACGGCACCATCACGATTGTCGCCGGCGGGAAGCCGTTCGAGGTGACCACGCTGCGTGCCGACATCGAGACCGACGGACGGCGGGCCAAGGTGTCGTTCGGACGCGACTGGAAGGCCGACGCGGAACGGCGCGATTTCACCATCAACGCGCTCTATGCCGAGGCCGACGGGACGATCGTCGACCTGGTCGGCGGCGTCGCCGACCTCGAGGCGCGCCGGCTGCGCTTCATCGGCGATCCGGAGGCGCGCATCCGCGAGGATTATCTGCGCATCCTGCGCTTTTTCCGCTTCTTCGCCTGGTATGGCGACGGCCGGCCGGATGCCGAAGGGCTGAAGGCCTGCGCCCGGCTTAAGGAGGGGCTCGGCCAACTCTCGGTCGAGCGCGTCTGGTCCGAGCTGAAGAAGCTGCTGTCGGCCCCCGATCCATCGCGCGCTTTGCTGTGGATGCGCCAGGCCAGCGTGCTCACCAGCGTTCTGCCGGAGAGCGAGAAATGGGGCATCGATGCGATCCATGCGCTGACCAAGGCCGAGAAGGATCTAGGCTGGACGCCGGACCCGCTGCTCAGGCTGGAAGCGATCGTGCCGCCGGACGCCGCGCGGCTGAAGATGCTCGCTGAGCGGCTGAGATTCTCGGTCAGCGATGCCGGCCGTCTGAGGCAGTGGGCGCTGACAGCGCCTGTCGAGCCGAAGACGACCGAAGCCGAACTCGCAAAACGGCTCTATCGTGGCGATCACCAGGGCCTTGTCGATCGCTTACGGCTGTCGCTCGCTTCCGCTCGAGCCCGCGCCGTCGAGGACAATGACGCGCTGCTCGAAGCCGGCGGCTTCTCGCGCCTGCTGGCCTTCACCGGAAAGTGGAAAAAGCCCGTTTTTCCGCTCAAGGGCGCCGATCTGACGACGCTTGGCGCGTCGCCCGGACCGAAACTCGGCGCAACCTTGAAGAACCTCGAAAACGAGTGGATCGAGTCCGGCTTTGCGCTGGATCGCGGCGCGCTCCTCAAGCGCGCCGCAGAAGCATTCGAAAGTTAGGCAAAAGTCAGGCCGCGTCGCGGGGTTTTTCGATGCGCGAACGGATGGCTTCGATCATCGTCTCGCGGATGATCGTCTCGCCATGCGTCTCGCGCATGTGCTCGACCGCACGACGCATGACCTCGGCTTCCTCTTCGGCGCGCGTATGCCAGTCACAACCCGGAACGAGCGAGCCGCAGTGGAATTCTTTCATCGGATTTCTCCCTTTTCCTCCCCGGAGCGCCGCCCATTTGCTTGAACGCGGAAGCTCCAGCACCTTTGATGGACGCATGATCCCTGTCTGAAACCGGGTGTCGGTATTCGGGTCATGCGCTGGCCGAGCAAGCATAACACGGTCGAATGGTTTTGGTTGCCGCAAAGACCGAAAAGGCGGAGCATCGCTGCTCCGCCCTCTTAACACTACCCCGGAGGCAAGACCTCGTCTTGCTCCAGCGGGCAGGCGATCACTTCATGATCCTGACTGCCTCGGCAATTTTGTGCTTGCCGCTCATGTCCCAGGAAACGCGGACCTTTTCGCCGGCCTTCAGGCCAGGATTCTTGAAGGCCTTGGGCAGCGTAAAGGTAGATCCGTTATCCAGAACAAGGCTCATGGCCGTTCCATCATAGGTCTTGACCGTGCCCGTGGTGTGCTTGACCGCTGCGAAGGCAGCGCCACCAGAGGCAAGAACGGCGGCAGCCGCAACCGACATAATAAGCTTGCGCATGGCATGCTCTCCTGGAAAATGAGGGCACCATTTTGGGAAGGTGCCCCACTCAATCATGGGCCGTCCGGTCGCGTCGCGTCGCGGTTCTAGGGAGGATGAACCGCCGGCGTTTCCCGGCCCGGAACGAAAAATAGCCCTGTTTTTTCAAGTGGATATTAGACGAAAAAGATATTCTGCGCGCCACATTCGCCGCCAAAATCAAACGATTTGGACCTCATTGCGGCTCACGTCCGACTCACCGAGATTTTACGGCCATTTCACTTCCGGCGGCAGGCTGGACAGGATCGAGGCGACGTTGCCGCCGGTCTTCAGTCCGAAGATGGTGCCGCGATCGTGAAGCAAGTTGAATTCGACATAGCGGCCGCGGCGAATGAGCTGTTCTTCACGGTCGCCGTCGGTCCAGTTGTCGTTGAAATTGGCCCGCACGATATGTCCGTAGACGACGAGAAAAGATCGCCCGACATCCTGGACGAAGTTGAAATCGGCGTTCCAGCCGCCTTTGTCCTCACCCGAATGCAGCCAATCGAAGAAGATGCCGCCGGTGCCGCGCGGTTCGTCGCGGTGCGGCAGATAGAAATACTCATCGCACCAGGCCTTGAATTTCGCGTGGTCGGCGACGCCGGCGTTCTTCTCGCAGGCGAATCGCATGGCCCGGTGGAAGGCAATCGTGTCCGGGTCATCCTGGGTGCGGCGACGATCGAGCACCGGCGTCAGGTCGGCGCCGCCGCCGAACCACTGGCGCGAGGTGACGACCATGCGCGTGTTCATGTGCACGGCCGGCACGTTGGGGTTCCACGGATGAGCAATCAGCGAAATGCCGCTCGCCCAGAAGCGCGGGTCTTCCTCGGCGCCCGGCATCTGCTTCCTGAACTCCGGCGAGAACTCGCCATAGACGGTGGAGGTGTGGACGCCGACCTTCTCGAAGACGCGGCCACGCATCATTGACATGATGCCGCCGCCGCCCTTGCCGGCGTCGCGCTCCCACGGAGTCTTTTCGAAGCGGCCGGCCGACCATGAGGCCTGCGGCCCCTGCAGGTCCTGCTCGATCTGCTCGAAGGCGGCGCAGATGCGCTCGCGCAACGTCTCGAACCACAGCCGCGCCTTCCTCTTCTTCTGTTCGATATCGGCCGGCAGCCCCGCCGCTATTTCGGGTCGTTGCAAATGCTGTCTCCGGTTGTGGGGCGCGTGCCCCGACAAATGACTCGTCTTTTCCGGCCGCGATCCCTAATCTCTTAGGTGCAAGGGTCAAGTGTGAATGGAGTTCTTTCGTGCGCACCCCGGCAAGACCGCCGCTGGATGGCCTGAAGAAGAGGCTCGACCGTTCGCGCGCCGAGCGCGCGCGCATGCCGCGCGACGGGTTCCTGCGCGAGACCTTCGTCCTGCCGCGTTCCGATGCGCGGCTCAAGGCGAAGGAGTGGTTCGAACGCTTTCCCAAGCAGGCCTATTGGACCGAGATCGAAAGCTGGTTCGAGCGGCCGGGCGACGTCATCGAATTCACGATCAGGCGATTGCCCGCGGCGGATTAGCGAGCGACCAACAGCCGCCTTGCGCCCGGGCCTTGGGCGCTCAATCGGTCTTCCTTGTTCCGCAGCGGGCATTTGTCGATCGACATGCAGCCGCAGCCGATGCAGTCGGTCAGCCCGTCGCGCAGCTTCTTCAGCTGGGCAATCTTGCGATCGAGCTGGTCGCGCCAGGCCGTTGAAAGCAGGTTCCAGTCCTCGCGCGTCGGCGTGCGGCCGTCAGGCAGCGATTCCAGTGCGGCACCTATCTCGGCCAGCGAGATGCCGACCTCTTGCGCGATCCTGATGATCGCCACACGTCGCAGCACGTCGCGGCCGTAGCGTCGCTGATTGCCTGATGTGCGGTGGCTGCGGATCAGTCCGCGCGCCTCGTAGAAATGCAGCGCCGATACCGCCACCCCGCTCCGCTTGGCCACCTGGCCGACCGTCAGTTCCGTCACCGCCATTCGAATTTTCCGCTTGACCTCAAGTTAAGTTGAGCTTGTAACGAAGAAACCTTGACATGCAAACCGCAGGAGAAGGCGATGTGCGCCTGGGTGAGAATGACAAGGGAGGGTGCGGTCATTGGCCAAGAAGCAGTCGTCGGCCAGAAAGCGGCTATAATCGCTGCGCCCACTGAGGGTCTGCAAATCCTATCCGAGTTGCCGGATCGCCTCGCCGGCCACCATGGCGACGGAAAGCGCGACGTTGATGCTGCGCGTGCCCGGCTGCATCGGGATGATCAGTCGCGCATCCGCCGCCTCGTGGACAGGATCCGGCACACCTGCGGATTCACGGCCGAACAAAAGAATGTCGGCGTCGGTGAAGGCGAAATCGGTGTAGGCGGTCGCGGCTCTGGTCGACAGCAGCACCAGCCGCCGCGCTTCGCCTCTGCGCCAGTTCTCGAAGGCGTGCCAGTCGACATGCCGGGTCAGAGCCGCCATTTCGAGATAGTCCATGCCGGCCCGTTTCAGCGCCCGGTCGGAGAGCGGGAAGCCGGCCGGTTCGATGATGTCGACGCCGAGACCGAGGCAAGCCGCGAAGCGCAGGATTGTCCCGGTATTGCCGGCGATATCCGGCTGGTAGAGCGCGATGCGGAGACGGTCGTTCATTTCCACGCCATTTTGATCCGTGGCAGATCGGCCACAGGGGTCGCGCGGTTTTGGAAATTGCTGGACTGGCGGGTGGTCATTTTCTGCGAAGTCGGTTATACGCCGGGCATTGTCAACCCGAACCGATGGAGGGGTAATTCATGATGATCATGCACATCCAACGCCCCTCATGTGGGCTTACCAGCCTGCCGGCGGTTTCGGTACGACGATTCTCCTGACGCTTTAGACTTCGATCGCACCGATTCTTAGCCGAAACCTTTTTCGGCCTTCGAAGGAATCCTGCGATGTTTTTCAAGCTGTCGAAGGGGCTGAACGCCCCACCTGAACACGCCTCTGTTCAATCCCTGCCTTTCGCCGGCCATTCGCCTGCGAACAGGCCGGACTTTTTCCCGTATTTTCACATGGAGGACGGACCGATGTTCGATCCCTGCAAAATTCCCGGTTCAAGAAGCCTGCACGAGCGCAGGATGGCGACCTGGGCGCTTTTGATCGGCGAAACCTATTCGTCTGCGGCTCACGCCGAGACCCGCCGGCGCCCGCATCGCGGCATGCTGCCGGACGTCGATTTCTCGCGCGCGGTTCCCGACCGCAGCCGGCCGTCGCTGGTGCGCCGGATCATCAGGCTGATCCGGCCTGGCGCAGAGACCGTCGCGACACTCCGGGTTGTCGACACAGCGCTGTCAGGATCGTCAAACGAGCCTGTCGGCGAAAAGCCCGCGACAACCTATATTGCGCGAAGCAGGACCGGCGGCCCGGGTGATTCCGGCACGCCGGTCTTTGACGCTACGCGCTCCAAGGATGCCACGCGCTCCGCGCCGCGTGAGCGAAAACAAGCACATGAGTACCAAGACAATGTTCCGCTGGTTTGAAACAAGGCTCGATCCGTTCCCTGCCGAGGAGCCGGTCGAGCCGCCGAAGACGCTGATCGCCTTCTGCGTGCACTATACGCGCGGTGCCTGGCCCTACATCGCGATCGATGCGATGCTGGTGACGGCTATCGCCCTTGCCGAGGTGTGGATGTTCGGCTTCATGGGCCGGATCGTCGACTGGCTGTCGGCGCAGAACCGCGAGACATTCCTGCAGACCGAGGGCTGGAAGCTCGCGGGCATGGCTTTCATCGTGGTGTTCGCGCTGCCGGCGACGGTCTGGTTTCGTTTGCTCCTCAGCCAGCAGACGCTGATGGGCAATTATCCGATGCGTATCCGCTGGCAGGTGCATCGCTACCTGCTCAAGCAGTCGATGAGCTTCTATCAGGACGAGTTCGCCGGGCGCATCGCGACCAAGCTGATGCAGACCGCGCTCGCCGTGCGTGAGTGCGTCATCAAGCTCATCGACGTGCTCAATTATGTCGTCGTCTATTTCCTCGGCATGCTGTTCATCGTCGGCTCGGCCGACTGGCGGCTGGCGGCACCGCTTGCCGTCTGGCTTGCCGGCTATGTCTTGCTCTTGCGCAATTTCATCCCGCGATTGGGCAAGGTCGGCGAGGAGCAGGCCAACGCGCGCTCGACCATGACCGGCCGCGTCGTCGACAGCTACTCCAACATCCAGACGGTCAAGCTGTTCTCGCATGCGCGCCGCGAGGCGTCCTTCGCCCGGGAAGGGATGGCCGGCTTTCTCGATACGGTCTACCGGTCGATGCGGCTGGTGACGCAGCTCTACGGCCTGCTCTACATGCTGAATTCGCTGCTGTTGTTCTCGGTGACCGCGATCTCGCTGTGGCTGTGGCTCGGCCAGGCGGTGACGATCGGCGCCGTCGCCCTGGTCATCGGCCTCGTTCTTCGGCTGTGGGGCATGTCGCAATGGATCATGTGGGAGATGTCCACCCTGTTTGAGAATATCGGCACGGTGCAGGACGGCATCAGCTCGATCTCGCTGCCGCGTGTCGTCGAAGACAGGCCTGGCGCCAAGGACATTGCCGTGACCAAGGGCGAGATCCGTTTCGAGGACATCCGCTTCCACTACGGCAAGCAGAAGGGTGTGATCGAGAGCCTGTCGCTGACGGTGAAACCGGGCGAAAAGGTCGGCATCGTCGGCCGCTCGGGGGCCGGCAAGTCGACGCTGGTCAACCTTCTGTTGCGCTTCTACGACCTTGAAAACGGCAAGATCCTGATCGATCGCCAGGAAATCGCGGCGGTGACGCAGGATTCGCTGCGCGCCCAGATCGCCATGGTCACGCAGGACACCTCGCTGCTGCATCGTTCGGTGCGCGAGAACATCCTTTATGGCCGGCCGGACGCCAGCAACGAGATGCTGGTCGAGGCAGCACGCCGCGCCGAGGCACTTGATTTCATATCAAGGCTTTCGGACGCCAGTGGCCGCACGGGTTTCGATGCGCATGTAGGCGATCGCGGCGTCAAATTGTCCGGTGGCCAGCGGCAACGCATTGCCATTGCCCGCGTTATGCTGAAGGACGCGCCGATCCTCATTCTCGACGAAGCGACGTCTGCGCTTGATTCCGAGGCCGAGGCCGCCATCCAGGAGAACCTCTACCAGCTCATGCAAGGCAAGACCGTCATCGCCATCGCGCACCGGCTCTCGACCATCGCGGCGATGGACCGGCTCGTCGTCATGGACAAGGGCCGCATCATCGAGGAAGGTTCGCATGAGCAACTCGTCGCCGGCGGCGGGCTCTATGCGCAGCTTTGGCAGCGCCAATCGGGCGGCTTCCTGCTCGACGACGGTGCCGCCGCCAACGATGCCATCGCTAGGGGTCAAGCAGCAGAATGATGGGCAGCAGAATGATGGCAGCAGAATGATGATTGCCGTCTATCGCTGGTTCGAGAACTGGGTCTATCCGTTCAGGGAGCCCGCGGGGCTTCGGCCACCGGTCAGCGTCAGGGGTTTCCTCTGGCACTATGTCGGCCAGGCGAAGGTCGCCTTCTTCGCCATGCTGGTCATCGGCGGTATTGCGCCGCTGGTCGAGGCTGGACTGTTCTACTTCGTCGGGAGGCTGGTCGACATTCTCGACCAGCTCCCCGGCGAGCGCAGCTGGGATGCGCTGTGGACTGCCGCCGGTCCCGAACTTGTCTTCATGGCCGCCGTGGTGCTGGTCGTCCGCACCATCGTCGTCGGCCTGGCGGCGCTGGTCGACGAGCAGACCATCACCCCCGGCTTCTACAATCTGGTGCGCTGGCAGGCGCACCGTCATGTCTCGCGCCAGTCCTACGCCTTCTTCCAGAACGATTTCGCCGGCCGCATCGCGACCAAGGTCTGGCAGGCGGGGCAGGCGACCGGCGATTTGATGGAAAGCTTCATCGCGGTCGTCTGGTTCATGGTCGTCTATACGGTGACGACGCTGGTGCTGGTCGCCGGCCTCGATTTGCGGCTGGCGGTGCTGGTGGTGATCTGGATCACCGCCTTCGGCTGGCTGGCCAACCGCTATCTGCCGGCGATACGCAAGCATGCCGAGGAAACCGCCGAGGCCGGTTCGATGATCACCGGCCGCATCGTCGATTCCTATTCGAACGTGCAGACGCTGAAGTTGTTCTCCGCCGACGGCGACGATCGCTACATCAGGAGCGGCTTCGATATCTATCTCGAAGCGCTGCGCCCGTTCACCCGCAGGCTGACCGGCGTGCGCATGGCGCTGACGACGCTGTCGGGGATCATGATCACCGCGATCGCCTGTTTTGCCGTCTATCTCTGGCTCGAAGGCTCGATCACCGTCGGCGCCGTCGCCTTCACGCTGTCGCTGGTGCTGCGGCTCAACATGCTGCTCGGCCGGCTGATGATGCAGCTCAACGGCATCCTGCGGAATCTCGGCGTGCTGGAGAACTCCAAGGCGCTGATCTCGCAGCCGCTCGGCCTGACCGACGCACCTGACGCCAGGGAGCTTGTCGTCGCCGGCGGCCGCATCGACGTGAAACAGGTCGAGTTCCACTACGGCAAGGGGTTCGGCGTGCTCAATGGAATCGACCTTGTCGTGCGGCCGGGCGAGAAGGTCGGGCTGGTCGGGCCGTCGGGCGCCGGCAAGACGACGCTGGCCAATCTGATCCTGCGCCTCTACGACGTCGAGGCCGGCAAGATCACCATCGACGGCCAGGATGTTTCAAAGGTGACGCAGGATTCGCTGCGCGCCAATATCGGCGTGGTCAGCCAGGATACTGCGCTTTTCCACCGCTCGCTTCGCGACAACATCAAGCTCGGCATGCCGGACGCGACCGACGCCGAGGTGGTCGCGGCCGCGAAGAAGGCCGAGGCGCACGACTTCATCCTCGACTTGCGCGACAATCGTGATCGCCAGGGCTACGAGGCCTTTGTCGGCGAGCGCGGCGTGAAATTGTCTGGCGGCCAGCGCCAGCGCGTGGCGAT
>NZ_JBVVQC010000008.1:0-22827 GCF_055811515.1 Mesorhizobium sp. WSM4841
ACAGAGCTCGCGATCGATCAGGGACACGCGATCGATCAGGGACAGTTGCGCGAGCAAGTGCTTGGGGTACCCGTGCACGCCCTGGGCTTGGCGCAGGCAGTCAACTGCGTCTTCGACTGGGCCCTACGGCGGGAGAGCCGAACGGTTTTCCTGTGCAATGTCCACAGTGTCGTCACCGCCCGCCGCAATCGCGCCCATGCCGAAGCGATGGATAGCGCCGACCTTGTCGCGCCGGATGGAGCGCCGGTGGCCTGGATGCTGAGGCGGCAGGGACACGCGGATCAGCCGCGCATCAGCGGACCGGACCTGATGTGGATTTGTTGCCGGAGGGCATCGGAACTCGGCACGCCAATGTTCCTGTACGGCGGCAGCCCGGGCACCCTCCAGCGTCTCGGAGGGTGCATTCGAACCGAGTTTGCCGGCATAAACATCGTGGGCTCTTACTCACCTCCGCGCCGCCCTCTGTCGGCCGAGGAAGATGAGGCAGTGGTCAGAATGATCAATCAGTCCGGTGCGAGGATCGTGTGGGTGGGGCTCGGATGTCCCAAGCAGGAAAGCTGGATGCAGGCGCATCGCGGCCGGATCAATGCGGTCATGTTGGGGGTAGGAGCAGCTTTCGATTTCCACGCCGGAGACGTCAAGCGGGCGCCGCAATGGATGCAGGAGAGCGGGCTGGAATGGCTGCACCGGCTCTTCCAGGATCCCCGCCGCCTGGCGAGCAGGTATCTCGTGACGAACAGCCTGTTCATCCTGGCTTTGCTGCAGGCGTCGCTGCTTCCCAGGCGCAGACTTCGTGACGGTTAGAGGGAGGCGGAACCAGTGAACACACTCGGACCGCCGTGTTGCTGATCTGCGCCAACTCCTTCACGGGCGGCTGTTCTTTGGCGCTGCTGGGAGGCGGCGCTGCCCATGTCTGGACGGTGTGGTCTGCATTGCCTCGACAGGCACCTGACTGGAGGCTACCATGACTCTGAGCAAACAGGCCGCCAGTCTGGCTGTCCTGCATGTCACCGACGTCCTGCAGCCGCTGATCATCTTGCCCTATGCCGGGCGTGTCCTCGGACCCATGAGTTTCGGGCAGTACGCATATGCGCTCGCCATCGGACAACTCGCTGCCGTCGTCGTGGCCTATGGATTTCATTGGACCGCGCAGCGCAGGGTTGCTTCCCTTCGATACGAGCCGGCGGCGATCGCGTCACTCGCTGCTCAGGTCATGGCCACCAAGGCAGTGCTGTTCGTTGCCGTATGCCTGGTTGGCCTTGTGCTGGCCGGCGACGTCCTGGCGCTCAGTAGGCCGACATTCCTGTGCGCGATGCTCGCGGCCGCCGGCAGCATTATTTTTCCGGCCTGGCTCTTCGTCGGCCTGGAACGCGCCTGGCAGGCGGCCGTCGCGGTGGTTGTTGCTCGCGTTCTGGCGCTAGTCTGTTTCGTCGCCTTGGTCGCATCACCTGACCAGGTCGCGCTCGCCGTTGCCATCCAAAGCGCAGTTCCCGTCGTCAGTGGCGTCATCTGCTTACCTTTCATCCTTCCGATTGGGTTCGGCGGCTTCAGGTCCGTGACGCTTTCGACGATTGGAATGCAGCTGCGCAATGGCTGGAGCGGATGCCTCTTCGTAGCCATGGACGCTGCCCTCGTCACCCTCCCTGTCGCCCTTGTCGAGCATTTCGAAGGTTATGTCGCAGCCGGACAATATTCTGTCGCCGAAAAATTCCTATTAGCCGCGCGGGTATTTTTCAAGTTGCTTATGGATACCTTCCTCCCGAGGGTTTCATACTACGCTCATGTCGACCCTGCTGCCGGGATACGACTGATAAGGAGATCACTATTCACCATAGCAGGCGGAACGGCGATGAGTATTGGAATGTTCTTTGTTGCTCCAAATATAATATTGATCCTCTTTGGAGATGAATTTTCAGGAGCGACACCTATCGTGCGCGCAATGGCAATTATACCATTGCTGATGAACATAAATACATTCACATCAAATATATTCATGTTTAGTTACGGGTATGAAAATGAATGGACCGCCCTTAACGCATCCGGTCTGCTAGTATTCCTGGTGGCCGCATATTTTTTGTCTTTCGTCATGGCGGAGCAAGCCATTGTTTATGCGATGGTGGCGAAGGAAGTCGTCGTGCTGGTGGTTTCAGCCGGCTTCTTCCTCATTGGCGGAGCGGCCGTCCTTCGCACGGCGGCGGCTTGCGACGCAGGCCGGGTGCGAGGATATCCGCCGGCGTCCCAATCCGCGCCGTTGGAGCACGAGGCCGATCGTTTCCGGTCGTAGGAGAGCATGTATGTTCGCCACTGATCACTTTGTCGTTCAGCCGTCCGGGTCGCCTCACCAGCCGATCCCCCCCAAGGATCGCGACGAGCTGACCGCGAAAGACATCTTGAGATTTGTTCGAAGCAGTTGGCGCCTTTGCCTCCTCTGGATGGTTGTGAGCCTTGGTGTCGGCGGCGCATATGCGGTCCTTTCGCCTGGATATTACACCGCCTATGCGACGATCCTCCTTTCATCTCCGCCCGCTTCGCAACCGGGCGAAGCTGAGGCAGATGAGCGGGTCTATGTAGAGAGCCAGATACAGGTCATTCAGTCGGACGAGGTCGTCGGACGCGTTGTTGACCACACTGGCTTAGCGGAAGACGAAGAGTTTGTGATGGATGACAGCTTGCGCGCGCGGATCTCCAGCTATGTGCGGAGCCAATTGGCGTCTCTCTTCGGCACCGAACTGCCGACGGCGGAGCCAAATATTCGGCATGAGGCGATGGTCCTTGTGAGACGCGCGTTTTCCGTTCATCAGCTGGGTTCCTCCCGCGCCGTCGAGATAGGGGCCACCTCTTCCGATCCTCAGTTCTCGGCCATGCTCGCGAACGCGATCGCCGGCGGTTACATCGGAAGTCAGCGCGAGAGCCGGCAGGCGGCTCGCGCGGAAGAAGCCTCTGATCTGCACAAGCGGCTGGCGGAACTTCGGGAAAAGGCTTTTGTGACCGAACCACTGAAGAAACCCCCATCAGACCCTGAATCTGCGGAGAGGGCAAGAGTCCTTTTCCGCGAGCAGCAGAGCGCGGCCGAGGTTTATCGCTCGCTTTACAATGCCCTTCTGCAGCGGACCCACTCCGATTTTAGCGCCTCGTCGCTGATCCCGAGCGCAAGGGTTATCACGGCGGCCGAACCGCCTCGCCAACGCAGTTGGCCGCCAACGGTCCTGATGGTAGCGCTCTCCGTTATGGCCGGTGGGGTTGCCGGCGTTGGTCATGCATTGATCAGGCAAGCAATGAACCACCGCCTTATAACGGTCGAGGATGTGCACAGGTCGACCGGCCTTGATCGGATTGTAGGCATCCCCAGAATTCCCCGCCGCAGGTGGAATGTTGTGGGGCCATGCGAGCAGTCTTTGCAGCCCGTCTACTCAAAGGACGCTCCCGAGCTTCACAGCTCGCTGAGTAAGATTGCCACCCGGATGCGCGGAGTTCAGGGCCGCCAAAGCGGATTTGTAATCGGCGTTGCTTCACCCCTCGGCAGGTCCGGAAGCTCCACGGTGGCGGTTCATCTCGCAAGGATCATTGCGGCGACCGGGCAAAAGACACTGCTCGTTGATGCCAATTGGCAAAAGCCATCAATGGACCAGCCAATGCTGAACGCGGAGCCAGGTCGCAAGCTCGCCAGGGCGTTTGCCACCATTCCCGCGGATCAGGAAGGGCTGGAAGTTCTGGTTCTCAGGCCCACGGGGTCAATCTCCGACTTGAATGCCTCGCTCTCCATCTCCGCTGCACTCCAGCATCTGCAGCAAGAATACAGTTGTATAGTGGTTGATTTTCACAGCACCGACCGCACCGCTGATCTGGAAGCGGCCATGGGCGTCATCAGCGAGGTCCTCCTGGTGCTGAAGGCACGCCGCACTTTCGCGGACCACCTTGAGGGAATCCTGCGCATCATCCCTGCAGAGAAACTCTCGGCAGTAATTTTGACCAGGATCAACCGTGCGGCTTTCAGTCCTAACCGGGAATACAGGCCATGACCTCGCCAGCGACATTGTCACGCAGGAAGGGTTCAGAGCCGGTCGACCTCGTTTGCAGCCATTCCCCTGACGTGCTCGACTACACCCTCTTTCTCTCCGGCATTTGGCTGGCCTGCGCCCTCGCAATATCCCTGCGCCTGCTTGGCCCTTTCTTCATAGTGATCCCGGTCGGTGTCTGTCTGGCCTATGCCGTGCTGCGGCAGACGGTGCCGCCTCGTCTGCTGGCGGTCTACACCGCCTTCTGCCTCTTCATTGCCCTGCTGTCCAGATACGGGCTGATGCCGGATTCCTGGCAGGTTCACTTCCTTCAAGAAGCAGTCATAAGGCAAATCGTCCCGATTGTGGGATTCTTCGCCGTCGCATGGGCATCCAAGGCTTATTTCCGCCGCAGGCTGATGAATGGCAATGCCTTTTTTGGTGCACCCGTTTTCTTGTTCCTGTCTCTCGTTGTCGCTCCGGCGGTGATGTTTCAGCAGGACGTGCAATATCAGGGCGCATCTCCGCAAGCCACGATACCGATTCTTTATGGTTCGCTGATCAATAACATGGTCATTGCCGCGTTTTTCATTGCAGGCGGTATTTTTCTGACGAACGACTGGCGCCGATACGGCGGCATTTTGCTCTTATTGGGAATAGCCCTCGCCAGCCCCTTGGCTCAGTTCAAGGTGCTCGCGGTCACGATGATCGTCATTCTAATTGGCGTGCCTGGCCGGTTGATGGCCGCAGCTCTGGCGACCGCACTGACTTCGGCCTATGCCGTCGGGCTGAACTTCATACCTCAAACCTTTGCTCTGGACCCGAATTCCGGGATCCGACTCGCGTTCATTTCGGACGCACTCGCATCCCTTGCGGATACATACGGATTTGGCATCGGATTTGGGAAGGAATCGGTCCGATGGCGATATGAGTTTCCCGGGTTCGAGGATATTACCTTTCTTCCTGACACCAGGAATATTACGCATGCCAAAATGCTTGAGATACTCTCGACAGGAATTCACAATTCGTTCTTTCAAGCCATATTGCGGACGGGGGTCATTGGTTTCATTTTGATCGTGTCTGCCATTTTGGTGGCCTTCCCGCCAAATCGACTGCCACGCGGTGTTAGCAATCATGCGTCCACAGTCTTCATCACGATTTTCCTCGCCATGTTCGTCAATCCAGTCCTGGAGAGCCCTGTACAGATTGTGGGAATTGCTTTCTCATACGGCTATTTGATTGCACTTCGCGCCAGCGTTCCGGCCTTGGCTGTGGAACCCCCTCCAGTTGAAGCGGGTCGAACGCAGCATTGCGCTTGTTCATATATCTGACCGAACATGGATGCGGCCCACCCGACATCGGCGGGCTATCGTTCTCGGTAGAAGGGGATCGCGTTGTACCGATTTTGGCGCGGCAGGAGCAGGAGAGCCGTCCGCTGATGTGCCCGCTCATGCGTCGGCGCCGTGCCGCTTCCATGAGGAGTGCCTCGAAAGAGCCAGCGAGCCAGCCATTTTGCCTCGGCCTTGGCTATGCCTCCTCTGGTAGTATAGGGCCATCCACTGCGCAGGTTCGGCCGCGCCGGAGAAACCCGTGCTAAGTCGCCCGTAGAGATACGGGGGCAACCGTTGGGGGACCCATGAAGCTGTTGAGATCCTTGTTGTCGGCGCTGTGGATGACCATGGCTTCGACCCGCCTCGCTTCGTTGGCTGGCGCCATCGCTCTGATTCCGACAGCGGCACTTGCCGACTACACGCTACAGCCCGGAGATACGCTGGAAGTATCGGTCCCTGGTATTCCGGATTTCAGGCAGCGATTGCTGATCGGAGTGGACGGCGAGGTGAACTTGGCGCTGGTTGGAGCGGTTCAAGTCAGCGGCCTTTCCATTCAACAAGCGCAGGAAATAATCGCTGGCAGTCTCGCCAGCAAGCAGTATCGGCAGGGGACCGCGGACGGCCGTGAAATAACGCACCTGATCGAGACCGACCAGGTCTTCGTTTCGCTTGCCGAATACCGGCCCATCTATGTTTATGGTGATGTGGCCAAGCCGGGAGAGTACATCTTCCGGCCGGGTATGACCGTCCGACAGGCTGTGGCGGTTGCGGGTGGCTACAGCGCTGCCCAGGTTCGCATCGCCAATCCGCTCATGGAAGCGGCCGATTTCCGTTCCGAGTACAAAGCCCTATGGGCGCAATTCGCAATGGAACAGGCTCGCATTTGGCGCCTTCGCACCGAACTCGGCGAAGAAGTCAAACATGTCGAGAACGTGCCAGTGCCTGAGGCGCTCGCCGAACGATTGAAGCAAACGGCAACAGCGCATATCGAAGCTCGGCTGTCAGACAGTGAAAAGGACAAGGAGCTTCTGCGACGTGCTGTCGAGGAGACTAACCTGCAACTGGGGCTTCTGTCTGAAAAGAAGAAGAAGGACGAAGAGGGAAGCCAGGCCGACGCCGACGAATACGAGAGCGTCAGGACGCTGTTTCAGAAGGGCCTGGCGCCGACCACGCGTCTATCTGAAGCCCGTCGAGCGGTGCTTATGTCATCAACCCAACTGCTCGACACGATCGTCCAGGCATCGAACATCGAGCGCCAGCGCGGTGAATATGTCAGACAGATGAACAAGATCGACAGTGAACGACAAATCGCGGCCTTGGGGGAGCTACAGGAGGCCTATATGAATCTGGCCCAGATCTCGGCGCGTCTTGAGGGTACCGCGCAGAAGCTGGCGCTTACAGGTCAAGCGCAATCCACCTTGCTGATAGCCGCGGGTCGGCCCGAGATAACAGTCCATAGAAAGCGAGAGCAGGGCGCAGAGACGCTCCCCGGCAGCGAAGATCTCGGGCTTGCGCCCGGCGACGTTGTGGAGGTCGTTTTGCCAAAGGCCGACTTTGCCGGAGCCGTCGCGTCGTCGCCACGGGCGTCCGGGATGCCGAATTGAGATTCGGACGGGGCGGACTGCGATGCGCGTCTTAATGGTTCATAATTTCTACCAGATAAGGGCCGGAGAGGACAGCGTGGTTCGGGAGGAGTTCGCGTGCCTGAAGCAGAATGGGGTCGACGTCGAGCTGTTCTCCGCCACGAATGACGATATCGTGCGGGTCGCGCGCAAGATTTCTACCGCCCTGGGGGTTGTCTACAACCGTCATTCACGGCGGGCCCTGTCCCGAAAATTGGCGGAATTTTCACCGGATGTCGTCCATATCCACAATTTCTTTCCTCTCCTGAGCCCCTCGATCCTGGATGCGTGCCGCGAGGCCGGCGTGCCATCAGTAATGACCTTGCACAATTTCAGGATCCTCTGTCCCAGCGCCTTGCTTTATCCCGATGAGAGGCTTCGGGAGCGAAGTCTCCGCCACGCCTGCTGGTGGACTGTTCCGAAGAAGGTCTACAGGAATTCCCTGGCGGGTACGCTCGCCCTTGCCGCAATGGTCGAGTTTCACAAGAGAGTCGGCACCTGGTCCCGCAAGGTCGACCGCTTCATTGCCCTTACCGACTGGGCCAGGCGCAAGCTTGTGGAAGGCGGCCTGCCGGCCGAACGCATTGTCGTCAAGCCGAACGCAGTTGCCAGGCCGCCGATCTTCGGTGACCTTCGTCGCAATGGAGGGCTGTTCGTCGGACGACTGGATGAGCACCACAAGGGAGTGGCCACGCTGCTCGAGGCGTGGAAGGAGATCGACTATCCGCTGCGGATCATCGGCGACGGGCCGTTGGCTCCGCTCGTCGAGCAATCTGCGGGCGAGCGCGTGGAATATCTCGGGCGTCAGTCGCGCGAGACGGTGCTGAAGGAGATGCAGGCTGCAGCATTCCTGCTCTTTCCGTCTAAAGGGTATGAATTGTTTCCCATGACCGTCATCGAGGCCTTCGCAAGCCGGCTGCCGGTCATCTGCTCGGAGCTGCCGTGGATCAAAGGGGTCGTGGAGCCAGACGTCACCGGCCTTGTCGTTCCTGTCGGCAATGCCGGCGCATTGGCCAATCAGGTGCGCTGGGCGCTTTCAAACCGATCTGCCTTGGAGGACTTGGCAGGCCGGGCCTATGCCGCCTATCAGGAGCAGTACACGCCCGAAGCAAACTTCAATCGGCTGATGGCCATCTATGAACCCCTGGTCAGGCGCCCAATCCGGGCCTTCGCGGCAGTGTCGTGAGGTGGGCCCGGAACATGCGCCGGCAGGAACCGGCCAGGACTGCCCACAGGGCACACCAAGCTTCACGCGTCAACGAGCGCAGTGCGGCCATGCCGGCGGGCCGGGGTACTCCCTATTAGTCGCTGATCGATTTGCCCCGAGGATCGATCCTACCGCCTCGTGCACTTCGGAGAGGTTCAGCGCGTGCCCATGACTACCTCTTTTGTTTCCATTACTGAAACAGCCGCGAGTGCGACGGGAGGCTGCGGCCCGCTCGCAGGCACCTATGCGAGGGGTTTGATCGAATGCGCATTGTCTTGACCCGGCGCGAACCTTTGGATTCGCCTGACGGTGTGAGCATCTTCATTGTGGCACTTGCCCAGGCGTTGCTCGAACTGGGGCACCAGGTGCAGATCGTGGTCGGCACCTTCGAAAGCCGCGCAAAATTCCAGCGACTTCTTTCGCCTCGCCTCGAGCTGCCGATAATCGGATTGAGCCGTGTGCCTTTGACCGGGCCGGCCTCAGTCGCGGCGTGGCTGCGGGCGATCGGCATCATCAATCGCTTCCGGCCGGAGGTTATCATCCACAGCGAGACGGTGCCGCTTCCGCTGCATGGCACGATCGTGCAGGTCGTCCACGATCTTCAGAGGCGGAAAGGGACGCTCGCGGCAGTCTGGCGAGCCATTCGACGGATAAGTTCGCGGCGCTCCCACCACGTCGTCGCCACTACGTCCGAGCTACAGGAAGAACTCGTGCTAGATCTTGGTCTGCCAAGGGACCAAATCCTCAAAATTCCCGAATGCATCGATCGCCAGTCATATGCGTCGCGTGGACTGGCAGATCGCGAGCGGGCAATCCTCCATGCCGGCACCTCGCCTTACAAGGCGCCGGAGGCGACGATCCGTGCATTCGGCGCCCTCAACGACCCTTCCGTACGGCTCTACGTGACGGGTGACATCACACGACCGGTGACGGAGGCGGTCGACGCTCTTCCTGAAGCGATACGGGGGCACGTGGTCCTTCTCGGCATGGCAGAGGGAGCACGCGTTCGCGAACTACACAGCCGCGTTCGCGTCGCCGCTTTCCCCACGCGCTATACGGTCCCTGTCGCCTCGGCAACGGTGATGGAGGCGATCGCCACCGGCACGCCCATCGTTGGGTCTTCAAGGCTCAGCCGGGATCTGCTCGCGGATGGCGTGAATGGGGCAGTGGTCGAACCACAGGCCGAGGCGATGGCCGCAGCGCTGAAGGCGGTGCTGGACGATGATGACCTTTGGTCGCGTTTGTCGGCGGGTGCCCGCGAGAGGGTTAGACAGTTCGATGCTCACAGTGTTGCAAAGCAATATCTGGAGCTCGCGAACCCCTCCGGATTGCGGTCCAACATCGGAATCTCGGTGAAGGGGGAGGAAGACAAAGGGACTGACGAACCGCGGCTCGCAGATCGTCAGCGGCTTGTCAGGCCCCTTGCATCCCATTCCCTGAAAGCTTCTTACGGTTGGGGAATGCGATGATCATCGGCTACTGTCGTATCAACTCCTTCGAACCCGCTGCCAGGCTGGAGGCGCAGAAGCTTTATCTTGCCCGGTTGGGAGCCGAGAACTTCTTCTGCGAGAAGGCCAGTATGTTCGGCTCGACGCCGGAGCTGGAGAGGGCGATCGCATGTGCCAGGAAGGGAGACGTGATTGCGGTCACGAAACCGTACCGTGTTGCGCGCACAACCCGCGAAGTGCTGGCGCTCATCGAAAGGCTTGGCACCAAGGATGTCGGTCTTCGCATCGTCGACACACCTATCGATACGAGCACGACGACGGGACGCATGATCCTTGCATCAGCGCCTCTGTGGACGCTTGGGATGTCCCCGCCGCGGTCAATGCTAGCAGACCTGTTTCTCTTTTGGCGTCGTCGTCGGTAGGGCATGGTCGGAGGCGATGCGCCAGCGCACCCTCCGCTCACCGCCAGTCGAAGGCAAGCCGCAATGGCGGCCTAGGATCAAATGTCTTGCGCTCGATGGACCACCCGGCATGCACGGCCGCCGTTTCCCAGATGATGTTGCCGGGATTGGCGAGCGCGTAGACGCAGCAGTCCCTAACGCTGTGCTTTTCAGCGCCTTCCGATATCCGGGTATGGAACGACAGGCCGTTGGATGTCGGGGCGTCCCTGCCGTCCCGTGGCTCATTGTAGGTGTCCCGGCTCCGGCAGCGGTTGAACGAGCAACCGCCACTGCCGACCTTACCCTGCGGAACGGCCGAGAACGCGCCGTTGCCCTGTTGAACGGCATCGACGTCATCGACCCGGCAATTGAAGCTTCCCTCCAGCATGACGCCAGCGCCCGTGGGGCTGTTGTTGTAGAAGACGAGTCCACGTCGAATTGTACAGCGATCCGAGTGAAAGGCGGAAATATTGTCCTCGGTCCAGGAGGTGGGACCGTTCTCGGCCGAGAATTCTTCGAGGCTCGTATCCGAAGAGCGGTTGAACTGCACATTCTGTCCACGCGGGAACGGCCCGCGCGCGTCGTGCAGTTCGAGGAAGCTCATCTGAGTGCCCGGACAGTCGACGACATAGATATTGGAGGAGCCGCGGGACGCCTTGACACGGATGATGATCGCATCGGGGCAGCTTTCCAGCTCTATGTTGTTGCGGTTCTGGCTTGGTCCGGTCCCCGAGGGGGGAACGCCGACATGATCGATCTCGAGATCCTGCAAGCGTATTCCGGCGGCTCCGCAAGCGTATATCCCGCTGCCCATGGCATGACGAATGCGGCAGCTGCGGACGATGACGCCCTGATGGAGTGCCGTGATCCCGTTGCCATGGGGGGCATAGATGTCAAGATTTTCAATGATCTGCCCATCTGCGCGCGAGAGCACCGGTCCGCTTGGACGCAGAAAGGTGGCCGCGCCCCCGAACCATTTACCGCCGCCCGATCGCCCCATGCCCAGATGCAGCGCTGCGCCGACGACGCCCGAGACGGGCAGCGCCAGCCCGGCAAGGAGACAGCGCCGATTAGGGCGGGACTTCAAGAGATTGCTGGCCGCGCGACCCGTTCGGGTGTCAGACGTCGGCTCCGCTTGTGCGGAGACGTCGAGGTCGCCGACGAGATGCGGATGGGCATGCCGCATCCGTCCTCTCGGCAAGGCGGCTTCCTCGGCGAGATTGTCGTCAGGCATCCCCCATCTCCCCTGTGCGCCGGCCGGCGCAGGTTCCCCAAGAATGCAGATTGGCGGCAGGCTTGTGCCCGCACAGCATCTCTCCATTCAGCCCGCCGCGAAAGCCCTTCATAGGTCTTAATACCGATGGGCAAAGTGCCATCTGCCGGATTTCCTGCCATTCTCTGAAGCTGGCGATAAGCGGAGCGCGAACCGATGTCGGTCGAGGCGGATGTCTTTGACTATGTGATCGTCGGAGCCGGGGCGGCAGGCTGCGTCTTGGCCAATCGTCTGGCGGCTGACGGGACCAATTCGGTGTGCCTGCTCGAGGCGGGACCGTCCGACAGCAGCATCCTTCTGCACATTCCGGCGGGACTCTACAAGACATGCTCGAATCCGAAATATGCCTGGCAATTCGAAACGGAGCCGAGCCCGGGCACGGCCAATCGTTCCATTCCAATGGTGCAGGGCAAGACACTAGGCGGGTCGACCGCAATTAACGGGATGATCTACAACCGTGGCGCCGCTGCGGACTTCGACGAGTGGGCCCGCCAGGGCAATCGAGGCTGGGGCTACGCCGACCTGCTGCCCTATTTCAAGAGAACCGAGCGCAGGCTTGGGGCATGTGATCCCTTCTACCGCGGGACTGACGGGCTGCTTCCGATTACAGACTGCGATTGGCGACATCCGCTTTGTGATGCATTCATCGAGGCCGCGCTAAATGCCGGTGTCCCGCGCAATCCCGACTACAATGCGGCAAACCAAGCCGGCGTGGGTTACTATCAGCGCTATATAGAAAAGGGATGGCGCGTGAGCGCAGGGCGGGCTTTCCTACGGCCGATCGCCAAAAAGAAGAACTTGGATGTCCGCACGAACGCGCAGGCCACTGCCGTCCTCTTCGGGGGAAAGCGTGCCATCGGCGTTCGATATGCACGAGGAGGGCCGGGTCATCCAACGAGCTGTGTGAAGGCCCGTGGCGAGGTGATCCTCTCGGCTGGGGCCGCGAACTCACCAAAATTGCTGCAGCTGTCAGGCGTCGGTGCTGCGGGTATGCTCTCGGAGCTTGGAATTCCGGTCGTGCACGAATTGTCCGGTGTCGGTACAAAGGTTCAGGATCACTACACCGTCCACCTGATCGCCCGGGTGGAGGGCATTGAAACGGTCAGCGGACACGGCGTCGCCCTCCTGCGCGAGGCGGCCAAGTGGATGCTGGGCCGCCCGAACTTTCTCGCCGTCAGCCCGTCGCTCGTCTACGGGTACATCAACTCGCGGGATCTTCAGTCCGCCCCCGATATCCAGCTTGAACTTACCCTGGGCAATTATACCGACCACGGCGCGCGGCGGTTTCCGGTCATCAAGCTTGGCTACTATCAGTTGCGGCCGAAGAGCATCGGACATGTTCGGGCGATCTCGGCCGATCCGTTTCAAGCTCCGCTCATCCAGCCCAACTATCTCGCCGATGATCGGGACCGACAGGTCGTCGTCGACGGCATGAAGGCCGTGCAGCAGCTGTTTCGGGCCCCCGAGCTCAGGCGCTACAACTGCACGGAAGAGCTTCCCGGCCCGAAAATAACCGACGACGCCGACCGTCTGCAGTTTGCCCGCGAAATCGGGCTGACTGCCTATCATTTGTGCGGATCGTGCCGGATGGGCCCGTCCGACAGTGCTGAATCTGTCGTGGACGACCAGTTGCGGGTCCACGGCCTCAAGGGCCTGCGGGTCGTTGATGCTTCCATCATGCCCTCCGTTCCCTCGGCCAACACTTCGGCCGCTGTCTTTATGATCGCGGAAAAGGCAGCAGACATGATCCTGGGTCGGCAACCCCTCCCGGCACTGGAGCACCATGCGCCGGTCCAACCTGCGGCGGCCGAATAGTTGAAAGTCGAACGACAAGTGCCGGGAGAATTCCTTGAAGAGACGTACACTGGTTGCCTCTGAATTCAATGCGAAGGACCGGGCTCACTTTGCGTTGGCGTATGAGTTTTGCCGCATCGTTGCCGAATGCGAGGATGCTGATCTGATCGCCCCCGGCATCGACAACTACCTGACGAGACACTTTCACGCCATCTTGCCAAAGCACGACCCTCACAACGTCCAGCGTGACTTCAACAGACTGACGAGCGCGATTCGCAAAGGGCTAGGCTTGAGGAACGCACCAACCATGGAGCATGTTCGGCTCACCCAAGACTATGACCTTTTCTTCTTCGTCGCTTGGAGCCCGCAAAGTCTTGTTGAATTGTCTCGGATCCACGACTGGCGCGGCCGCTGCAAGGTTGCTGTCGCGTATCTGTTCGAACTCTGGTCGAGCACGCTCGAACAGGACCGCCAATATCTGAAGCTCCTGGACCAGTTCGATCACGTGTTCCTGTTGCACAGCGCGTGCATACCGCGCCTGCCTCAATACACCCGCACGCCCTGTTCCTTTCTTGCCACGGGTGTCGACGGCCTTATTTCAACGCCGTATTTGTCGCCGGTCAAACGCGTGGTCGACGTATACTCGTTCGGCAACCGAGCCGCGAAAATGCACCGGCAGCTTCTGAAGCTGGCCGAAGAGCGGGACTTCTTCTATCTCTACGACACGCTCGCAAGCACAGATTCCCGGGTCAGGGACTGGCATGAGCATCGGTTGCTGCTCGCCAATATCATCAGGCGCACGCGCTATTTCATGGCTTTCAGTCCTGCGGCACTTGCAAACTCCAAGTCCGTCACGGTTGCCGGCGAGCAGGTGCTGCCTGCCCGTCTCTTCGAAGGGGCCGCGGGCGGCGCCGTCATGCTTGGGACCGCGCCGCAATGCGCCGAATTCGGCGAGCACTTTGACTGGCAAGACGCGGTGATCGAGGTATCACCAGACTCGAGCAGTATCGCAGACGTAATTGGCGAACTCGACGCAAACCCCCGCCGCACAGAATTGTTGCGCCGAACAAACGCGGTCCGTTGCCTAGAGATGCACGATTGGGTTTACCGTTGGGAGCACATCCTTGTCACGATCGGAATGGAGCCGTTCCCGCGACTCCACATTCGCAAGTCCCTGCTGCGACAGATCGCCGCCGATGCGATGGCGCTCGCCTAGACGATCAGGCCCGAAAGTGGGAACCGGTTTCGGGTTCGGTGCTCAAACGGTGAAAGAGCGGCAGTTCCGAACCGGTTGCTTCCGTCGGAGCGTCCGCCGCTCCAGTGCTGCGCGCGAGAGCATTTCATTTCGACGTACTCCGAAGGGCTAACAGGCGCCGGAAGCGGGCAAGGAGAAGGTCGTGTGTCCGCCGGCTCTGCCCTTTGGGGTTAGAGCTTATGCCGAATTGGATTCGCACAGTGTCGCTGCCATTCTCTCAACTCCAAGAACCGAGTGCTACCGCAGCCACGGCAATCGAACTTCGCGTGAAGGGGCAATGACCGCAGGCGGCGGACGCAGTCACGCTGGGCATTTCGGCGGTTTTCAGCCGAGGAGGGGGCGGTCGTCACGACATTGGTGGATGGATGCGGCTTTGAACGCAGGTGAACGTCATGGCACTTCTTCATGAAGGCCCCCGTGCGGGCGCCACGTCAAACGCACCGCGGTGGAACGTGCCCCTCAAGGGCAATGTTCTTCTGCAGTCGTTTCCGCTTCTCGAGGCAATGTCCGTCGTGCTGCTCAGCATCGTCTCGGGAATGGTATATGATCTTGTGAGTTTCGGACATCTCGGCGAGTACGGCCGGAACTTCGGGCTCGGTGTTGTTGTAGCCGCCCTTTTTTCGACTTCCGCATATGCGCGCTGCCCATATCTGAGTTCCGAGCCGCGGTCGCTGGCCTCTCAGATCAAGGAGGTCGTGCTTATCTGGACGGCGGTCTTTCTTTGCCTGTCGGTTGTGGCGCTTGCACTCAAGGTGGGAGACATGTTTTCGCGCCAAGCCGTCATGCTGTTCTTCGTGACGGGACTTGGCGGCATCATCTTCGTGCGCTTGGGCGCCGGACGACTGTTTGCCTCCTTGACCAGGTCGGACATGCTTGCCAAACCGCAAGTAGTGATCGTAACGCAATCGGACGTGCGCGTGCCAAGTGGCGTAGTCCAGGCAATCGAGGCTTCCGGATGCGACGTCTGCCAAACGATTACATTGCCGGCGGCATCCAGCGAGGGCTCGCTCCTTGAATGTATGGATAAGCTCATTGAACATGTGCGTCGGCGTTCTGTCGACGAGATAGTCCTTGCTGTCAGTTGGGCTGACATATCCCTGATTGAGAAAATCACGGCTCACCTTTGCGTGGTTCCGGTACCCGTAAGGCTCCTTCCGGACCACGTCGTTAGCGCGCTCTTGAAGCGGCCTGTCGTCAACCTGGGGGGGACGAGGGCGATAGAACTGCAACGCGCGCCCCTAACGACGCCTCAGCTGCTTACGAAGCGGCTCTTCGACCTTGTGCTGACCACTGCCGCCCTTCCATTTCTTCTGCCCCCTCTGGCCGTTGTAGCGGGGCTGATTGCGCTCGAATCCGGGAGGCCGGTGCTCTTCTGTCAGCGTCGGGCCGGGTTCAATGGCCGCACGTTCAAGATCTATAAGTTCCGAACGATGACGATCCTGGAGGACGGGCCTGTTGTCCCTCAAGCCTGCAGGGGCGATCCCCGCGTCACCCGCGTTGGGCGCATATTGAGAAGGTTCAGTATCGACGAGATTCCGCAGCTGTGGAACGTGCTGAAGGGCGACATGTCGTTGATAGGCCCGCGGCCGCACGCGCTGGCGCATGACAGCGAATACAGCCAGATCATTTCTCTCTATCCGGCTCGGCACAAGGTGAAGCCGGGGATCACCGGCTGGGCACAAATAAATGGCTGCCGCGGCGCGACGCCGCATGTCTACATGATGATCAAGCGTGTCGAACACGATATGTGGTACGTCAACAACTGGTCGGTCTGGCTCGACATAAAGATCCTGCTTCTGACCATCCCCCGCATCTGGACGGGGCGAAACGCCTTCTAGCCCAACTTTGCCGGTCCGAGGCCGCTGGAGGCGATTTTGTGTGGCAAGTGATTGATTTGCAAGGAGTGGCGGCTGGCGCTGTTACAGAACATCTGAATGCAAGCGATGATCAATGCGAAACACAGCGACCGCTCAATGCATAACCTGCGACTTCAAGCAAAAGTGCCCGCACGGCAACGGGGTTGGCAAGGTACCGCTATGGGAGCGGAGAGGAATGCTATGACTCGGGCGATTGACGAAGATCGTGTCTCTCTGGTCGTGAGTTCCACTCGAATGGAACGATCTCCACGCCCAGACAAACGAGGATGACGGCTTCTGTGAGTCCGCAACAAACCCGAACCACTGACCGAACTGCGGGGCCTCCCCTTATCGAGTATGCTACGGCGAGGTTAGTTCCCCAAGGTCGGCTTGCATGCATCAAAGGACAAAATATCCTGCTCAGTTCAACGCAGGGGGTAGTTTTTGCGCTCAATGACACTGCGGCGGATATCTGGCGCTCGCTTGAAGAAGGCGTGCCGGTCGAGGCTATCTTGGGCGAGATGGCAGCCCGTGGCGTTGATAGGCAAGAGGCCTATGGCTATGTCGAGGCTGCCCTTCAAGACTGGGAACAACTCGGCCTAATCCAGCCTGCTCCACCGCCGTGCCCAACCGCAGCTCATCAATATATCTGCCAGGTCGTTGCTGTTCCAGGCGTGTGTGTGCGCATACTGTATCCGGCGGCCGTCGCCTTTCCGGCCGCGACCGTATTTCAGCATCTCGAAGTTCGAAACAGGGCCGTCGACGTTCTATTCCATCTGGTTGAGCGCAGGGAGCGGATCCACCTGTTCCGGGATGGCCACTGGACTGATTCCTGTGGTCGAGACGAGATACCCATTATGGTCAAAGGGCAACTGCTGGCCGAAGTGCTTGGGGACAGTGAATATGAACTCGCCCTCCATGCGGCGGCGCTTTTCAAGAACGGCCGCACGCTCCTCCTTTGTGGTAACCCCGGCTCGGGCAAGACGACGCTGACCTTGGCGCTGGTCCACGCGGGGTTTGGCTTCGCGGCAGACGATGTGACACTTCTCGACTCGGCCGGACAGGGTATCGGCCTTGCTTTTGCGCCTGCAGTCAAATCGGGATCATGGTCCATTCTCGGACAATTTTTCCCCGAACTCGGCAGGTCTCCGGTTTACCGGCGCCCCGATCGCAGGCGCGTGCGCTTTCTTGTGCCTAAGGATCATGTCCCTCCCGTTCCCCGGCCCGTGGGCTGGGTGGTCTTGCTCTGTCGGACGCAGGATGCCAAACCTTCACTGCGGGTGATTGACCCGACCGACATCCTGGGTGGCTTGCTGAACGGCGCCTTTGCGCGGAATAAAGAGCTAAGCAGCACCGCGTTCGACGTTCTTTGCCAAGTCATCCGATCGGCACAGGGCTTTTGCCTGACCTATGCCAAATTGGATGACGCGTTGGAACTGCTGAAGGCGGCGTGCCGATGAAGCCCACCAGGGATGCGCTCGAGGCCCTGATCGCGGGACTTAGCGGCCGCCTGGTGGTAACGGCCGACTGGCAGGCGGTAATTGCACTCGCCAACCACACTCTGCTTACGCCCGTCTTGTTCGCCACTCTTGCGCACACGGGCCAGCTTGACCGGCTCCCCGAAGACGTGGGCCAGTATCTTCAGTTCATTTACCGCTGCAACCGGGAACGCAATTTGCGCTTGCGCAGGCAGCTGAATGAAACCGTTGCTGCCCTCAATCAGGGGGGCGTCGTTCCGGTCCTGCTCAAAGGGGCCGTTCCCTTGTTCCTTTCGTCGAGCGGCAGGGTTCCCGACAGGATCATGAGCGATCTCGACGTGGCTGTGGAAACGGCCAAAGAAGGGGCTGCCCGGGCTTGCCTTGCCAAGCTTGGCTATGCCGAAGTGACGGTCGATGGTGGCATGGCGCGCCCGCAAGACGTCGGTCTCCTGGAGCTCCGGCCGTACCGGGAGATTGACCGCGAGTCCCCGAGGCTTGCCCGCCGTCACGGCCTTAGGGCGAAAATCCCCGCCCCACAGTCGCGGGCCCTCCACTGGATCATGCATGATCTCATCAAGGAGGCGGACTACTGGCGCGGAAGGACCGACTTTCGCCACCTTTATGATCTGGCGCGGCTGGCGGAACAGCATAAGCTGGATTGGGCGGTGCTCCGAACATCCTTGCCCGACCAGAGCGCGCGGAACGCGTTCGATACTCAACTCCTGGCATTGAGTCACTTCTTTGGCGTCAGAGCACCGGCGCAATATGTGCGGCGCCCATTGGTTCGCTTTCAACACTGGCGGCGTGTCTTCCCCTTGTACCATCCCGTCCTCGGCGTTCCATTGCGCCTGGTCGGCAATTCGCTGTGGGGTATGTGGCGACTCCTACATGGCGATGGCTTGGGCCGACGGAGTCCGCTCGACTTTGGACGCCGCGCCACTAGCATCCTCCTTGACGGCGATCTCGGGTCAAAAGTGTAGTAATACTTAATTTCCTGAATTGTATCTTGATGGCGCGTTGTCTTCACGAGTCGCATATGATAGTTTATATGGTCAGAGGTTAGAGTTGTTATTCTAAGCCTGGAGTACATTTGATGAAGAGCTGGAAATATTCCAAAGTAAAGACAGATAAACTTGTCCCGGAAGAACAGGCACGTCGTGAATTTCTAAAGAATGCCGGGCGTTTTGCTGTTGTAACACCTCCATCCATTGCTCTGTTGCTTGGCACGAGCTTGAACTCGCAAGCTATTGCCGCATCGCATGGCGCACGTCCCGGACATGGATGGGGCAGCAAGAAACGCGTCCACTCTGGCCGCAAGCCTTAGAATGGTTTCGTTGGTCGTTCTGGCCGATCATAGATGACGTGTAGTCCGGAACGCCTAAGTCGGTTGGAGGCGGCCGTGGAAACGGAAGCGCGCTTCGCCCGATCTTTGCCCCAGCAGTCATCGATCCTGCCATATTGCCGCGCCTCTGCGGTCTACCCTGATCCTGTCTAAGGAAGGGGGCTCAGTTTTCGCGCATGCCGAGACGGAACGCGTCCGTTAGAGGTTGCGTCAAGTAGGACAGCACGGTCCGCTCGCCGGTAGCAACGATCACCTCCGCCGGCATGCCGGGCCTAAGTTTCTCGCGGACCTGTTCGGGGAACTGAGAGACCTGCACGGAAACTTTCAACTCGTAGTAGGGCTCACGCGTCACTTCGTCATGGAGCGCGTCCGCGGCAACGGTCTGCACCTCGCCGATCGCGACCGGCGTCGAGCGAGCCTTGAACGAAGGCAGTCGGATCTCGGCAGGAAGGCCCTCGGCAACATTGTTGATGTCGACCGGCGACATCTTCGCGGAGACGATCAGAGTGTCGTCATCAGGGACGATCTCCATCAAGGTTTCGCCGGGGCGAACCACGGCTCCTATCGTGTGTACCTTAAAGCCGACAACGCGCCCGGACCGCGGTGCGCGTATTTCGGTGCGGTTGAGCACGTCATCTGCAACGTGCAGCTTTTCGCCGGCGTCGGCGAGCTTGGCACTGGTCTCGGCAAACTGTGCCGAGACCTCTTCGATGGCCTCGCGCCCGACTTGCTCGATCTGGAGTCGCGCCTCGCCGATAGTGTGGCGCTCGCCCGCTATTCCGGCAAGGAAGGCACCAAGCTGACCTTGGAGATCGGCCTGCTGCCGTTTGAGCGCGGTCAGCCGCGTGCCCAGAATGATGCCTTTATGGGCTAAGGGCGCCAGCATGTCGTGCTCTTCTGTGATACTCTCGATCTGCAAACGGACAGCCTCGCTTTGGGATTGTACGGCCTCGATCTTCCGTTCGGACTGGGCGATGCGCTCCTGCAAAATGGGAACCTCGTTCGTACGGGCCAAGCGGCGCTTGTTAAACAGTCGCAACTGGTCTTCCATCGCGCGCTGGGCCAGGGGGGCGCTCCCTAGCGTGAGTTCGCGCGGGAAAGTGACCATTTCGGCTCCGTCCAGTTCCGCCTGCAGCCGTGCCTTCTCGGCAAGCAGCGAGAAGACGGCGGACCTCGCGATTTCGCCCTGCGCCTGCGCCTCGGTGAGATCAAGGCGCACGAGCACCTGACCCTCGGTCACGTGTGCGTTGGGCGAGACGAGAATGTCACGCACGATACCGCCCGCAAGGTGCTGAACCGCCTTGCGGTCGGTTTCGACCACAACTGTACCCGAAGCGACCACCGCGCTGTCGAGGCTGGCCAGAGAGGCCCACCCGCCGAGGATGCCGAAGGTCAGCACGACGATGCCAAAGCCCGTCCGCGCGGGCTTGCGCCAGTCGCCGGAGAGGTTTGCGTGCGCCGGCTTGTGGTCTGGGCCGGCAAAATCTAACGGCGCGAAAATCTGCGGGAAGCTAGCTCGAGTCGCCCGTCCTGCACGCAAAAGCGCGGAAAGTGTCGGCCCCACCGCGCTTGTACAAGCGGAGGCAGGGGTCGAGCGGACCGTCCGCGTCGGGAGCCCGCGAACGCGTGCTATGACTGCAGTCCTTTTCGAGGTGTCAGGCACCATCATCATTGGTCTCGACTCGTTATGCATCGACGCGTGTCCGGCGGAGGAGAGAGTGCGCTGGATCTGACGCCGGCGGTCCGGCGCGCCCTCCATCCCAAACGGGCCGCCGCGGTGCCGGCGCTACGTTCGGGCCGACGAGCGACGGCAGCAACTGGTCACGACTGCCCATCTGTGCTATTCGTCCTTCCTGCATGATGATCATTCGATCCACCGCCGACAGGAGGTTCGGCCTGTGGGTCACGATCACAACGGTCTTTCCGTCTCTCCGCAACCCTTCGATGGCCCGGATCAGTGCGCGATTGCCATCGCTGTCCAAATTGGCATCAGGCTCATCGAGCACGACGAAGCTCGGCTTGCCAAACAGGGCGCGCGCGAGACCAACCCGCTGCCGCTGCCCACCCGACAGTCCGACTCCATCCTCCCCGATGTCGGTCATATACCCGTTGGGGAGGCGCTGGATCATCTCGTGCGCAGAGGCGTGTGTTGCCGCCTCGGTCACCTGCGCATCGGCCGCGTCCGCTCGGAAGCGCGCAATGTTGTCGCGCACGCAACCGGAGAACAGCTCGATATCCTGGGGCAGGTAGCCGAGCGCGGTGCCGAGTTGGTCCGGATCGTAATGGCGCAAATCGTTGCCATCGAGTCGCACGCATCCGTGCGCCGGCGGCCACGCACCCACAAGCGCACGCGCGAGCGAGGATTTGCCCGAGCCCGATGACCCGACGAGGGCGACGACCTCTCCCGCCTTCAGCGTGAACGTCGCGCCCATGACGACCGGCGTGTTCGTACCGGGGGCGAGGACGAAAAGGTTCTCGACGGAAACCGTACCCCTGACGTCAGGCAGACGCACGCGTCCGGCAATGGGCGGGTTCTCCTCGAATATGCGTTCCAGGCGCGCGTGGGCGCTGCGCGCGGACACGATACTTTTCCATTGCGCCACCATGATCTCAATCGGGGCAAGCGCCCGACCCATGATAAGCGACGCCGCAAACAGGACGCCCCCGGAGATTTCCTGGTTAATAGCCAGGTACGCACCGACGCCCATCATGGCCGTTTGGATGGCCATGCGCAGAAACTTGGACAACGCAAGAAGGGTGCCGCCGCGCTCGCCCGCGCTGACGGAGTAACCTAGCGCTTCCTCGCGGATTCCGGTGCACCATGACCGGATAGCAGGCCCCATCCCGAGCCCCCGAATTGCCTCTGCATTGCGCAGCGAGGAGCCGAGCCTGTCGATCGCGCGAGTGTTCGTGAGCGAGGCTCGCAAGAGCAAGCCCTTCGTCGCTCGCTCATTTACGAGTGCGATCGTCACTATCGCCACCGCGCCGACGAGGGCCACAAGGCCGATCAACGGGTGAAGTAGGAAGCAGATCACGATGTAGATCGGAGCCCAGGGCGCGTCCATCAGCGCCATGATGACGCCGCCCGAAAGAATGTCGCGCATGAGGTCGAGATCGCGCAGGGTCTGTGCATGATTCGATCCGCGGACACGCAGCGCCGAGGAAAGCGCCGCCTCGAAGGCGGGACCGGACAAGAGCCGGTCGAACCGCACGCCAGCCTGCTGGAGGATACGAGCCCGATAATGTTCGAGGGCAACATAGGTCATCAGCAACACGCCCACGATCACCGAAATAATGACGAGCGTGACGGCATTACGGCTCGTTAGGACGCGATCATAAATTTGCATCGTGTAGAGCGGAGACACGAACATGAGAAGATTGATGAAGAGCGAGAGCCCTCCGGCCGCGAAGAGGCCCGGACGGATCTCGCGCAAGGCTCCCGCGAGCGGCGAGGGCACATGCACGGAGGAATTTGTCATCTATTATCCGAATCCAGTGAAGCGGTCGCGGGCGCTTTAACCCTGGCCATCTTCAGGTCTCTGTTCACGAGGGAGGAAGGCGGCAGGGCAGGGCGAGGTCTCATGCAAAAATCCCCCGACGGAACCACCCGCCGAGTTGGTCCGAGCGCGAGCCCTGCCCCATCTCACCGTGCTGAAGTGGGGGGGGGGGCCGCCGGCCCGGCCCCGCCGGGCCCGCGGCGCGGGAGGCGGGGCGGGGGGGCCGGGCCGGCGGGGGGGGGGGTGGGGGGGGGGGGGGGGGGGGCGCGGGCGCGGGGGGGGCGCCCCG
>NZ_JBVVQC010000008.1:22837-23930 GCF_055811515.1 Mesorhizobium sp. WSM4841
CCCCCCCCCCCCCCCCCCCCCCCGCCGCCCCCCCCCCCCCCCCCCCCCCCCCCCCCCCCCCCGCCCCCCCCCCCCCCCCCCCCCCCCCCCCCCGGCGGCGCCCGGCCCCCCCCCGCCCCCCCCCCCCCCCCCCCCCCCCGCCCGTTCAGACTGCGTAGTCCCAGGCGAACTGGTTATCGATGTGTGCCATTGGGGTGGCGGCGGCATCCTCGTGCACGTCGGCTACGACCGCCTTTGACTTGTCCCAAATGATGTTGTTGGGATTGCCAGGGTTGGTGTAGCTCGAGTTCAGGACGCTGACCCCGCCGGAGCTGACATTCCAGATCAGTCCATTCGACGAGGACAGCCCGCGGCCCTGGTCCTCGTTGATACCGTCGAACGACCTCGTGTCATCGAAGGTGACATCGCTCGCGTAGGACGAGAACGCGCCATTGCCCTGATGGATGGCGTCAACGTTCTGCACCCTGCCGCCGGTTGATGCGTTCTCGAACATGACGCCGACGCCGGTCACGGAGTTGTTACCGTCGATCACCCCGTTAGAGATCGTCGTATTCGGGCTGCCATAGACCGAGACGATGTCCTCAGGATGCGAACTGCCGGCTTCGTTGACGGCATAGAAGTCGGTCAGCGAACTATTGCCCGAGTTGTTGAACTGGACGAACTGACCGCGCGGCATGGGCCCATGGAAGTTGTAGCCATCGACGTTCGAAAGATCCGCGCCGGGCGAGTTCAGGAGATAGATGCCGGTCGAGCCTTCCCGCACCGTGGTGTTTTGAACGGTCAGGTTCGCGGCGTTTTCTGCGTTGATGTTGTTGATGTTCGGGCTCGTCTCGGCGTCGATTCCCGCCGGCGGGTCGGCGTTGATGACCTCGGTGTTCTCGATCGTGACGCCGGTTGCGCCCGAAACCGTCACCCCGTCGCCTTCGACGTGATGAATACGACAATTGCGCAGGATGACATTGTCGTGCGTAATCGTGACCGCGTCCCCGTTGGTGACGTAGATGTCAAGATTTTCAATCACCTGGCCATCGTACTTCGATTGGATCGGTGTGGTGGTGTGGGTAAGACCCTGCGCCGGCTGCGTGGATGGCGT
>NZ_JBVVQC010000008.1:24030-248383 GCF_055811515.1 Mesorhizobium sp. WSM4841
CGACGCGGAATCGGTGGAAGTGGGAGCCTCGGTCGTCACGGTCGAGGTCGGGCTCGACGCGGCTGTCTCCGTCGACGTGGAAGCCGTGGATGCCGTCGACGCGGAATCGGTGGAAGTGGGAGCCTCGGTCGTCACGGTCGAGGTCGGGCTCGACGCGGCTGTCTCCGTCGACGCGCGTGAGTTGTTCAACCTTTCCGAGTGTTTCCACTGCATTCCCTTGTCGGAATTCATCGACTTCATGTGTTTCTCCAGTTAAAATGTTAATCACTATAAGTATCTTGAAGGACACCCATCGACAATAAACGATAATTTATCGCCTTAACGAAACTCCGCTTATACAACCAGAAATTTCGTCTGGGGGTATAATGCTAACATTCATGACCAGAATACGGCGTGGATAGGGCTATACTGAGACTCTCCCGGGCGATCGGCCTGCGTTCAAACCTGCGCCTACGTCGGATTGCAAACGTCGCCTGGTATCTCGGATCACGCGTGACCTTACCCCCGAGCAGCAGGAGACAAGGTCATGCATGCTAGTCGGCCAACACAGCATGAGCGTTACCGACACAGTCCGGCACGGCTCGAAACAGGTGATCTACGAGGGCTATCCTGAACTCGGCTACAATTACCGCCTGACTGACCTGCAGGCTGCCATCGGCGTGAGCAACTGCAACGGCTTCTCGCACTCTTCACGCGGCGGAGGCAGCTTGCGGCGCAATATGGTGAGCGCCTTCGCGACATCGCCGAACTGGAAACGCCTGCCGAGCCTTGCTGGACTCGCAGCAACTGGCAAAGCTATTGTGTGAAATTCCCCCACTGGTTCGACCAGCGGGGCCATCTGCCCCCGGAAGGGAAAGGGCGCGGGCCTTGTCCTGCCCTATTGCGATACCGAGGCGATGCGGGAGCACCTCGCCGAGATCAGCCGGAGCGTCGACGACGGCGCGCATGCGGTGCTCATCCTCGATCAGGCCGGATGGCATGTGACTCCGAAACCGAAGGTGCCGGACAACATCACCCTGATGTTCCTGCCGCCGCGCTCACCGGAACTGAACCCAGTCGAAAACGTCTGGCAGTTCATGCGCGACAACTGGCTCTCCAACCGTATCTTCAAAGACTACGACGACATCGTCATCCATTGCTGCGCCGCAAGGAACAAGCTCGTCGACCAGCCGTGGAAGATCATGTCCATCGGACTCCGCGAATGGGCGCAACGGTCATGATCACCGCTCGTTGTGCTGCCCGCTTAGCAGCCCGAAGCCCGTCTCGAGAAACCATTTGCCTTTCGTCGAGTAGGCTTCCTCGTCGATCTGGGTGAGGACCGCCACCAGTTGGTCGCATTTCCACACCAGAACCCCGATTCTCCGCCCTCGACCGTTCCGATCCGCACTTCGCTGAACGAAAATCCAGAAGTAATTTTTGCTTTGCCCACTTTGATAAAGCCCTGAACTTCAAAATGGTAGTAACACTGGCGGGGTCCACCTCATGCGCCCCTGCGATGCCGTCTCCACCGCTCGCTACCATCGCCGGGGGATGATTTGAGCGTATGGTTCTTGATAGCGGAGCGTCATATCAGGGCGAAGCTTTGGCAAAAGCGAATCCACCAGCCCGAATGATGATATATTGTGAAACGGCTGAGTTGCCATCTTTTCGCTCCCCGACGGGGCATTGCCAGATGCGGGAGTAAGCATGCCATGGTTCATCGCCCAAACTGCAGCCTGTGTACGGTTGCGGACCCGGATCTTTCGGAGGATGGCCTTGACGTGTACCTTCACCGTAGCTTCGGCAATGTTGATCTCGCGCGCGATGGCTTTGTTAGACTCCCCTTCGATTAGGCGGCGTAGAATACAGTTTTCCCGATTTGACAAAATTGACGGTTCTTGATCCTCATGCTCCACGTTAATAACCACCTTTGTTAACTCATCAGCTGCCGCGTCAGGTTTCAGATCATGCCTTATTTCTTGAATAGCCGTTGAAGTTTCGGCAGGCAACACCGTCTGCCCTAGCATAACCAATTCGAGAGCTTTGATGAAGGTGTCGTAAGCAGCGACTTTTGTTAAATACCCGTCTGCCCCCGCACGAAAAGCTGAAACTATATCGGTCGATCGACAGTGATCGGCTAGCGCGACGGCATGGCTGGTCGGATAAATCGCTTTGAATTCTGCAATTTGTGCGAATTCAGTATCCGCATCAGTACCGCCGACATCTATGATGAGCAAGATGGACCGGTGCTGGGCTAGCGGCTTCTGCAGAAGATCGTGAACACAAGCCACAGAGAAAAGGACACGAAACTTTGCCGCATCCAGGATTCGACTAAGGCCTTCTCGGAGTAACTCGCTCGGCCCGACAAGTACTGTTACAAACGATTGTCTTGTCATCATTGCCTCTCGCTCCGGCGCGATTGAGGTACACGCGTCGAGTAGAGCACTCCACGCGCCAACCGCACTCGATGCCCTCGGTTTCCTCACTCCCTCCTTGGCGAGAACAGGGTGGGCAGTGTAACGTCTATTTATAAGCAGTCTCTAACATAGGTTGCTTTTTCGGTAAATTTCGCCGCAAACCGACGTCAAGCTAGAACCCCAGGGCGCGGCAATCTGCCTGAAGACGCAGGGATGGCACGGCTTAGCCATCTCAAACCGCTGGTAGTCGAACGACGATCCTGAGCTAGCGAGCCGCCGCCAGCCCGCGATTTGCCATCCCTGCTAGCTGCTAAATAATTCCCTGTTAGCGCGTACAGGGAATTTGGCGCTAAAGCATTGAATCTGCGCAGAGATTTCTTAGAGAAAATTGGGCCAGGCCCTCAAAAACCTAGAAATTCACTGTTTTTCGGCGCCTATCAGGGAAAATTGGACAGAGACTGGTTCGCCAGAGACTGCCACCACCACCATTGTCGCTCAATATCAATAATTTATGGCCGACGTCTATCTAAAGTGGGCCACTTGAGCTCCGCTATACCCGCCGTATTCAGATTGAATGTTGTCGCCTGACCACGATCCAAGGGCAGGAGAAGCGATCTTGTGCCTGTTTCTATCCTCTATTTTTGCTCCTGTTCGTCGGTCGGCCGACGACCCCAGCGGCGATCGGCTCGATGCGCTTTTCTGAGCGATCCAGACGGCCTGGGCGTGGACGATGCAAAGCGAGCGATACGGCGCGCCGGAACATCTCGATCCCCTCGAGGGATGGATCGCCGATCCATCCCTCCGCGAGATCCAGGAACCCGCCGGTCCGGCTTCAGCCTGAACCCGGCGCCTCATCGGCTCGGCGTCTACTCGGCTGCGCCGCTCTCGGAAGCCAGGGTCTGGCCGGCTTCAGGCCGCCTGCGCCGGAATGTCCTGCGCAGAGCAACGTAGAAGACCGGCGTCAGGAAGAGGCCGAACAACGTCACGCCCAGCATGCCGGAGAACACGGCCGTGCCGAGCGATTGGCGCATTTCCGCGCCAGGCCCGCTGGCGATCACTAGCGGCACCACGCCCAGGATGAAGGCGAATGCCGTCATCAGGATCGGCCGCAGCCGCAGCCGGCAGGCCTCGACAGCCGCCTCGACGGCGTCAAGGCCGCGCTCCTCACCTTGGCGCGCGAACTCGACGATCAGGATCGCGTTCTTCGCCGCCAGGCCGATGAGCACGATCAGCCCGATCTGCACGAGGATGTTGTTGTCGAGACCGCGGAAGGCGACGCCCAAGAGGGCGGCCAGCACGCTGAGCGGGACGATAAGCACGATGGCGAAGGGCGTAATCCAGCTTTCGTATAGCGCGGCGAGCACCAGAAAGACGAACAGAACCGACAGGCCGAAGATGAAGACCGCCGTGTTGCCGGTCTGCCGCTCCTGGAAGGCGAGTTCAGTCCATTCGAAGGAAGTGCCCTGCGGCAGCGATTCGGCTGCGATCCCCTCCATCAGGTCGAGCGCCGTGCCCGTGGCGACACCCGGCGCTGCATTGCCCTGAAGCGGCACGGAGACATACATGTTGTAGCGTTGCACGAGCGAGGGACCGGTGACGTCGCGGATCTCGATCAGTGTGCCGAGCGGCACCAGGTCGCCGGCCGCCGAGCGCACCTTCAGCTTCAATATGTCGTCGCGATCGATGCGGAAAGCCTGGTCGGCTTGCGCCCGCACTTGGTAGACGCGACCGAAGGCATTGAAATCGTTGACATAGGCGGTGCCTAGATTGATCGACAGCGTCTCGAAGATGTTGGGGATCGGCACGTTCAGCATGCGCGCCTTGTCGCGGTCGATCGCCAGGAAGAATTGCGGGCTGGAGGCCGAGAAGGTGGTGAAGACGCCCATCAACCCGGGCGTCTGGTTGGCCTTGCCGGCGATTTCGTTGGCCAGCGCCAGAATCGGCCGCATGTCGGCGCTGTTGCGCTCCTGGAGCATCATCTTGAAGCCGCCGGAGTTGCCGATGCCCCGCACTGGCGGCGGCGGCAGCGCGATGATGAAGGCCTCCTGGATGCTTTGCAGGCTGCCAAACAGCGTGCCGATGATCTTGTCGGAAGTATCGCCGCTCTCGAGCCGTTCCTCGAAGCTCTTGAATGGCGCGAAGATCACGCCGGAATTGCTGGCGTTGGTGAATGTCGCGCCGTTGAATCCTGCGAAGGCGACGGCGTTGGCGACACCCGGCGTCTCGCGGATGATATCCGACGCCTTCTGGATGACTGCGTCCGTTCGGGCGAGCGAAGAGCCCTCCGGCAATTGCACGACGACGATCGCATAACCCTGGTCCATGTTCGGGATGAAGCCGCGCGGCACCGTCTGCAGCATGTGATAGGTCGCGTAGAGCAGGCCTGCGAAGACGAGCAGCATGGCGGCAAGCGCCAGAGTCGTGCCGACCAGTCTGTGCACCAGCCACGCATAGCCGTCCGCCATCCTGTCGAACCCGTTGTTGAACCCGTTCGCCAGAGCGCGGCCGAACCTTGCCAGGAAGAAGTTCGAATGTTCCTCGATGTGCGGCTTGAAAAGCACGCCAGCGAGAGCCGGCGAAAGCGTCAGCGAGTTGAATGCGGAGATCGCGGTGGAGACCGCGATGGTGATGGCGAACTGCAGGTAGAACTGGCCGGAAATCCCGGGAATGAAAGCCGCCGGAACGAAGACGGAGATCAGCACCAGCGAGATCGCGAGGACCGCGTTTCCCACTTCATCCATGGTCTTGTGCGCAGCGGCGCGCGGAGCGAGCCCCAGCCGGATGTTCCGCTCGATATTTTCCACAACCACGATGGCGTCGTCGACAACGATGCCGACCGCCAGCACCAGCCCGAACAGAGTGAGCATGTTGAGCGAGAAGCCGAAGGCGAGCAGCACGGCAAGCGTGCCGATCAGCGAGACCGGTATCGCCACGATCGGCACGATCGCCATGCGCCACGACTGCAGGAACACGATGATGACGATCACCACCAGCAGGATCGCCTCGGCGATGGTGACATAGACCTCGTTGATAGATTCGGCGATGAACTCGGTCGGATTGTAGATGATCTCGTAGGCCAGCCCCTCCGGGAAATCCTCCGAAAGCTCCGCGATGGTCTCCTGGATTTCTTCCGCCGAGGCCAAGGCATTGGTGCCCGGCCGCTGGAAGATGCCGAGCGCCACCGCCGCCTTGTTGTTGAGATAGGAATTGGTGACGTAGTCCCTGGCGCCGAGCTCTATGCGCGCCACGTCCTGCAGGGAGATCAAGCGGCCGTCCTCAGTCGACTTGACGATGACGTAGCGGAAGTCGCGCGCGTCTTCGAAGCGCCCTTGCGTGGTGACCGTATACTGGAAGGCCGAGCCGTCGCCAATCGGCGGCGCGCCGATCGAGCCGCCCGACACCTGGACGTTCTGGTCGCGCAGCGCCTGGACTACGTCGCCTGCGGTCATGCCGTAGGCGGACAGCTTTTCCGGGTCGAGCCAGACGCGCAGCGAATATTCGCGCTCGCCGAAGATCTGCACGTCGCCGACGCCGTCCAGTCTCAGCAGGACGTCGCGCACGCGCGAACGCGCATAATTCGAGACGTAGAGCTGATCATATGTGTCGTCGGGCGACAGCATATGGATGACCATCATCAGGTCGGGCGAACTTTTCGCCGTGGTGATGCCGAGCCGGCGCACCTCTTCCGGCAGGCGCGCTTCGGCGATCGAGACGCGGTTCTGGACCAGCACCTGCGCCGCGTCGAGATCGGTGCCGGGGCGGAAGGTGATGGTGAGCGACATCGAGCCTTCGCCGGAGGAATAGGACGACATGTAGAGCATGTGCTCGACGCCGTTGATTTCCTGTTCGATCGGCGTCGCCACGGTCGCGGCGACCGTCTCGGCGTCGGCGCCCGGATAGGAGGCGCGCACCACGATGGTCGGTGGCGCGATTTCGGGATATTGCGCGACCGGAAGCTGCGTATAGGCGATGCCGCCGACGAGCACGAGCACGATCGACAGCACCACCGCGAAGATCGGGCGGTTGACGAAGAAATGGGCGAAGTTCATTGCGTCTGCCCTTCGGCTTCAACCTTGGGCGGCAACGTGGTCATCTCGGACTTGACGGTGACGCCCGGCCGCACTCGCACCAGCCCGTTGATTACCACGGTCTCTTCGCCGGTGAGGCCCTCGCGGATAACGCGATAGCCGTCGATGCGCGGGCCGGTGCGGACCGGCTTGGCCGAGATCAGGCCTGCCTCGTCGACAACGAAGACGATGCGGCGGTTCTGGTCGGCGCCGATCGCCTCGTCAGGCAGAAGCACGCCCGGATGCGGCAGCGAGCCGGGCACGTTGATGCGGCCGAACATGCCCGGCTGCAGCACGCCGTCCTTGTTGTCGAAGCGCGCCCTGGCCCGCATCGTGCCGGTAGCTTCGTCCAGACGGTTCTCGGCGAAGTCGAGCTTGCCCTTGAACGTCGCTTCATCACGGTCGGCGACACGGACGACAACATCGACGCCGCCGGCGCCCTCCTGCATGACGCCGCCGCGCTCGCGGGCGTCGCGCGCATAAGCGAAGTAGGTCCGCTCATCGATGTCGAAATAGAAGTCGATCGGGTCGATCGAGACGATGGTGGTCAGCACGGTCTGGTCGGCCTGCACCAGATTGCCCGGCGAGATGAGCCGGCGGTCGACCCGGCCGGAAAACGGCGCCTTGATCTCGGTGAATTCGAGATCGAGACTTGCGTTTTCAAGTGCCGCCTCCGCGCCGTCCAGTTGCGCTTGGGCGGCGAGATATTCGCGGCGGCGGTCGTCCAGTGTCGAAACCGGTATGTTGCCTTCGCGCGACAGGGTCTCGGCGCGCTCGAACTGCATCTTGCTGAATTCGACCAGGGTCTTGGCCGAGTCGACCTGCGCCTGCGCCTGGTTCAGCGCCGCCTTGAACGGCCGCTGGTCGATGGTGAACAGGAGGTCGCCCTGCTTGACCAGCGTACCGTCCTGGAAATGGACCTGGTCGAGATAGCCGCCGACGCGAGAGCGCAGCGAAACCTGGTCGACGGCTTCGAAACGGCCGACGAACTCATCGTCCTCGACGATATCGCGCACCAGCGGCTTGGCTACCGTGACGACGGGCGCGGGAGGCGCTTCCTGCGCCTGTGCGGCCGGGGCCGCGAGCAAGCCGATCGCCGCGAAGGCCGCGGCGGCGAGCCATTTTGCCGGGACGTTTCTGCTGGAGGGGGCGGCCAGAGAATCGTGGCGGAGGCGTGCAGTGTGAACCATGGTTACCCCTCGTAATCGGCCCTTCATGCGAAGTCCGTAACATCTAGGCAGCGGGTGTGCCGCACAAATCAATTTTTTGAACTGACCACCACAACCGACAGCTTGCTATAGAACAAACATCGAACATCATCAACCTTGACAAGGAAGCGGCTAACCGGGGAGCGCGAACGCACATCTCGCGTTTATCCGCTGCGTAGGCATCGCCATGCGCTCGAGCTAAAGCGGATCTGACGAGCCATTGCGCATCCCGACGTGCGGCGGTTCTGTCGGGAGGAACAGGGCCGCTCTCGCATAGAGGTCCGACCTGCTTCTCATTCTGCGGCTATAGGCGGCGATATAGGCTTCGATGAAATCGGCAGATTGGACATTTGCTACACTCCGAAAACGCTATTGCACCACCCGCATAGCACTGGGACGTGACAACCGCACGTCCGCACGTCTCTCCTGCAGTTTGGAAAAAAGATCGTCGATAAGCGGCGCATGTATGGCGCGAACGAGGGTGAGGTCGAACCGGTCAAGCACCTTATCGGAAGCGTGCTGCTGTGGCGTGACAATCGTGAAGGATGCACTCTGAAATTAGAGAAGTGACGCTACCGCGACCCCTCATGTGAGACTGAAACACCGGCAGGATTTCCTCGCTCACGCGTGAACCTGAGCGAGGCGTTCATCGCTATAGTGGGGCAGAAACATTAAAAAACATTGGAGCAGATTTGAACACTCGGCAGTCCCCCTGATTTCCAAGTACTTGATTTTTCATGGTTCCCAAACCTCCTCCGGGCCCACCAAAAGCTTTGATTCATTGATTTGCTAGATTTTCTTGTTTGCTTTGGCGCCACGATTTGGACTCGAACCCCTCGATCGACTCGGAGCTGCTGATCCGCATGCTGATCGTCGGCTACTGCTTCGGCATCCGCCCGGAGCGGCGGCTCGGTAGGAGGCGCATCTGAACCGGCCTTGCGGTGGCTTTTGCCAGCTCGGCCTGGAAGGCGATTTGCCGGACCATTCGACATTCTCGAAGGCGCATCATAGTCGCTTCCGCGATGCCGGCTGCGCGAGCTGCCAGAGGCCGTTGTCCGTCCATTGCGCCGCGGAAATTCTCTATCGTGGCCCTTCATTGGGCGCTCCACAGCGCTGCTGAGTCTGATATCCGAGTTTTGATGAACGAGAAGGGCCATTTCTCAGATAAAGCGCAACGACAAGTATCGGGTGTCTTTGCTGTGCAAATTTCTTGAGAGGCCGACGCGCCGGGTCTAGATAAGGTTTTCCATACGCTGTGTTCATTTTCCAGACTGTCGGGAGTACTCATGTCGTCGATCGCCGCCGCCCTGCCTGATTGCCTGCGCTCGGTCGAGCGCCCCGGCGACTTCTGCGTCGGTGGCCTGCGGGAAATCTTCATGCCGACGATCGACGTGGAGGGCGTGGGCAGGATCGCCTTCCCGCTTCCGGAGGCGCAGGCCGAGCGGCTGGTCGCCGTAGCCGAGGCCGCACCCCATGGACGCGGCGAGGAAGCGGTGCTCGATCGCGACGTGCGCAGAACCTGGCAGATCGACCCGCGCAGGATCCAGATCGGCGGGCGTAGTTGGGAGCCGACGCTGGCCGAGCTCGTCACCGACGCGGCCCGCGGCCTTGGCGTCGAAGAGCCGGTCGCGGCGGACTTCTACAAGCTTCTCGTCTATGACGCCGGCAGCTTCTTCCTTAATCACCGGGACACCGAAAAGACGCCCGGCATGTTCGCGACCCTGGTGATCGTGCTTCCCTCTGCTCATCGTGGCGGCGAGCTGGTCGTGCGGCACCTGGGTCGAGAGGTGATGTTCGATCTGCACCCCGAAGATCCGTCGGAAATTGGATTCGCCGCCTTCTATGCAGACTGCTTGCATGAAGTGCGCCCGGTCATCACCGGACATCGCCTGATCCTCGTCTATAATTTGCGCTTCCTCGGCAAGAGACGCTCGCTGCCGGCGCCCGACTATCGCGCGGTCGAGGCGCACGTCGCGGACCTGCTGCGCGGGTGGGCGGGCGTCGAGGACGAGCCCGACAAGCTGATCGTGCCGCTCGAGCATGCCTACACGCCGGCGGAGCTGTCGTTCGACGCCCTCAAGGGGGCCGATGCGGGCGTGGCGTCGGTGTTGATCGAGGCGGCAGCGGCGGCGGAGTGCGATCTCCATCTTGTCCTGGTATCGATCGAGGAGAGCGGCAGCGCCGAACACACCGGCAATTATCGCCGCAGGCGCTGGGATCGAGACGACGAGGGCGATGAAGAATTCGAAGTCGCCGAAGTTTTCGAGAGCTCGCTGACCCTGTCCGCATGGCGGCGTCCGGACGGCGGCGAGATCGGGTTTCAGGATTTTCCATTCGATGAGGAGGAGCTCTGTCCGCCCGATGCGTTCGAAGATCTTGCGCCGGACGAGCAGCATTTCCATGAGGCGACGGGCAACGAGGGCGCCTCTTTCGACCGTACGTATCGCCGCGCCGGTCTGGTGCTGTGGCCGCGCGCGCGGCGGCTCGCGGTGCTTAACCAAGCCGGCCTCGGGGCGACGCTGCCGTATCTCGAAGATCTGGCGAAGCACTGGGAGACGAGCGACATCGCCGTCAAGCGACAGGTGTGGGGGGAGGCTGATGAGCTTTCGGGACAGATGCTGCGCTCCTGGCCCCGTGAGACATGGCGCGGGGAGAGTGATACCGCCGCTGGTCGGATGCTCGACCTGCAGGTCCGGCTGGGCAACGCGGCGCGCATCGATGAGCTCCTTGCGGAGCTTTCTTCCAACGGCCATTACGCGGCGTCCGATAACGACGCCATCGTGCGAGCCGCCGCACTTCTTCCGCCACGGCGGGCCACGGACTTGCTGGTCGAGATCGTCAGACGCAATACCGCGGCCCATCTCGGCGCCTGCGGCGACTTGCTGCTGCGTTGCGTAGCGGCGCCGACCGAGTCCGTTGGCGACGCCGCGAAGATCGGCGCAGCTTTGATCGACGTCTTGCCGGGTGACCCGGCCAAACGTGCCAAGCTCGACCCCTGGACGCGACCTGCGTCCGTACGGCCTGGCTTCGTCGTCGATCTCCTGACGGCGACGAGCAAGATCGACGCCGGGCTCGCGGCGCGCGCGATCGAGAACTTGCTGGCCTGGCCCCGGACCTACACGCCGGACGCGGTGCTGGTCCCGGCGGCACTGGCCTTCGCCAAGCGGTCGCAGAGCATGGCATGGCCGGCCGTCGGCCGGCTGCGTGAGGCGGCTCTCGACCATCTGCGCGGTCGCATCGCGCTGCCGCTGGAGGCTCCACGGGACTGGTCGCGTACCAATCCGCTCAAATGCACATGCGACGACTGTCGCGCACTCGGCGCATTTCTGATTGCCCCTCATCAACAGCAATGGCGCCTAAGGGTGGCCCAGAACCGGCGGACCCACGTCGAGGAGAGCGTCCGAAACGCCGCGTGCGACCTTGACCTCGCCACCGAAAGGCGCGGCAGCCCGCACACGTTGATCGCGACCAAGAACCAGGCCAGTTACGAGCGACGCGCGAAACAGCGCCGGCAGGATCTGGAACATGTATCGGCGCTGGGGGGATGAAGGCTTACCTGCGTTTGCGGGAACAGCAAACCTGGCCACAGGGCGATGAGTCGGAAGAAACGGACTCCACTTGCAAGTCGAATCATCGAGGCTGCGGAGGCGGCGCTTGCCGCTCCGGATCAGTCTTCAGGGGAGGTTTCAAACCAGTCCGAACTGCTGCAGGCGCGGCGGTGAGCGCGGATCAACAGTCCGCATCTTGAATCTGTTGGCCAGAATCGCTATTTTGTTTGACAAGGAGATTTTTGATGCTGAAGTCGTCCCATGAAACTCAGCCGCCACCGGTTCAGGCAAATCTGCGGCGGCGAACGGTCATTGATACGGCGCGGCAGCTCGGGCTGCTTGAAGGCGAGAATGGCCGGATCGGCGGTCGGATTCGACGCGACCTCATAGCGGCTGCCAAGGAAAAGTCCGGCATTACCACCGATACAGAGCTACTGGAATACGCCTTGGCGAAGGTCGCGCTTGAGGACGACTTTGGGGTGAAGTTCGTCCGCCGGAAGGGCCGGGTCGCGAAAGAAATCGACCTTGAGTTTTGATCTGTCCCGTGCGCTGCGGCGGATCAAGCCGCAACGCACCACAGACACTATCCAACGCCGCTCGGCCGCCGATCTGCCTATTCTTCGGAAGCCGATTTCAGCTGGCCTTGAGCTGTTGCTCGATACCTGCGTCTATATCGACGTACTCCAAGGGCGCTCTCCCGTAAGCGTGGACGAACTGCTTGAGTCCCGGATTGTCAATCACTCCACCGTTTGCCTGGCTGAGCTGACGCACCTGTTCGGCCGCCTCGATCCGTTGCACCCGGCCACGAAGACCGTGTTACGCGAAATCCGGCGCACCCTAGAAGACATACCCGGCCACCGGCTCTTTTCCCCATCGGAGACCGCCATAGGCGAGGCCGGAATGCTAGCCGGCTTGGTGACGCGTCTGTCAGGCGCTGCCCGCGGCGAGAGCCCAGCCCTGCTGAACGATGCGAGCTTGTATCTCCAGGCGCTGGAACGCGGCTGCATCGTTCTCACACGCAATGTGCGCGACTTCGACTATTTCGATCAGCTTCTGCCAGTGGGTCGTGTTCTTTTCTACGAGCAGGGGTAGCCAATTTGACCCTATCGGTTGTCGATATGTGTTGCCAGCTGAGAAGTAGCTGAGAGTTTCGGTCTCGTGGCAAGCCGCGGAACTGTACGGCACAATACGGGAAGATTTCCAATTCTGGCCCACGAAAGTCAATGGAATCAATATTACGAGCACGTCCTCCGGGATCACGAAAATCTTTCAATATCAAGGCCTTATGGACAACTTCGCAACTTCGCCCTGAAGTGCGCCATTCGAAATTTAACTATGGCGTGAGCGGCTCGTGTTGCCTTGGCGGTGCAGCGAAACCGATCGACGCGACGCGCCCTTGCGGAACCGGAAGTCATGACCCGACGGCATGGCGAGCCTCTCGATCTTCGTGATGTCACTTCGTTGTGATGGCGTCTGGCGGGAACCGAGCGGTCCCCTAGCTTGGTTGTGATCCAAACAGAGCTTGATGGGACGATCACCATAGTTTGGTGACCACCATAGTAAAATCCGGAGGCATAGCATGGCGGAATCGAGCCGCAGTCACGGTACGGACGGATTCGCGAGATCGGGCATATCTCGTCGGACTTTCCTGAAGCACGGCGGCACGTCGGCCGTGGGGGCAGCGTTGATGGAAGCAGGGGCGGCGCAGGCAGCCGTTGATAGTTCCATGCAGGACGATGCCAACGAAGTGCTTGGCCCTGGTCCGATCCCAATCGATCTCACGATAAACGGACGACGAGTCCCGGTGCACGCGGAACCGGCCACCACGCTGGTTGATATCCTGCGCAATCACCTCGGCCTCACCGGCACCAAAATCGGCTGCGATCGTGGAGCCTGTTCTGCCTGCACGGTCTGGCTCGACGGTCAGCCCGCCAGCAGTTGCATGACGCTGGCGCTCGACGCCCGGGGCAGGAGCATCACCACGATCGAGGGACTGGCCGAGGGCGACAAGCTTCATCCGCTGCAGCAGGCGTTCGTTGAGCACGACGCCCTTCAATGCGGGTTCTGCACGCCCGGAATGGTTATGAGTTGCGCAGCGCTCATAAATCGCAAACCCGACGCCGGCATCGAAGACGTGAAGGCCGCGATAAGCGGCCACCTTTGCCGCTGCGGCACCTATCCGAACATCTTTGCGGCGGTGCTCGCGGTCGCAAACGAGAATCGAAGGAGGGGTACCTGATGGCTACCGACAACCAGGCACCGATCGATCAGCCTTCGTTGCGCCCCCAGTCCTTGCTCTACGGCATCGTCGGGCAGGAGACGAGGCAAGTCACCCGGCAGGTGCCTGCCGACGAACCGCCGCAGCTGCCGGTGAACGCTGAACTGCGCTCCATCGGCAAGCCGATCCGGCGGCTCGACGCGGTGCAGAAGGTGACAGGAACCGCGAAATATACATTCGATGTTCAGTTGCCGGGAATGCTGTATGCACGGCAGGTCGTCTGCCCTTGGCCGCATGCCAAGGTGATTTCGATCGATACCTCCGCCGCGGAGAGTTACCCCGGCGTCCGCGCGGTGCATGTGCTTGAGACTCTGTTGCAATCTGCCAGACTTCGCGATTCGGAAGCCGAGGCCAGCAACAAATATCCGATCGTCCGCTTCGCGGGCCAGACCGTTGCCGCCGTCGCGGCCGAGACGCAGCGGATCGCCGACCAAGCCGCGAAGCTCGTCAAGGTCGAATACGAGCGGTTGCCGCACGTAAGCGATCTCGTGGCTGCAATGGACGATGAGGCTCCGATTGTCTTTCCCGGACCGGTGGAGCAGCCGTCGACGGCCGGCGGCGGCGGTGCGCCGGAAGGCTTGCCGCAGAAGGGCAATGTGCGCGGCCCCAACTTCGGTATGCCTGGCATGACTCCCACGGGCGATATCGACCAGGGCCTGGCGGAGGCCGACGTCGTCATCGAGGCCGAATATCGCACTCAGGTTCAGACGCATGTGCCGATGGAAACACATGGCATCGTCGCGGATTGGCGGGACAACGAACTGACTATCTATGCCTCCACCCAGCACACGCACAGCGTGCGCGACGAGGCTGCGGAATATTTCGATCTGCCCAAGAGCAAGATCCGGGTGATCAGCGACTTCACCGGCGGCGGGTTCGGCGCCAAATATGGGATCAATAATTTCGGCCTCCTTGCCATTCATTTGTCGCAAAAGGCCGGCGCGCCGGTGCGCATGATGCTGGACCGCCGTGAAGAGCATGTTTCGGCGGGCAATCGTCCGAACAGCCTGCAGAGGGTGCGGATCGGCGCCAAACAAGATGGCACGCTCACGGCAATTGACGTCATAAGCTGGGGTACTGGTGGCATCGCGGGGGGTGCCGGCATTGGCTTCTGCTACAACGCGCTCTATCCGTGCCCGAACATGCGTACCGAGCAGTATGACGTATTCACGAACGCCGGTCCGTGCGCGGCTTTCCGGGCTCCTGGCCAGGTACAGGGAATCTTCTCGCTCGAGCAGGCGATGGACGAACTTGCGGATCGGCTGCAACTCGACCCGCTGATGCTGCGCGATCGCATCGACACAAAGCCCACCGACGACATGCTTGCCCGCGCACATGAACGCAAGATCGCGGCCGAGCGGTTCGGCTGGGACCGACGACGTCCGCCAAACTCCGACGCGGGCCCTGTCAAGCGCGGCATGGGAATGGCGCAGGCGCAGTGGGTGTATGTCGTCAGCCCTCCGACAACCGTCGAGGTAAGGATCGCCGATGACGGATCGGTTTCCGTCTACAACAGCGCACAGGATATCGGCACCGGGACCCGGACGGTGCTTGCCCAGGTCGTCGCCGAAGAGTTCGGCCTCGATGCCGAGAACATCGGTGTTTATATCGGCGACACGCGCTTTCCGTGGGGGCCGCCGTCCGGCGGCAGCCGGGTAACGGCGTCCGTGACTGCGCCGGCCCGCAATGCCGCATATGAGGCGGCACGCGATCTGGCGGCTCGCCTCGCGCCGCTTTTCGACGATGCCGATCCCGATGACATTTTTTTCGCTGACGGTAAAGTGGGCGTCCGCGGCAACGAGGGAGCCGCAAGGCCGCTCAAGGAAGCAGCCAAGGAAGCCAAGTTCGGCGAAATCTCAAAACTCGCCAAGCGCCACGACGATTATGAGGGTTTTGCGCTATCCGGCGAGACCTCCATCAGCCGCCACGGGCTGGGCGGCGTCCAGTTCGCCGAGGTGGCGGTCGACGTCGAGACCGGCGTCGTCAAGGTCGAGCGCGTCGTAGCTGCCAGCGATTGCGGCAGACCGATCAACCCGAAGCTGGTGGAGAGCCAGGTGATCGGCGGCATCATCCAGGGTGTCAGCTACGCGATTTACGAGGACCGCATCATGGACGCGGCGAGCGGCCATCAGCTCAACGCCAACGTTGATCAATACAAGATGGTCGGATCACGCGAGACTCCGGAGATCGAGGTGCTGCTCATCGAGCAGATCGGGGCGCAGTCGTCGACCGACGCGCGAGGCATCGCGGAGGCAAGCAATGTGGCGACCAGCGCCGCGATCGCCAATGCATTCTACAACGCCACCGGAAAGCGGATCCGCACTTTGCCGATGAATCCGGCAAATGTGCTGGCGGCGCTCAGCGCCTGAGATCGGCAAGAAGGAGTCCAGCATGGCCATGAACAGCTTCGAATGGGCCGATGCCACGACGGTCGAGCAGGCAGCCGATCTGCTTGCCGAAAGCACTGAGCAAAAACCCGTTATCGCCAAGGCAGGCGGGATTGACCTTCTCGACTTGATGAAGGAAGGGATTTTGGCGCCGGCGCGGCTTGTCAATCTGAAGACCATCCGCGGCCTCGACGAGATCGACACGGAAAACGGGCTGACGCTCGGTGCGCTGGTGACGCTCGATCGCATCGACAAGGATCCGCGGATCCACTCGCGCTACGTGGCGCTGTCGGACGCCGCCGCCCATGCGGCGACGCCGCAGGTCCGCAACGCCGCCACCATCGGCGGCAATCTGCTGCAGCGGCCGCGCTGCTGGTATTTTCGGCATGATCATTTCCATGGCGAAGGTGCCGATGAGATGGAGAGCAGCGGCGTTGACGAGAACCAGCATCATGCGATTTTCGACAATGACAAAAACGCGATGGTCCACGCCTCCACGCCGGCGACGGCGCTGGTCGCCTATAACGCGAGCGTCGAACTTGCCGGCGGCTCCAACGGCTCACGCGTCGTGAAGCTCTCGGATTTCTTGTTGCCACCCGAAATGCAACGCGCCAACGACACCAGGATCGAGTCTGGCGAAGTCATGACGCGCGTGACCATTCCGCCGTTGAGCGCCGGCGCGAAAGCCGCTTACCACAAGCAAACCGAGCGCGAGAGCTATGACTGGCCGATCTGCGATGTGGCAGTGGTTTTGACGACGGAGGGCCAGACCGTGCAAAATGCCTCGATCGTCATGGGATGGGTCGCGCCAACACCTCGTCGCGCGAGCGAAAGCGAACGTCTCCTCATTGGTAACAGGCTTACTGACGACTTGGCGCGACAGGCAGCCCATGCTGCCGTGGCGGATGCTACTCCGCTGCCTAAGAACGGCTACAAGGTGCCTGTCCTGGAGACCGTCGTTCGCCGCACGATCTTGGCTGCCGCCGCGGCGGGCTAGCTGTCTTGGGGTCGTCCAAAATGGGCTTGGAAACATCGCAGTTGCAGCACCCGGTGCCCATGGTCTGCCGACGGCTGCGCTCCAAGGGTGCGCCGGGAACGGGTTATGGGAGCGGCGTCAGCTTCGACGCAGGCTACAGTTCGACCGCGACGTTCTGGTGTACCGCCACCGCAGGCGTCGTCGGGCCCGATGATTCCTACGTCCATCCGCACGTATGCATAAGCGCCCGGATCTGCTTCCTGAGTCCATCGGAGCAGGATCAAGTTTCATGACATCAGCGGAGAAGGAAAGGCGACAACGAGCTGTCGTAGGCACACGCCGGCGACAAGCATTCCCAATATGCGGCGGCAGCCGCTAGATCTATTGGGTCACTCCCATCGACCATTCAGCATGGCGCCGCCAGAAAGTGAATTAACCACATTCGAAGAAGGCGAAGGGCGGCTGGGTTTGTCACCGATCCGTCTCGCGTACCATGTTACTGTTGGAATTGGGGGCATCCGCAGCACGTCCAGGCGCAAGGCAAGGAAGAGACAGGATGCCGACCTTAAGCAATGGCAGTGAGCTCATCGTATGGAATGAACCCGAGAATCCCAATCCGACCCCTGACTCGGTCCTTTTCAGCATCACGGAAACAGACGGCGACGTAATCGGACCGATAGGCGCAAAGCCGGATTTCCCTTTCGGTGGGATCGAACTGGCTTCGGTCGATGTCTTCGACGGCTTCTTCACCATCACCAGCTTCACCCATGAGGGCAGGACCGAAACCTGGACGACAGTGGAAACGCAGGTCTTCGACAACGAAGGCAATTTTCTTCGCACCGTGTCCGACCAGGCGGCCTTCCAGTCGGTCCAGATCGTCTCGATCAGCGCCGACAGCCCCGACGACCTCACGGTGACATGGATCGGGGCGAACGAATATTTCGGCGGCGAAAACACCCAATACGGTCAGCACCAGATCATCTTGAAAGGGGGCGTGCTTCAGTCCGACACCTTCGTTAATCACGCGCCCACCGTTGCCGACCTGGACTTGTCGATTTCGGAGGCGCAATCTCTCGATGACGTCAAGTTCAGCGCGACAGATGCCGACTACGATCTCTTGAACTTTATCGTCTTGGACGGGCCGGACAGCGGCACCCTGGAGCAGGAGACGAGTTTCGACGGTAACCACTACCCGTTTCACCAGGGTCATTATGGCACTACCCTGCACTATCATGCGGATTTTCTGAGCGGAAACCTGTTCGACTACACACCGAAGGCCGGCTTCATCGGCACCGACAGCTTTACGGTTTACGCTACGGACGGCCAGGGCAACAGCAATGTGGCGACGATTACGATCACCGCCACTCCGCCGGCCGAATCCATTACCCTGACCGACGCCAAAAACATCGCGAGCTACGCAAGCCATGATCATGCCGTGCTCGTCGCCGCGTTGGGCGGGGGCGATCGCATCAGCGGCACCCCGTTCAACGATACGCTCGACGGCGGTGCCGGCCACGATCAGCTGTTCGGCGGCGCCGGCGCGGACGACCTCATTGGAGGCGCGGGCACCGATTGGCTGAAGGGCGGCGCTGGCGATGACGAGATCAGCGGTGGTGAGGGCGCAGACGGCGTCCGCGGTGACACTGGCGACGACGTCCTCGACGGCGGCGCCGGCTCCGACGACATGCGAGGTGGTGCTGGCGACGACATCCTCAATGGCGGCGCCGGCCGCGACCGGCTGGCCGGCGAGGGGGGCAGGGATGTCTTCGTGTTCGACGCACTTGGGCCGGCGAACTACGACAGGATAGAAGAGTTCAATGCCCTCGACGATGTGTTCTGGCTGGACAGCTCCGCATTCGTCGGGCTGTCGGCCGGCTCGCTTTTCGCTGCGGTTTTCGTCGTCGGCAAGCACGCCATGGATGACAGCGACCACATCGTTTACGACGAGCAGACCGGCGATCTGCTGTTCGATGTGGACGGGGCAGGAGGAGCGGCGGCTGTCAAGTTTGCCGCCGTGGACCCGAGCACATTCCTCACAGTGGATGACTTCTTCGTGTTATAGGCGCGCATGGTGGGGCGCAGCTACACAGACCGGGCGTGATCGCGCCCATGCGAAGGATTTCCCTCCCCATCGCGCAGTAAGGGGCGTCAGGGCTCTTCCGAGCCCGTCATGACCCGACTGGCTGGTGTCTGCAACGGTGAGGCATGATTTCGACGAACGCGGCTATCTTTTCATCCGCATTGAGAAACCTTGCATTTGACGGATGCAGTGGTGCCACGCGGCAATCCATCGTCGTGAGCCAGCCGATGCTATTGTGCTAGTTTCGCCGCACTGCGGGTGGCTATATCATCCAAGACAGCATGAAGAAGCGTTCCGACTTCCTGTTCGGCCAGCCCGGGTGCAATTCCTGATTCGGATAGTTGAACGAGAATTGCCTTGGCGGTGTTGCGCCAGAAGGCGTTCGCGTCCTCCCCGTTCTTGGACTCCAGGACCAGGGCGATCCCTTCGACCAATTTCCGCCGCCGATGCAGCGGAAATGCGCTTATGTTTGAATCGCACATCGATCACCTCACCCCTTCAGTCGCGCGAATAAGCATTGGCGGGTTAGAAAATTTGGTTAACAGCGCTCTTTTTGACGGCGGTCAGCAATGGAACAAAGCGTCCGCTGGCCTCGATGGACGGTGCCGCGAATAGCGACTGGACGCAGCGGCATGGCGAGTTCGAGTCCCTGTTGAAGTATTACGGCCCAGGCCTGACGGCGCAGGAGTCCGGCATGAGTGCCAGCATGCGGCTCAGCTGGCGGCCGATCGACGCCTGAGGCTTACCGGATCGGCGTCTCGCCGCGAAACAGCGGCTGGTGCGCCCGCATCAAGGCGGCAATCCGGTCGGCGACTTTTCGTACCGGCGGCGAGTGACGTTCCTCGTGATGGGTGACGATCCATTGGTCGGTTTCCAGTTCGGGGATAGGCTGAGCGACGCGGACCAGCCGCGGATCGCTGTCACCGACGAAGCACGGAAAGATCGAAAGGCCGGCGCCGGCGGCCACAAGTTCGCGCACCGAATGGGTGTTGTTGCCGCGCACGGCGATGCGGTCGCCGTGATGGGCTTGCAGCCAGCGCGCCGAGGCAATGTCTGCTCCTTCGCCGGTGACGCCGACGAACAACCCGGCGGCGATGCCGTTGATCAGGTGGCGTCCGGAATAAATGGCGTGGGCGACCTTGCCGCTCTGACGGCCGGCCAGCCACTGCTCGGTCGGGCGCTCGCTGCGGATGCCGATGTCGGCGGCACGGCGGCCGATGTCGACGCGGTCGGTGGTGGTGACGAGCTCCACCCTTATGCCGTCATCGACCGTCCAGATCTCGCCGATATGGGCGGAAACGAAGGCTGAGGTCCATGGCCCGGCCGAGACGCGGACAATGCGGTCGGGCAGGTTTCCCTCGCGCCAGCGGGTCAGCGACTGCATTGCTGCCTCGACGTCTTCGGCGCGCCGCAGCAGTTCTTCACCGGCCGGGGTCAGCCGGTAGCCTGTCTGCTGACGCACGAACAGCGGTTCGCCGATCTGCTTTTCGAGCGCGGTGACGCGTCGTCCGAGGGTGGCTGCGCTGAGGCGCGTGGTTCCCGTCGCTGCGCTCAAGCCACCCAGCCGCGCAACATCGAGAAACAACCTCAGATCGTCCCAGTCGATATCCATTTTGCAGAAATGAAAAACTCCTTGCGACCGTGGCTGTAGCGCGAAGCGGGCATCACGCGCAAGCATGCAGGCATTGCAGGCGTTGGACAATCCTGCTTGGAGCGACAATGACAAGCGCCTCGGCTGGCCAAGATGCCAGCGCAATCCTTTCGATCGCGCAGCGCTTCGCGCAGATGCTTTGCGCTTTCGACCAACCCAAGCGCGGGCATTCTGCGCGCCAAAGGAGACGATCATGTTGTATAAACTTCGACACCGTTTCGCCCGCTGGCTTGCCTATCGCCAGACGCTTGCGAGCTTGAGGCAGGCCCCAGACAGCACACTGGCGGATGCTGGCATTTCTCGCGAAGAGATCCGCGAGCATGCCCGCCACGCCAGCCTGCGTCGTTGAGATAATGGAGGCCGGGCATGCAGATGATGGAGCTTTGGGATGGCCGCTCGGTACCGCGCATCGGGATCGGCACCTGGGCGGCAGGTGGCGCCGCGCGCTGGCGTGACGCCGCGACCATCTATGGCGAGGTCGACGACATCAGGTCGCAAGCCGCGCTGGCGACGGCCTATGACATCGGCGCGCGGTGTTCCGACACGGTTGCTGCCTATGGTGCCGGCAATGCCAAGCTGATCCTCGGGCCGGCGTTGAAGGGCAAGGACGAAGCCATCATCGTCACCAAGTCGGCTATTTTCGGCGATCCCGAAGAGTACTGATTTTGGCCCACGAGAAAGCCAATGAAATCAACGCTCCCGGCACACCCTCCGGCCCTACCAAATCCATCGATTAAATACTTGATTTTATTGTATCTTTTATCTCAAGCCCACGCATTGGGCTCGAATCCCTCTGAGGCATCGCCGAGATAAATGCGTCAGATGTTTTCCGGCGTGACTATTTCAAAAGGTATAGACCGCTGAAGGGTCGCGACCGGTGCTTGCGGTCCAATCACGTCAATCATCGTCTGCACAAGGAGGGCCGAGGTCGCCTCGAGTGGATGACAAAGCGCTGCGGTGATCATTCCCTCGGACAAGCCTTTTCGCGTCTCGGGGCCAATGTCACGGCAAACCAGCTTGATTCCCGCCCGCCTTTCGGCAGGGACCTCTCGCAGCGCACGGAGCACCCCGGTTATTCCACCACCGACGATCAGAATTCCTACAAGGTCATCAGTCGTCTTCAGGAGCTCGGCTACCATACGATAAGCTTCACTCGATTCCTCACGAGTAGGGCGACTTTCTTCCACTGCGAGCCGCGGAGCGTGTTCGCGCAAATACGAACGGAAGCTGGCGTCTGAGACGTCTTGGCATTGATACCGGTGATTGCCTATGAAAACCGCAATGCGCCCTGGACCTTGGGTGGTTTGCGCAACCAAGAATGCCGCTGTGCGTCCCAGCTTCCAGTTGTCCGTGCCCACGTACGCTGCCCGTTCCGGCGCGGATTGGTCAGTAATATAAGCAACAACGGGCTTCCCCATTTCCTTCAGTGAACGGATGGCCTGACCTATGATTGGGTGATCTGCGGCAACCACTGCGACTGCGTCGCAAGTGTCGCCAAGCGCGATGAGGCGGCTAGAGATAGTCTCCGGCGTCAGTAGATCGACAAACTCGACGACAGCCTCGACCACCTCGTCGCGACGATCGCGACAGGCTGCGATGATTTTCTTTCCGAACAGTTGGTAGAGTTCACGGGTAGATTGCTGCAGCAGGAAACCAAATCGGTGATGGGGCGACAGTTTCTTGGCCCGGTCGTCGATCGCCCCGATCCCATAGAACCCGATTTCTTCGGCTGCGCTTTGCACTCGTTGCACGGTTTTTGGGCGAACGGAGACAGTGCCGCTGAGGATTCTGTTCACGGTGGCCACTGATACGCCAGCGGCTTGAGCGAGGTCGCGAATCGTCGGTCGCCTCATAGAACCATCCCTCTTCTGTATCATCATGAGTGAGACATTATGATACAAATGCGACCTTAATACTATTTTTGTGTTCCGACGATATCAAGTCTCCGATATGAATCGCCTCCGCGTTGAGGCCAATCAGGTGAAGGCAGACCGGAATTGGTCGGCCAGGAGGCGCTGTTCAGATGGATGACCTTCAGTATGGAACGCGCGACAAACGCGGAAACTGGGTCCCGCACCGCCGCGCCGAGCCGGTGCCGATCTGGCATCGCCCGTTCAACGCCAAGAAGGTACTGGCTTGGATTCCCGAGTTTCTTTGGCCTTGGAATGCGTTCCACATGGCCACGGCAATCATCTGGGTCAACTTGCTCATTCCGAGCTGGGAGAACCTGGCAACCTTTTCGCTGCTCAACTACCTTTGGCTTTACGGCCTGAACGCAGGGGGCATTTTTCTCTTCTACGGGTTCTTTGAGCTGCGCTATTATTTCCAGCGCAAGCAAGAGAACCGCTTCAAGTATAATGCGAAATTCCCCTCCGAAGCGCCGTCCGACGTGTTCTGGTTTCAGAGCCAGAATATCGACAATTTCGGCCGATCGTTTTTCATCACCATACCGCTGTGGACCGTGGTCGAAATCGTGATGCTGTGGGCCTACGCCAATAGCTGGGCGGTCTGGCTGCCCTGGACGACGAATTGGCTTTACCTATCGTTCCTCGTCATCATCGCGCCGGCCGTGCACGAGATCTATTTCTTCTTCCTGCACCGCGCCATCCATTGGCCGCCGCTCTACAAATGGGTGCACTCGGTTCACCACAACTCGATCAACCCCAGTCCGTGGTCGTCGCTGTCCATGCATCCGGTGGAAGGGTTCCTCTACCATGCCGAAGCCTGGCTGCACCTGCTGATCCCATCCAACCCGGTCTGCGCGTATTTCACGCTGCATGGGGCCGGCTTCGGAGCGGTGAATGGCCATCTTGGGTTTGAGACCTTCGAACTCACCGACAAGGTCAAGCTCGATAGCCATTCCTACGTCCACTACCTGCACCACAAGTATTTCGAGGTGAACTACGGCGGTGACGGTCTGGTCCCTCTCGATAAGCTTTTCGGCACTTGGCACGACGGAAGCAAGGAGGCCGACGAGGCTATGAAGGCGCGCTTTCGCAAGAAGAAGGAAAAGCTCCGCGCCAAGCAGGAAGCTCCCGACGGCAGGGCCTCAGACATGCCGGCAGAGTAATCAACCGCCGCTGTTTCGCTTGCGTGCCCGGAGGAGGGGGAGCGGATCAGCCATGTTTTTTCAGACCCGCGGGGCGGGTCAATTTGGGAGGAAGACCATGAAACTTTTCAAGACGCTCGTGTCGGCAACGGTGCTTACCGCATTCAGCACCGGCGCGACGCTCGCCGCCGACATCTTCGTTATCGGCGGCAAGCCGGATGATCCATTCTGGTCAATCGTCAAGCGTGGTGCCGAAGACGCCGGTAAGGTGGTCGAAGCTCAAGGCGGTAAAGTCACCTGGCTCGGGCCGCAGAACTACGACAATCTGGGTGTGGACGCGGCCGAACTGATCCGCCAAGCCATCGACCAGAAGGCCGACGCCATTGTCGGTCCTGACTGGGTGCCGGAAGCCATGGATCCGGCGTTCAAGGCGGTTGTGGACGCTGGCATCCCGCTTGTCATCTACAATGCCGGCGGTTTGCAGGCGGCCGATCGCCTCGGCGCCATGAACTATGTCGGCTCGGACGACTACAAGGGCGGCGTCGCCGGCGGCGAGTATCTCGCCAAGGCCGGCAACAAGAAAGGCGTCTGCATCAACACACTGCCGGGTGCGGCCAATATCGAGGCCTATTGTGGTGGCTTCAAGGAGGGGATGAAGAATGGCGGCGGCGAGGCCGATGTGTTGCCGTTGCCAGCCACCTCTTTCGGCTCGGCAACAGCAGTAGCGCAGGCGGTGAAGGCCTATCTTCTGCAGCATCAAGACGTAACCGCTGTGTTCACCATCGGCAATGTCGACGCCAATTCGGCCATGAACGGCCTCACCCAGGCCGGCAAGGCCGGGCAGGTTCAGCTGTGCGGCATCAACTTTGACGAGACCATCCTGAACAACATCAGAGATGGGAAGCAGGCATGCGCGATCGACCAGCAGGGCTACTGGCAAGGCTATCTCGCCGTCTCGATCTTGAATGGCAAGGTAAACTACGGGTTGACCGTGCCGACGCGCGAGATCCTCACCGGTCCTGGTATCATCGACAAGAACACTGTCGAGCTGACCATTGCCGGCGTGAAGGCCGGCGCGCGCTAGGTGTCCTTACGGCCGCCAGCCTTGTGAGGCGGGCGGCCAGTTCATTCTACTTCCATAGCGACCGCCATCTTGGCGCTCGATAACTCGCGGATTACCCATGACGGCACATCCCGTGACATCAACCCCAACGCCGATGGCAAACCGCGGCCGTTCTGGACTGGCCCTAGGTCGTCTGGCGCGGCGGCCCGAGACGGGCTCGTTCCTGGGCATGGTCGCAGTCTTTCTGTTCTTCGCCATATTCGGAGGCAGTGGCTTTTTGTCAGCAGCCGGTACGGCCAGTTGGCTGAGCATCGCCTCCGAGATCGGCATCATCGCTCTGCCGATAGGGCTGCTGATGATCGCTGGTGAACTGGACATCTCGGTCGGCGCCGTGATTCCCGCGGCCTCTCTAACGGCCGCGATCGTATCCGGCTACTATGGCCTGCCTGATTGGCTCGGCATCACGGCCGCGCTTGGGCTCGGTCTCGCCATCGGCTTGATCAACGGCGTGTTCGTCACGCGAACCACGATCCCGTCCCTGATAATCACAATAGGAACGATGTTCGGCACAATGGGCCTGACGCTGGGCCTTACGGTGATGATCGCCGGCAGCACCGGTGTCTCGCTGGTACCCGACGAACTCACGAAGACGCTTCTCGGCCAATATCTCGGGGGCATGTTCCAAGTGACGATTCTCTGGTGGCTCGTCTACATCGCCGCCCTTCTCTGGCTCCTCCACATCTCGCCCGTGGGCAACTGGATCTATGCACTCGGGGGCGACAAGGAGAGCGCGCGCAACGCGGGCATCCCCACCAAGCGGCTTACCATCGGTCTATTCATGCTTTCGGGGTTTTCCGCCGCGTTCGTCGGAGTCAGCCAAGTGATGGTCTACCAGAGCGCTCAGGTTCTGGCTGGGCAGTCCTTCATCTTCAATTCGATCATGTGCGTGGTCATCGGGGGCGTTCTGCTTACCGGCGGGTTTGGGTCGGTCGTAGGTATCGTGTTCGGCACGATCACCTTCTCTATCGTAAACCAGGGCATCTACTTCACGAGTATCGATCCCAACATGGGAAGCGTCATCATCGGCGCGCTTCTCCTGATCGCCGTACTCACCAACGACACCTTTCGGCAGCTGGCGCTCAGCTACTCATCGAAGAAGGCTTGAGGGACCGCCATGACTGAGGCAATCAAATCCTTGTTGCGCCGCCCGGAAGCCGGCTCGATCCTCAGCCTGATCGGGGTGGTGCTGTTCTTCGTATTTTTCGGTGGCGTGGACCTGGGCACACTCCTTGGCGCGGCGAGCTGGGTGAATTTCGCCGCCAATCTCGGCATTGTCGCCATTCCGGTCGGTCTGCTGATGATCTCGGGTGAACTCGACATCTCCATCGGCGCATTGATCCCCGCGGGCTCTATGACCACCGCCATCCTTAGCGGCTACTATGACCTGCCCATCGCGGTGGGCATGGCCGGCGCCCTGGCGGTCGGTGTGGCGGTCGGCCTCGTCAATGGTTTGCTGACGATCCGCACCTCGGTGCCTTCGTTGATCATTACGCTCGCCACCCTGGTTGCGATGCAGGGCTTGGTGCTCAGTGGGTCCGTGTTGTTAACTGGCAACGCTAGCGTTGCCGTCACTGCTCCCGAATGGGCCAAATTCCTGTTCGGACAGCTTATCGGTGGAAGCCACCAGGTCATCATCGTCTGGTGGGTAGTGTTCGCTGTCATCATTGGCTTCGTGCTGCACAAGACCCGCTATGGCAACTGGCTGTTTGCAATGGGCGGCGATCGCGTCAGCGCCCGCAATGCAGGCATTCCGACAAACCGCATGACCATCGCACTGTTCGTGCTGTCCGCCGTCAGCGCCACATTCGTTGGCATGTGCCAAGCGATCCTGTTCAACTCGGCCCAGGTTTCCGGCGGAATGAACTTCATCTTCAACGCGATCGTGTCCGTGGTGGTCGGCGGCGTGCTGCTCACGGGAGGGTTCGGCTCGGTCATCGGCATCTTCGTCGGTACCATCACGTTCGCCATTGTCAGCCAGGGCATCTACTTCACCCAGATCGACCGGAACTGGTCGAACCTGATCATCGGCGTGATGCTTTTGACGGCGGTGCTGATGAATCAGGCATTCCGGGAACTGGCTCTGTCTTACTGGCGAGGTTCAAAACAAAGCGTGCCGAGGACACCCATACAGCACTGAGCAATGCGGTTGCAGTTGCGATCAGCGACTGCTTGGAAGAACGAAAGATGCGACAATTATGAGCGAAAAACCTGCCATTCTCGAACTGAAAAATGTCAACAAGTCTTTCGGCCCGATCGACGTGTTGCATAACATCTCGCTGCAAATTCGCCGGGGTGAGGTCTTGTGTCTCCTCGGCGACAACGGCGCCGGGAAGTCCACTCTCATCAAGGTGTTGGCAGGCGTCCATAAGCCGACCAGCGGCGAGATTCTGATGGACGGAAAGGCGGTCAGCTTCGACCGTCCGAGCGCTGCCCAGGAGCGGGGCATTGCCACCGTGCACCAGTTCGGCGGAACGTTCCCCTTGATGAGCATCGGCCGCTCCTTCTTCGTTGGGTTGGAGCCGACAAAGGGTTGGGGTCCGTTCAAGATCTACGACCGCAAGCGCGCCAACGAGATCGCGGTGAAAGCGGTGCGGGATTTCGGCATCACGCGTATCGACGACGGTGACCGGCTTGTTGGTGGCCTGTCAGGCGGGGAACGCCAGTCTTTGGCCATTGCCCGCGCCGTGCATTTCGGCGCTCGCGTTCTGATCCTCGATGAGCCGACAGCAGCGCTCGGCGTCAAGCAGGCAGCTCACGTGCTGCGCATCGTCAATGAAGCCAAGCGGCGCGGTCTCGCGGTCGTCTTCATCACCCACCAGGTGATGCACGCGATGGCGGTGGGAGACCATTTCGCCGTCCTCATTCGCGGTGCGATCGCCGCCGATTTCCGGAAGCGCGAGAAAACCCGCGAGGAGATCACCGACCTGATGGCCGGCGGTGAAACCATGGCTGACCTCGAGGCGGAAATCGAGCATGAATTGCATGCATGATCACAATGAGAATGCGCCGCCTCTCGAGCTGGGTGGACGGACGGCTCGATCGTTTTCCTCGGGAAACCTCTGCCTTCGACCGGCCCTGATGACCCTTGGCGCCACTAGCCATTTCACGTCAAACAAAGCAGAAGAAATATGACAATACGGATTGCGGTGATCGGTGCCGGTGTGATGGGCGCCGACCACGCCAGGATAGTGGCGGAAGACCTTCCCGGAGCAAGCCTTCAGCTGGTGTGCGACATGGATGAGGCGCGTGCCCGCACTGTTGCCGACACCTTTGGTGCGCTCGACATCTCCACCGATCCAGAAGGCGTTGCCGCGCGGAAGGACGTGGACGCAATCATCGTGGCGAGTCCCGATGCCACACATGCGCCGCTGTCGAAGGCCTGTATTGCCGCCGGCAAGCGTGTGTTGTGCGAAAAGCCCCTCTCGCAAGCGTCGGCTGACTGTATCGCGGTGATGGAGGCCGAACAGAAGTCGGGCGCGAAATTCGTCCAGCTTGGTTTCATGCGGCGCTACGATCGCTCATACGAAGAGATCAAGCGGGCGCTCGCAGTCGGCCGGCTTGGCCGGCCCCTGATGATGCACAATTTTCACCGCAATGTCGAAACGCCGGCTGCAGATTTCACCGGCGCTATGGCTATCACCAATTCGGCTCCACACGAGTTCGATGTCGTGCGCTATGTGCTCTCGACGGAATATGCGTCGATCTCGGCCTTCCAGCCGAAGCGCTCAGATGCCCAGGTCGCGCCTGTCTTCATGGTGCTGGAGACGGTCGATGGCCAACTCGTCAACATCGAGATCAACAACAATGCCGCCTATGGTTACGACGTCCGTGCCGAGCTGATCGGCGAGCGGGGGACCGTTGCGATGAACAACGTCGCCTACACTCGCATCGATTCTGCGCTTGCACAGAGCACGAGCTACGACGCCGACTGGCGGACCCGCTATGCCGATGCCTACCGTCGGCAGAACCGCGACTTCCTACGCTTCGCCATGACTGGTGAGTTCCCGGCAACCGCTGCGAATTGCTGGGACGGTTATTGCGCCGCCGTCGTTGCCGAGGCGGGCGTGAAGGCGTTGCACGAGGGCCGTCGCGTACCCGTCCAAATGATCGCAAAGCCGGAGTTTTACACGTGAAGCTGGGTTTCGTTTCAGACAGCCTCGGCAACCTGCCCTTCGAAACGATGCTGGATCATGCGAAGCGCATGGGTGTCTCCGGCGTCGAGGTAAACACCTGTGGCTGGTCCACCGCGCCGCATTTTCGGCTTTCGTCCATGCTGGGCAACAGGGAAGGCCAGAAGCGCTTCGTTGGCGCGTTCGAGGAGCGCGGGCTAGAAATCATCAGCCTCAACGCAAACGGCAACCCGCTACACCCGACCGACCCGGCCCAGGGCGAAGGGCTGAAAACCACTATTCGCGTCGCGGGCGAAATGGGCATCCGGACGGTCTGCACCATGAGCGGCCTCCCGGCCGGCAACGCTGCAGATACCATGCCCAACTGGGTCGTCTCGTCGTGGCCTCCGGAAACACAGGCCATTTTGAAATACCAGTGGGAAGAGAAGCTGATTCCCTTCTGGACCGAGATCGTGGCGTTGGCTGAAGAGAACGGCGTGGAGCGCATCGCGCTTGAACTCCACGGCAACCAGTGTGTCTTCAACGTGCCCTCGCTGCTGAAGTTGCGACAGACGGTCGGACCGGTCGTGGGGGCGAATCTGGACCCATCACATCTGTTCTGGATGGGTGCCGACCCGCTGGCGGCGGCCCAATCGTTGGGCGAGGCGGTTTATCACGTTCATGCCAAGGACACGATGCTCAACGCACCAGTGCAGGCGACGACATCTCTGCTGGAGAATGGCAGCCTGATGGATCTTCCGGCCCGGTCATGGAGCTACATCACGCTTGGCTTCGGCCATGGCGAGGAGTGGTGGCGGCAATTCTGCTATCGCCTCAAGATGGCCGGCTATGACGGCTGGCTTTCCATCGAGCATGAGGACGTGCTCCTGAGCTCGCTGGAGGGACTCGAAAAGTCCGTGGCGCTACTGCAGGGGGTCATGCCGTCCGCCCCCGCCGACTACAAACCGCAAGCCATCTGAAGGAAGGTTCCATGCCTTGGATCGACGCCTGTGCCGCCGACGACATCGAAGCCGAGGAAGCCAAGCGCTTCGATCATGGCGGTCGCACCTTTGCGATCTTTCGAAATGATGCGGACGAATATTTCTGCACCGACGGGCTTTGCACGCACGAGAGTATTCACCTCGCTGACGGTCTCGTAATGGGGAATACAGTGGAGTGTCCTAAACACGCATCCGTCTTCGACTTCACGACTGGGGACGTAGAGACCCCGCCAGCTTGCCAGAATCTCAAGACGTACAAGACGAAGGTCGAAAATGGCCGCATCATGATCGAGACCTGAGCCATATGGACCAGCCGTTCCAGCTTGCAGCCTGCGCCGAGATGCTCAGGCGCGACCGCCCGATTACTTGGCGCGCCGAAATGAATTGGCCATTCATCGCCAAAGCGCCGTTTGACATACAAGACTGCCTGATCCCCCGCGGAGGCTGATTATGGGCATGTATCACAACCGTCCTCATGTCGAGGACATCCGCAAGATGAAGAAGAGCGGACAGAAAATCTCCATGCTCTTCGTCAGCACCCCGGATGAGGCGGCTGCCGCAGCCGCCGCCGGCATCCATATGCTCTCCATCGAAGGTCGATATTTCGATCCGGAAATGCGCCAGGCAGCCGGCGATTGTTTCGTACAAGTCGGTTTGCCATATGGCAGCTATGGGAGTTTCGCGGGCCGCCCGCTCGCAACAGCGGAGGACTATCTGCGTGCGGCGTTCCACTTTGCCGGCATAGGCGGCGACGCGTTTTATTGTGCGGCGTCATACGACATCCAGAAGACGTTATGCGACAACTACATTCCTGTCGTTGGCCATATCGGCCTGGTGCCGTCTTATATCACCTGGACGGGTTGGCGCGCAGTCGGCAAGACTGCCGACGAAGCAGTGCGCATTTGGCGACACACCCAAAATCTGGAGCAAATAGGAGTCTTCGGCGCGGAGCTGGAAGTCGTCCCAGATCGCGTCGCGAAATTCCTTACCGAAAACTCCTCGCTTGTCATGCTAGGCATGGGCGCTGGCAAATATGCCGATGCGCAGTACCTCTTCACAGAAGATGTCTGCGGTTACGGCAAGAACCATAAACCGCGACACGGAAAAGTTTATCGAAACCTTGGCCCTGAGCTGGAGAAGATTCAGGACGAGCGCGTCGCAGCCTTTAAGGATTACAAGGCAGACGTCGATTCAGGCAGATATCCCGGTTACGAGCACACGGTTTCGATTGCGGATGCCGAGTTCGATATCTTCATGAAGATAGTCAAAGGTTGAGAACTATGTCTGTGGGCTCATCTTATCCCTCACGGACATGCGGTCGACAGCGCGTGCCAGTTGACAACCGACGAGCGCCATCGCTTGACGAGCTCAAAGCGCTGATTGCCAAAAGGGAACTGACACTTCCGGCGAAGTCGGAGGCTGTCGCCCGGGTGATGTTTGCGGAGCCGGATTACGTGGCTTTCGAAAATGCCGCCGCAATCGCGCGCCGCTGCCATGTATCACCCGCGACCGTGTCCCGACTTGCATCGCGTCTCGGGTTCGGGTCGTTTGAGGAAATGCAGAGCAGCTTCCGAAATCATATACTGCATCGATTCAAACTTCAGGAAGAACACGTGAAGGCGAACTGCTGAGAAGGACCATGGCATAAAAGTGGCGCTTGCCTGCTGCGCCAAACAGTCATGCCGGGACGCCCATTCATTCTCCAACGCCATGCCGGGTTAACCGACTTCTAACTCACTGCGATGCGCAGGCCGGTGTCATCGAAAAGATGCAGATGGCTGGTATCGAACTTCAGATCCACGGTGTCGCCGGAAGCCACCGGACACTGTCCTGCGACGACTGCCAGCATGGTCTGGCCGCCGCTTGTCTTGGTGTGGACGATCGTCTCGGAGCCGAGGGCTTCCACCAGCGCGACGCTGGCCGCAACATTTCCCTTGCCGGCGTCGGCGAGGCTGATGTGATGTGGCCGCAGCCCGAGCGTCACGTCGCCGTTGGCCGCGCTGACGTTCCCGTCGATCTCGAATCCAGCTGAACCGTCCAGCGTGAGGCTTGACCGGCCAGTGCCCCTGGGTGCCACCTTTACCGGCAGGAAGTTCATACGCGGTGCACCGATGAAACCGGCGACGAACAGATTGGCCGGATGATTGTAGAGGTCGAGCGGCGTGCCGATCTGTTCGATGCGACCGGCGCGCAGCACGACGATGCGGTCGGCAAGCGTCATCGCCTCGATCTGGTCGTGCGTGACATAGACCATCGTCGCCGACAGCCGCTCGTGCAGCGCGGCCAGTTCGGCGCGTGTCGAGATGCGCAGCTCGGCGTCGAGATTGGACAGCGGCTCGTCAAGCAGGAAAGCGGTTGGATTGCGCACGATGGCGCGGCCAATCGCGACGCGCTGGCGCTGGCCGCCGGAGAGCTGGCCGGGGCGCCGGTCGAGATACGGCGCGATTTCCAGCATCCGCGCGGCTTCGGCGATGCGCGCATCGATTTCGGCACGCGCCATACGGGCGTTCTCCAGTCCAAAGGCCAGGTTCTGGCGCACGCTCATGTGCGGGTAAAGCGCGTAGGATTGGAACACCATCGCCAATCCCCTGTCGGCGGCCGGAACGGTGGTCACGTCCGTGCCATCGATCGCGATGGCGCCGCCTGTCGGCCGATCAAGCCCGGCGATTAGCCGCAGCAGCGTGGACTTGCCGCAGCCGGACGGGCCGACGAAGACGATCAGCTCACCGTCAAGGATATTGAGATTTATGTCGTGCAGCACGCCGACCTTGCCGAAAGCCCTCGATACGCCGGTGAGTGTGATCTGGCTCATGGTAGCCTCTATTTCAGACCGGAGCCGGCAATGCCGGTGGTGATGAAGCGCTGAAGGAAAATGAACACCAGCACGACCGGGATCATGGTGACGACAGTCATGGCCAGGATGTAATGCCATTGCACATTGAGTTGGCCGGCATAGGTGTTGAGACCAACCTGCAGCGTATAGACCTCCTTGCGCGACAGGACGATCAGTGGCCAGAGGAAGTCGTTCCAGCGCCAGACCACGGAAAAGATCGCGAGTACCGCCAGCGCGGGGGCGGTCAGCGGCAGGATAATGCGCCAGTAGATTTGCCATTCCGACGCCTTGTCCATGCGCGCTGCATCGATCAGCTCGTCGGGGATCGTCAGCATGTACTGGCGCAGCATGAAGACGCCCGTGGGCGTCGCCACTGTGGGCAGGATCACGCCCCATAGCGAATTGAACAGTCCCATTGCCGAGATGACCGAATAGAGCGGCACCAGAATGACGGAAAGCGGCACCATTAGCGTCGCGACGATGAGCATCATCACAGCCGAACGTCCCCGAAAATTGTACTTCGACAGTGCGAACGCGGCCATCGAATTGGTCAGGAGCGTAATCAGGGTCGCGACCACGGTGACGAAGACCGAGTTGCGCAGATAGAGGAAGAAGTCAAAGGCGAGGAAAGGCTGGACATAATTGTCGAGCGCGAAGGCGATGCTGCGCTTGGGCGTACGGTTCTTGATGTTGACGCGTATGATCTCGCCCGGGTTGGCGGGATCGACCATCTGCGCGACGGTGCCGAGGCGGCGCACTTCGGCGAGCACGCGCACGCTGCCGTCGTCATTGCGCACTTCGAAGAGCTGCAGCGGCTTCTCGTAACCCTCCACGACAGCTTCGGCGGTGACATAGGGCAAAACAGTCGGCGGGAACTCCGCCAGCGCCCCAGGCGTCTTGAACGAGGAGTTGACCAGCCAGAGCGCCGGGCCGAACATGACAAGCAGCCCGCCGATCAGCCAGAACCAGGTGAAAACGTCGGTCCAGTGCCAGCCGGCGCCGCCGCGCCGGCGGAACAGAAATTCCGCAACCCTGCTCATCGCATTTTGCCCCGCTGCTCGTTGCGCCTTGCGATGCTCAGCTGGATCAAGGTCAGCACGACCAGCACCGCTCCCATGAGGATCGAGGCCGCGGAGGCGAGCCCCGGATTGCGCAGCATCGAGGCGAAGCCGACCTCATAGATGTACTGCGTGAGGAACAGCGTGCTGGTGCCGGGACCGCCGCCGGTCAGCACATAGACCTCGTCGAATATCTGCACGGCGCGGATGAGTGTCAGCACCAGCACGACCAGCAGGTTGGGCGCCAGCAAGGGCAGCGTTATGCGCCAGAAGACGCGCATCGGCCGCGTGCCGTCCATCTCGGCGGCCTCATAGAGGTCTTTCGGAATGGCCTGAAGGCCGGCGAGAAGGATCAGCGCATAGAAGCCGACATGGGCCCAGACCGACACCATGATCGTCGCCGTGAAGGCCCAGTTGCGCTCCACCAGCCAGTTGACCGGGGTTCCGCCCGCCTCGAACACCATCAGGTTGAGCAGTCCCTGCCGCTGCAGGATCCAGCGCCAGATGAGACCGACCACGACCGGCGACAAAAGCACCGGGAAGAAGAACACGGCGCGCCAGAAACTGCGCGCACGCAACTCACGGTTGAGCACGAGTGCGGTGACAAGCGCTACGGCGACCATCATCGCCACTTGCAGCACAACGAAGGCCAGGGTGTTCCAAACCGCGATCCAGAACAGGTCCTCGGTGCAGCTCTTCGGATCGAGATAGCTGCCGCAACTGAACAGCCGCCCATACTGATCGGCGCCGACGAAGGTGCGGTCGCCGAGGAACAGCGCCCCGCCACCGGTCATCGAATACAGGATGTTGATGACCAGCGGAAACAGCACGAAAATGCCGAACACCAGCATGTTCGGCGCCAGGAAGAACATGGCCATGCCATTGCTGCCCGTGCGCCGTTGCAACATGCGCAGTGGCGCATCGAAAACATTCGCAAGCCAGCCGACCGGCGCCAGGAGCATGGCGCCGGCGCGCGTTGCTATGCCATTTCGGACGTCTGCCATGACACTGCCGCGACGCTACTTCGATGCCTCGGCCACCTGTGCCTTGATGTCCTCGTCGATGCGGACGAAAGCCTCGTCGAGCTTCAGCTCGCCGGCCATGACCTGACTGATGCGGGTCACCAGCGCGCCATAGACCGGAGTTCCCCATTTCCATGCCGGCAGGGCGGCGGCATTCGGCGCGATCTTGCCCGACGCCTTCAGGAAGGCTTCGAGCGACGCCTTGACGTTCTCGTCGTCGGTCTTGTAATCGATCTTGCCGGCGAGAACGCCCTTGTGCGCGGGCAGGAACAGGGTGCGCTCGGTGAATTCGCGCATGATGTCCTCGCGGCCCAGGAAGTCCATCACCTTGCCGACTTCAGCGGCGTTCTTCGTGTATTTGACGGCGACCAGCGCAGCGCCGCCCGGCATGCCGGTGCAGGCGGCGGTGCCGCACGGCGAGCCCGTCACCACCCAGTCGAAGTTCTTGCCGATCTTGCCGGCGAGGTTGGCAACCTGCCAACTGCCCGAATAATAGTAGGCAATCTGCCCATTGATGAAGTCGTCGGCCCCGGCGCGATAGGTGGTGCCCGACGCCGACACCCAGATCTCCTTGTTCATGCGGCCGTCGGCAACCCAATTGACCAGCTTTTCGGCGAAGGCTTTCGTGCCGGCGTCGATCGGCGCCGGCAGTCGATCACCGCCGATGTAATTGGCGCCATAAGAAATGTTCGCCGCCGAGATACGATGGCCGCTGCGGTCGATGGCAAAGGCAGCATTGAGCTGCTGGCTCTGCTGCACCTTGCCGGCGGCATCGATCCATTCGTCCCAGGTTGCGGTGTCGGCCGGGATCGGCACGCCGGCCTGTTCGAAAAGCGTCTTGTTGACGAAGCCGCCGGTCAGCGTGATCTGGGTCATGAAGCCCGGAATGACCTTGGAACCGTCAGGGCGCATCCAGTCGAACTGGTCGCCGAAATTCGTCTGCCAGTATGCTGGATCGGCAACCACAGGCGTCAGGTCGAGCCAATGATCGGCGAGTTCCTTGATGTTGGTGACGCGGGCGATATCGGGACCGCGTCCTGCCTCGAGTTCGACCGGAAGCTGCTCCTGGACAACCTTGTAGGCGACATTGTCGAGAATGACGTTGATGTCCGGATTGTCTTTCATGAAGCGGTTGAGCAGGTCCTGTATCACCTCGCCCTCGACACCGTCCGAGTACCACATCACCCGAACGTCGCCTGCGAACGCGGTCGACGACAGAAGGCCAGCCGAAAGGCCCAGGATTATCGAATTCATTCTCATGGTTCACTCCTCCGCTTTTGCGGTCTTCACCGCTTGATTGTCGCTGTCCGAACTGCTTGTCGGGCTCCTTTGATCCGATCCTCACCTGGTTGCGATGGCGCCGGCTGTGAAGAACGTGGCTTCGCCCGTGACCTGCCAGTCGGCCGGATCGATGACACGATCCTCAGCCTCCATGCGGCCATCCGGATGGAACAGCACGTCGCCGTATTCCGGGTCATTGACATGCAGAAGGTCGTTTTTTCCATGGCCGAGCGCGAGCTGACAAAACTGCGCCTCGAATTCCTCCAGCGACCCATATTGCCGGCGCCGGCCCAAGCGGATGATCCATGCGGCTTGATGGCCCGGCACGCGCAGCTCGTTTCCAGCGGTCGGCCCGCGGCCGACGAGCTCGAAGGCGCTGTCGGCCTTCAGCATCGCGAACCCATCGCCGCCGCGCGCCGAAGCGATATTTTTCTTGACCCACGCTTCGTCGAACGCGCTCTGTGGGAACCAGGCATGGGTAAAGTCGGGTTGCTCGGCAGCGCAGCTGAACAGCACAACCGCCAAGTCGCGGTATTGATGCACGCGCGGCAGAGATCCGGAGCCGCCCCAGTAGGATGGCCGGCCATAGCCCGAATGAATCGTCTCGCCCGGATGGTTGATCCATATCTGCGCGTCGGGATTGCCGCCGAGGCGCAGGTGCAGCACCGTTTCCTGATAACCCCATTCGTTCCAGCGATAGGCTGCCGCGCTTCCCATGGCGAAATCGCGGGTCTTGTAGTGGTAGAGCTTGGCGATCCGGTTCTGGCCCTGCGCGAAGCACCATTCCTGCGCGTCGTCGCCCGCCATGCAAGCGATTCCGGTCAGTTCTTGCGGGACGTCGAGCCCATGGTCGCGCAGGCAGAGCGCAAGCTGCGGCAGGGCATGGAAGCGCATGCCGTAGAAACCTTTGCCCCACAGCATGCGTGCAATGCCGGAAAGTTCCAGCGAACGGGCGGCGCGCAGCGTGTGTTCGTAGGAGCGTCCCTGCGCGCCGGTAAGCATGCCCTGCTGAGCCGAGCGGGCGACGATCTCGAGCAGGCGGTTGATCGCAGCCCCAGCGCGCCGGCGGACGTCGGCATCTGGCCCAAGCGCGTATAGGATCGTCAACCCCTTGAGATCGATCGGGAAATAAGGGGCGGAGTTGAATTCCGCCATTTCCCATTCCTCGAAATGATCGAGCCAAGCGCGCACGCGCGCAAGGCCCACGGTCGACTGCTCCGCGCCGGTGCGCCCCGGGCGGACAAAGCGGGCATCGGGCAAGAGATGGCCGCCGAGATAAGCCGCGGTGTGAAACAGAAGCGCATGGTTTTCGGAGAAGTACCACTGCACGTCGTTACCCGGCTCATCCATCCAATAGCGGTAATTGAGGATCGCCTGGTCAATGCGGTGACGGAGATCGACCGCGATCGAGTCGCCATAGGCACGACGGCACCAGAGCAGTGGAACCAGGATGAAATCGGCGCAGTCGTGGCAATCTTCGATCGCCGGCAGTGCAGCAGCAATGATGGCGTCGGTTTCGGCGCCGCCGCGGCCGGTCGCCAGTCGCGCCAGCGCCCGCACGGTATCGGCCTCTGCGAAATTGGAGACCTGTTCCAGGGCTTCGCCGATCCTGTCGGCAAGGATCGCAGGGGCGCGGCCCTGACGCGCCGCATGACAGATCTCCACGCCGAAGACCCGCTGGGCAACAAAGCCTGAAGATGAGAGCGATACGGCAAAATGCCGGAAGTCGGCGGGAAGGTCTTCCGTGGCGGCAATAGCGATGCGTCTTGCCCCTGCTTCGATGCGGCGGCGGTAGATCACGGGCGCCTCGATCGACATGAAGTCGCCCTCGATCACGATCGCTACATCCACCGCAACCGGCAGCGCGACATCCGTCACCAGCGCCACTTCGCCGCCGGAATAAAATGGACGCTCGAAATGCATCGCGTCGAGAGCGGCTTCCATGGCCGCTGCGACGTCGCCTTTGACGGCCATGGGCAAGACCTGTTCGGCAGTTGGGCCCGACAGATAGTCGAGTTGGAAGAAGTAGCGTGCGTCACGCTCGGCGAGATCATCGAACCAGATGCTGATCTCGTTGGCGCCGGCGACGAGATCGACCTCGAAATCCTGAGAAGCCTCGAGATTGCGCCCGTAGGGCGCCATCCAGCCGGCTTCTATCCCGTTGACGAACAAAACGGCGCCGCCGCAGGTGCGCAGCCGCAGCCGCGCCCGGCCGTCCGAGCCTGCGTCGAGCACGGTATTTGCCCAGGTGGCGATCACGGTCGGGCGGAACCAGAAGCCCGACAGGTCGACGCGCGGCGAGCCGAACGGAAGCCAAACGCGGTCCGGCTCGAACACTCCCTGCGGCTTAGGCCGTTTCCCGCGGCGTTCGGCGGCAAACTCGGTTCGGCAGGGATATTCGTGCGGGATGAAATTCTTGTGCTTGGTCAGGAAGAAGAAGGGATCCATCTCCCCTTGCATCGGCTGATCTGCAACATCGTAGCGCTGCTCAGACGTCGTGCCGACGAGCCAGTAAACGACCGGGCCGCCGAATGCGAGCGGCCGGCGCAGCGTAAGATCGTGCGTGATCGGTTCCACGGTGTTCATCGCAGCGTCTCAACAGGCACGGGCGACACGTCGTTATAGGCCTGGTTCTCGCCCGTCATGCCCCAGACGAAGGCGTAGGGGCCGGTTCCGCTGCCCATATGGATCGACCAGGCCGGCGAGATGACACAGTCGCCATTGGCCACGATCAGATGGCGGGTATTGTCCGGCCGTCCCATCAGATGGACCACCCGATCTTCCGCCGCGAGATCGAAATAGAGATAGGCTTCCATGCGCCGCTCATGCAGGTGAGGGGGCATGGTGTTCCAGACGCTGCCCGGAGCGAGATCCGTGATGCCCATCAGCAGCAGACAGGAAGGCGCGACTTCCGGATGAATGTACATGCGCAGTGTGCGCTTGTTGGCGCGTCGCTCCTCGCCGAGTTCAAGCGGCTTCGCCTCGGATTTCGTGATCAGCCGATGCTTGATGTCTACGCCGGCCGGAACCGAGTTCATATAGAAACAGGCGGGGTGCGCGGCGCTGTCGCTTTCGAGCGTCACTTGTTTAGCGCCGCGCCCGACATAGAGCACATCGCGGTTGGCGAGTGCGAAGCGCTGCTGGTCGATGCTCACCGTTCCTGCGCCGCCGAGATTGGCGATGCCCATCTCGCGCGCGGTGAACAGATGAGGCGTGCCGACGTCCGCGCCATCGCCGAAACTCAGCGGCTCTCCGGTTGGGCACGCGCCGCCGACGATCATGCGGTCGACATGGGTGTAAGCGAAGGCGATGCGGCCGGGCTCGAACAGCCGCTCCACCAGAAACTCGGCGCGTAGCCGCTCCGTCCCGTAGCCATCGATATCGCCCGGACCGGCGCCGAAGAGAACGCGCATCGTCATGCCGCCGCCTCGGCAGCTTCGGCATGGATCATCCCCTCTGTGAGGCAGAGGATCGCCAGGGCCTGGCCGTAGCCGGTTGGCTGGATCGGGATGTCGCGGTAGAACTGGAGATCATGGCCCATGCGGGTGCCATAGGAAACGTTTCCGAGCACGCCGTTCTCGTCGATGCTGGCCAGCACCGCGTCGAGTGCGCGCCGGCCCGCTGGACCGCACGCCTTGGGCCCGAAGCCTAGGCGCGCAGCTTTCATGAGACCATAGCCGATGCCGGCGGTGGCCGACATCTCCTCATAGGAGGTCGTGTCATCGAGCAAAGTGTGCCATGCTCCCGATGGCGCCTGCAGGCGCAGCAGCGCTTCGATCTGCGCTTCCAGCACGCCGAGCAGATAGGCTTCGACTGGCTTGCCGACACCGCCATTTTCGATCAGGTCAAGGATGCCGACTGTGATCCAGGCGTTGCCGCGGGCCCAGAGAGCGCGGGCAAAATTATGTCGGCCGGCAAATGTCCAGCCATGGAACCACAAGCCTGTTTTCGGGTCGGCGAGATAGCGAGCATGGACGAGGAACTGGCGAACAGCCTCGTCGATGCAAGATTGCCGGCCGGCCGCGCGTCCGTGGAAAGCGAGGAACAGGCCAGCCATGAACAACGTGTCGTCCCACAATTCGTCGTCGTTGATCTTGTCTGAGACATTGTGCTGGAACCCGCCCTCGGGCGTGCGAGGCATATCGCGCAGCAGCCTTTCGGCCCATTGGCCGAGAGGCGTTTCCCAGCGCGGATCGCGTGTCTCGCCCCAGAGCAATGCCAGCGCCATCATCGGAGCGGTGGTGTTGATGTTCATCGGCGGCAGGCCCGCCCTCAAATGGCGCTCGTACCAGTCTTCGATTGTCTTTAGGAGTTTCGGGTCGCGATTGTGCCGCCAGAGGCAAACGAGGCCGTAGAGGCCCACGCCCTGCGGCCATTCCCAGGAATCGAAGCTGATGTAGTCGCCGGCCGTGCCGTCGAGGTTGGGCTCGTCGAAACGGCCGTCATGGCGCAGGCCAGTCATGCCGCGCACGAGCAGGTCGAGCTTTGAGCGCATATCTCTCATGGACGACGCCACTCCTCCCAAGTTTGCGCGATGTCGAGCAAATGGGTGCCACAGGTTTTTTTATTGCGCAATCTGAAATTTTTTTGCAGCATGAAGGTCTGGTGAGGAAACAGCCGATGGTCATGAAGGTCGAAAGCGGGAAGCGCGGCACGCCCAGCCGGCGCGTGCGGCTTGAAGACGTCGCTGCGCGCTGTGGCGTTTCCGTCAGCACGGCGTCGCGGGCGCTTGCCGGCGGCAAGGGCGTGCGCGGCGATCTTCGGTCGACGATCATCGAAACCGCCAGGAAGCTGAATTATACGATCCCCACTTCGATCGCCGGCCGCAAGGTGATCCTGGCCGCAAGCAACGCTGCGAGGATCGACTATGGCCGCAACCAGTTCACCTTCTATGTGCTCGACGGACTGAACGAGCGCGCAAAAACTCTCGGCGTCGAGCTGGTGTCGCGCTCGATCGCCGACGCCGGTGAGCAGATCGCGCTGCTCAATGAGGCCAGGCAGGACAAGAGCGTCGTCGGCTGCCTGTTTCTGACGCTTGACGACGAGGCGGTGCTGACGCTGACCGGCGGTTTCGGCAAGCCGATCGTGCTCATAAACGGCGACGACCCGGCGATGCACCATTCGAGCCTGACGCCATGCAACCGCTCGGCGGCGCATCTCGCGACGCAGCACCTGCTCGACCTCGGCCACCGGCGCATCCTGTTCCTGATGCGGCGCGGGCGGCGCACGATCGAGCGCCGCTTCGAGGGCTGGCAGGATGCACTGCGAGAGCGCGGCCTGGCGGCCGGCGACCTGGCTGTGGAGGTGGCCGATTGGCTGCCGGAGCTTGCAGCCGAAGCGATTGCGCGGCGCATCGAGGCGCGTGGCCTTGACTTCACAGCCGTGCTCGCCGCGGGCGACAGCCTCGCTATCGGCGCGATGATGGCGATCCGGGAGTCGGGTTACGAGGTGCCTGCCGATGTGTCGGTCATGGGCATGGATGACCTTCCGCAGGCGGCTTTCCAAAACCCGCCCCTCACGACGATGCATATTCCGATGCGCGAGATCGGCGCGGCGTCGCTCGACCTCCTGCTCGCCGATCTCGGCGGGGACCTGCCGCCGCGCCGTATCGAATTCGCCTGCCATATCGTGCAACGCCAGTCGACCGGCCCGGTTCGCGCCTGAGACGTATGGTTCACGCGGCTGCCCGGGCCAGGCCATCACTACATCGATGGGGTCACGTTCGAACCATCTTCGAAGCGTCCATAACCTCCGCCGAAGAAAAGCAGAGGCTCGCCGTCTCGCAAGGTCGCGGCGGTTACGCGGGCAACGACGATCAAATGGTCGCCGCCCTCATGCCCGGAGATCCGCACGCATTCGAACCGCGACAGGCAGCCACCCAGCAGCGGCACGCCGGCGTCGTTCAGGTCGTGCGGGAGGCCGTCGAAGGCTTGACCGACGCGAGCGAAGCGCTGGCTCAGCTCGATCTGCTCTGCGCCCAAAACATGAACCGCGAAATGCTCGCAACCTGCGAAGGCGGCAAAGCGCCTCGAATGCCTGCCGATCGACCAGAGCACGATCGGCGGGTCGAGGGACACCGATGCAAAGCTGTTCGCGGTGATGCCGACGGGACCATCAGGCGTCATCGTGGTGACGACGGTGATACCGGTCGCAAACCGGCCGAGCGCGTCGCGGAACTCGCGCTTGCGGTAGGGGCCGGGCACGAAGCTTTTCATCGGTTGCTGCTCGGGGTTGAGGAAGTGGTACATCAGGCGCCCTCCTGGCCAAGGGCTGCGGTGGAAGCTTCAATCTCGTTGAGCCGCATTCGCAGCATCATCATCGCCGCTCCCCGGTTCCGAGCGGAGTCGGCGGGGTGATTTCCGGCACCCGGCCATAGGCATGCGGCAGCGAGCAGGTGTTGATGTTCGGCAGCACGCGCTTGCCGAAGGACAAGGCCTCGTCGAGATGCGGATAGCCGGAGAAGATGAAGGCGCGGATGCCCATTTTCCGGTATTCCTCGATCTCGCACATGACTTGATCGGTCGAGCCGACGATCGCGGCGCCGCAACCGGAGCGTGCGCGGCCAACGCCGGTCCACAGATGCCGCTCGACATAGCCGTGTGCGTCGGCGCCGGCGCGGTTCTTTGCCTGGTGCGCGACGCCCAGGGATGTCGCGTCCAGTGCGCGGGCGCGGATAAGTCTGCCCTGCTCGTCGTCGAGTTTCGAAACCAGCTCCTCGGCATATTCGCGGGCTTCGGCTTCGGTGTCGCGCACAATCACGTGGACGCGCAGGCCATAATCCAATGTGCGGCCATGGGCGGCTGCACGCTCGTGAACTTCACGCATGCGGTGCGCCAACACGTCCTTCGCCTCCGGCCACATCAGATACACGTCACACTGTGCGCCGCAGAGTTCGAGCGCGTCGGGCGAATAGCCGCCGAAATAGAGCAGCGGCCCGCCATTCTGTTGGTAGGGCTTTGCCGGGTCGGCGGGTACTTTCCCGAACTGGTAGACTTCGCCCTGATGGTTGATTTCGTCGCGCGTCCAGGCCTGACGCAGGATCTCGATGACCTCGCGCGAACGCTGATAGCGGAAGCGGCTGTCGGCGAGTTCGCCGGGAAAGTCGGAAGAGATTACGTTGACCGTCAATCTACCCTTTAGCATGTGGTCGAGCGTTGCAAGCGTGCGCGCCAGCATGATCGGTTGCATTTCGCCGCAACGCACCGCCGCGAGAAGGTTGATCGAATGGGTTATCGGAGCGCAGCCCGCCACGAAGGACAGGGTATCCTGGCCAACCTGATAGGACGAGGGACAAAGGATATTGCGAAAGCCCAGTCCCTCGGCTGTCTTGACGACATCGGAGCAGTGCTCCCAACTCGACCGCAGCGCGCCATCCGGTACGCCGAGATAGCGGAAATCATCGGAGCACAAAGCGGAAAACCACGACACTTCAGCAGCGTCGAGATCAGCGGACGTCACCGGAACGACCGTCAATGTCCGCACTCCTTTCGTCAATTGCTGCCGCGACTGTCTTTTGCCTGTTGAATATCATTCGTTTTTGTGTAGATCAATAGTGTATCAATTTGGCGTTTGGAGATAATTTGAGCACGTCCAGAAACGCCTACGCGCTTCCGATGCATCAGCAGGTCAGTGAAATGCTCATCCGCGAGATCGCGGCTGGCCGGATGATCGAGGGCGAGAAGCTTCCGCCGGAGCGCGACATGGCTGCGGACCTCGGAATAGCGGTCGGTACATTGCGCAAGGCGCTCGGCGATCTCGAGCGCAAGGGCTTGCTCAGTCGCATCCAGGGCTCCGGCAACTACGTACGTTCGCAACCCGACGTGGCCAGCGTCTATTCCATGTTCCGGCTGGAACTCCTGGAGGGAGGCGGGCTGCCGACGGCGCGCGTTCTGTCAGTCGATCGGCTGGCGAAACCGAAGAACCTGCCGGTGTTCGGGTCGAGCGGCGAGGCCCATAGAATAAGGCGGCTGCGGAGCCTCGGCGGCAAGCCGGCGGCGCTGGAGGAGATCTGGCTCGACGGTTCCCGTGCGGAGACGGTTGCTATCGAAGAACTGTCGGATTCGCTCTATCTCTACTACCGCAAGGCGCTCGGCATCTGGATCTTGCGTGCAGAGGACCGCGTCGGGGTCGGCCAGGTGCCGGGATGGGCGCTGCCTGAATTCGGCCTCGCGCCGGGCGCCGCCGCCGGCTTCATCGAGCGCACCGGCTGGATGCAGGACGGCGCCAGCGCGGAGTTTTCCAGGACCTGGTTTGATCATGGCGTCGCGCGCTATGTCGCGCGGCTGCGATAGGGAACGGATATGGCGAAGCACATTTCCTACGGCATCATCGGCTGCGGCATGATGGGGCAGGAGCATCTTCGCAATATCGCGCTGCTGCCCGATGTCGGCGTCGCAGCGATCTACGAGCCCGACGCGACAATGCGCGCACGCGCGGCAGACCTTGCCCCGCAAGCGTCGATCGCCGGCTCGGTCGCGGAGGTGGCGGCCGATCCGCGCGTCGACTGCTTGCTCATCGCCAGTCCGAACTATGTCCATTTCGCGCAGCTCAAGGAAATCGCTGCTATCCGTGCGCTGCCCATCTTGGTCGAGAAGCCGCTTTTCACCGATCCGGTCGACGCAGCCGCGGTGAAGGCGTTCGCCGCGACCTATACCGCACCAGTCTGGGTCGCGATGGAATACCGCTATATGCCGCCGGTCGCTCGATTCATCGAGCAGGCGCGGAACGCCACCGGCGGCATCCGGATGCTGACAATCCGCGAACATCGCTACCCGTTCCTGGACAAGGTGGCCCACTGGAACCGCTTCAACCGTCGATCGGGAGGCACTTTCGTCGAAAAATGCTGCCATTTCTTCGATCTCATGCGGCTGATTCTGAAATCGGAACCGGTAAGAATCATGGCGTCGGCCGGACAGGAAGTGAACCATCTCAACGAACGTTATGATGGCGAGACACCCGATATCTGGGATTGCGGCTACGTCCTGGTCGATTTCGCCAACGGCGCGCGCGCCATGCTGGAACTATGCATGTATGCAGAGGGCAGCCGCTATCAGGAGGAGATCAGCGCCGTCGGTGCGCGCGGTAAAGTCGAATGCCTGGTGCCGGGTCCCGGCCGCTTCTGGCCAGCTCATCTCGGCGCGGCGCCGACGCCGCAGTTGATCGTCAGCCCGCGCTTTCCGCAGGGACCGTACACCGTCGAGATCTCGGTCGACCCACAATTGTTGACGGCCGGCGATCACAACGGCTCGACTTTCTATCAGCATCAGCGGTTCTGCGCCGCCCTACGAGGCGAAGGGCGGGTTGAGGTGACGTTGGATGACGGCTGGAAAGCTGTCGCCATGGGTATGGCCGCACAATTGTCGGCAAACCAGGGCACGGCCATTTCCAACCCACTCGATGCCTGCGAGAGCGCTCAGTGTGGCTGATGGTAGCTCACGTGACCGCTTGATCTTACTGACTAAGTGGTAGCGGAGACGGCTAAATCGCAAGATCCACGGCGTGAGCCGCCTAAAGCGCGTCGCGTTTGACCGGCCTCATGCGACGCGCTTTGCTTTAGGTTGTTGTTTTTATGCATGTCGTTGTCGCAAAACCGCTGCACACTTTTGCGCGACATGCATTAGTGGGATCAGTCAACCTTGCCTCCGATTGCCGCTATGGTTCGGACCAGCCTGTCCGCGACACAGGTCGATGCTCCAGCCGCCATGAGCATCTGCGGCAAGATCAACCATTCCAGCGTCCAGGCTGCACCAGAGCGCTCTTGCTCATGGATCAGCGCATGATGCATTCCCGACAATTGGACTGCGTTGTAGCGGGCAAGCGTCACCAGCATCTCGGCGTCGATGGGATTGCGCTTGTGCGCCATGGCGGACGATGAACCGCCGCCCGCCCGTTGCAGCTCGCCGCCTGCCTGCGCCATCAGCGCAATGTCCTGCCCGAACTTGCCGAGGCCGCCCGTCACAAGCGACAGCCAGTTGGCCAGCTCAGCGATGCGGTCGCGCTGGCTGTGCCATTGCGGCGCGTCGCCAAGGCTTAGCCGCCGGGCCAGCGCGGCACGGATGGCGGCGCCCTTGGCTGCGAACTTCTCGAGTGTCCCGACGGCGCCGCCGAACTGGATGACGAGAACCGATCCTCGCACCGATTGAAGCCGCTCGTGGTGGCGCACCAGCGGTTCGCGCCAGCTTGTGACGCGGTCGGCTACGGAAATCGGAATCGCTGCCTGCATTCGGGTTCGGGCCATCAGCGGGCGATCGCCAAACCGATGGCCGAGATCGGCGAAGGCGACCACCAGAGCCGAAAGCCGTGCTTCCAACAAGTCGATACAGGCGCGAATTCTCAGGATCATGGCCGTGTCGATCACGTCCTGGCTAGTCGCACCGAAATGCACATGCTCCGAATGCGGCTCTCCCACAGCATGCCTGATCTGCCGCACGAGCTCCGGCACCATGACGCCGTCGCGCGCCGTTCCGTCCCTCAGGGCCTGGATTTCCGGCCGGAAATTGTCGAGGACGCGGCCGATTGCGCTTGCTGCAGCCGCCGGGACGATGCCGAGTGCACCTTCTGCGTCGGCGAGCGCTTTCTCGAATTGCAGCATCGTCGCAAGTTCGGCCTCGACGCCGAGCAGCGTCGCCATCTTCTCATCGCCGAGAAGCCCGGACAGGAGGGGATTGTCGAATGCTGCGATCATATGTCGAAGAAGACCGTCTCGTTGATGCCCTGGAGATGAATGTCGAACTTATAGATGTCGCCATCGCGCGGCGCGACCAGCGTTGACACGCGCTCTCTTTGCTCAATGCGCATCAGGACGGGATCCTCGGCGTTGGCGGTTTCCTCGTCGCTGAAATACATGCGGGTGTGAAGGCCAATGTTGATCCCACGCGCGACGATCCAGACCGTCAAATGCGGCGCCATCTTGCGGCCGTCAGAAAAGGGCACGCGACCGGGTTTGATGGTTTCGAACATGCATTCGCCCGTCGTCATGTCGGTGGGCAGCCGGCCCCAGCCGGTAAAATTCGGGTCGGCGGAGCCGCGCAGATCCGAGGGCGAATTGTAGATGCCGGCGGCGTCCGCCTGCCAGATCTCCACAAGCGCGTCCTTCAGCGGCGAGCCCGCGCCGTCGATCACCCGGATGTTGACCCTGATGCGTTCGCCCCTGGTCTTGTCGTTGACCATCGCGGTGCCAAGGTCGCGTTCATAGACGCCCAAGATACCGGCAAAGTTGGGCGTCAGCCCTATATGGACGTAGGGTCCCGCGGTCTGCGAGGCGCTTTCCTTCAGCCGGCCGAGAGCCTGGACCATCAGTTGCCCTCGATGCGGTTTTCGAACAGCGTCGAGCGGCGGCCGCGCAGTACAATGTCGAATTTGTATGCCCGCGCATCCATCGGTATCGTTGCCTCCATGTCGAGCGCGGCGGTGAGGCCTTCAATGGCGCGGCGGTCGTTGATGGTCCGCACGATCGGGCACCTCCAGATCATCGGGTCGCCCTCGAAATACATCTGGGTGATCAAGCGCTGCGCGAAGCCGTGCCCGAAGATCGAGAAATGGATGTGAGCTGGACGCCAGTCGTTGGGTCCGTTGGGCCAGGGATATGGCCCCGGCTGGATCGTGCGGAAACAATAGGAGCCATCCTCGCCGGTGATGGTGCGGCCGCAGCCGCCGAAGTTCGGATCGAGTGGCGCGAGATAAGTCTCCTTCTTGTGTCGATAGCGTCCGCCGGCGTTGGCCTGCCATACCTCCAGCAATGCACCGGCGACGCCGATGCCGCGCTCGTCGAGCAGGTGGCCATAGACGAGGATGCGCGGCCCGATCGCGCTTTCGCCCGGCCCGGCAAAATTGTGTATGAGGTCATTGTCCAGTTCACCGAGAATATTGTGGCCGAAGACCGGCCCCGTAAGCTCCGACAGGGTGTTGTCGAGGGAAAGAAGCGGCCGTTGCGGCGAGCGCAGCACGGAAGTCTTGTAGGCCGGCGTGAAAGCCGGCGGATGCCAGTTGCGGTCGCGCTGAAAGAAGGCGCCGATTTCCGGCGTGCGATTGGCGGGAAAGCGCGAGTTGGTCATGATTTGCCGGCTTGAGCGTCCATTTCGTCGAACGTCTTCCTGGCGATCTTCATCGCATGATTTGCCGCCGGTACCCCGGCATAGATTGCCACATGCAGCAGCGCCTCGCGTATGTCGTCGCGCGTCGCCCCGGTATTGACGCTGGCGCGGATATGCATCGCAACCTCTTCGTCCTGCTTCAGCGCGGCGAGCAGCGCGATGGTGATCATAGAGCGCTCGCGCTTGGTGATGTTAGGCCGCGACCAGACGTGACTCCATGCCGCCTCCGTCATCAGTTCCTGGAAAGGAATGTCGAATTCGGTCTTGGCCGCCTCTGCGCGGTCGACATGGGCGTCACCCAGCACCGAACGGCGCGTCGCCATGCCTTCGACGTATCGGTCGCCGTCTTGTGGCTTGTTCATTTGCGCTCTCTTCGCATGTCGTTCAGGAAGCCACGGATCAGCCCGGCGAGCCTTTCCGGCTGCTCGACGCATGGGATGTGGCCCGCACCGGCGATGACCTCGAACCGTGCGGCGGGGATTGAGCGGGCCAGCGATTCCACCAGTTCAGGCGGCGTCGATCCGTCTTGATCACCGACAATGCAGAGTGTCGGCACGTTAATCGCGGCGGTCGTCGCGGTGAAATCGGCGTCGCGGATAGCCGCGCAGGCAGCAGCGTAGCCGGCCGGATCCTGGCGCGTCAGCATCGTTTTATATCCTGCCAGTTCCTCGCCGCGATTCTTATGGAAATCCGGTGTGAACCATTTTCGCATCACGTCGTCGGCAAAGCTCGCGATGCCCTCCGACAGGGCCGCGTTGATGCGCCCGTTCCACATCTCGGCCGTACCGATTTTCGCTGCCGTATCGCAAAGGATCAATCCCTCGATCAAATCCGACCGCGTCTTGTAAAGGCATTGCGCAATGACGCCGCCGATCGAAAGCCCGCAGATCACCGCGCGCTTTACGCCAAGATGGTCGAGCAGCCCTGCAAGGTCCGTCGCATGGGTCTCGATTGTTTGCGGCGCGCCACCCAGTTCGCTCAGGCCGTGTCCGCGCTTGTCAAACGCAACGAACGTACAGTCGTCGGCGAGCCTTCGCTCGACCTCGTTCCAGATGCGCATATCCGTGCCGAGCGAGTTCGCGAAGACGACCGTCGGCCTGCCCGCTGTGGGACGATGCCGGTAGTGGATCGTCGCGCCATTAATGCGAGCAAAGTTCATACCCGTCATACCTTTGGCATTCCTTTGGGCCGCATCAGCCGTTTTTGCGCGGCAATGCGGAATGGTGCGTTCGGCGCACCATATCCTGCATAAGCGCCGCGCCGTTCAACGAACTCGATAATGAACCCCTCTCCGAATGTCGGCGCATAGAGCTGGAAAAATTCGCCGTTGTCGTCGCGGTCATAAAGGATGTTGGCTGAGCGTAACCGATCGGCGACCTCCGGATCCAAACCGAAGCGCGCTTCTACGTCGTCGTAGTAGTTCATCGATATCTGAAGTGGTTCGAAGCCGTTGGCCTGCAGCTTCGCCGCCGTCGCAAAGATGTCATCCGTTGCGAGTGCCAGATGCTGGACGCCGGAACCAAAGGTTTCTGCGATGAAATGGCCCGCCAGGGTGCGGTGACTCTCGGCGCCGTTCAGCGTGAGGCGGAAGCGCTTGTCCAGACCTTCGATCACCTGGCTACGCACGAGGCCGGCCGGATCGACGATGTCGACCATGGGGGTCTTGGTCGTCCTGAAGATCGAGACATAGAACAGCAGCCAGCTCGGCATCTCCTCCTGTGCCATGGTCTGCCCGATATGATCGATGCGGGTGAGGCCGACGCCATTGCCGGAACTTGCCGGCATGACCGGCGTGAACTCTATATCCCAGACCTTTGCCAGGTCGGTCTTGGCATCGAGGAAGTAGATCAGTCCGCCGCCGACGCCGCGGATCGCCGGGATCGACAACTCGCCAGGCCCGACCCGCTGGTGAAAGATCTCCGCGCCCAGCGCCTCGGCGCGCGCGACCGTGGCGGCGGCGTCCTCGACCTTCAGGCCCATCGCGTATGCCGACGTGCCATGGACAACAAAGGAAGAATGGGCAAAGCCCTGCCGCTCGGTGTTGATGACAATATTGATCTCACCCTGGCGGTAGAGCGTGACGTCCTTCGAGACGTGCCGACCGGCCTCGACAAAGCCGAGCATGCGCAACAGCGATCCAAGCTGTCCAGCGTCCTGGCGATCGGCCGCGAACTCGATGAACTCGACCCCTCCAACGCCGATGCGGTCGGGCATGGGCGGGATAGCCATGTCAAGTGCCGGTTCTTCACGCCGCACCTGATCCATCAACCATACGAGCGAACGCCGCCCGTCGACGGAGATCGCCTTTGCCGACCCGCCACGGAACTGGTCGTTGAAAATCTCGAGCGACAGATAGCCGTCATAGCCGGTTGCCGCGACCGCCTGCATGAACTGTCGCACCGGCAGATCGCCTTCGCCTGGCATGTTGCGGAAGTGCCGGCTCCAATAGAGCAAGTCCATTTCGATTAGCGGCGCGTCGGCGAGTTGGACGATGAAGATCTTGTCAGCGGGTATCGAACGGATGGAGCCGAGTTCAATCCTGCGGGCCAGCGTGTGGAAGGAATCGAGAACCAGCCCGACGTTCGGATGGTCAGTCCTGCGCACGATTTCCCACGCATCGCGATGATCGTTGACGTGACGCCCCCAGGCCAATGCCTCGTAGCCGACGCGCAGACCGCGCTTGGCGGCGCGCTCGCCAAGCTCGTGAAAATCCATGGCCGCCCGGTCGATCCCGCCAAGCGAGACCGGCGACACCGACGAGCATACCAGCATCAGGTCGGTGCCGAGTTCCTGCATGACGTCGAACTTGCGCTCGGCACGATCAAAGGCGCGGTTGCGCTGGGGCTCCGGCAAACCCTCAAAATCCCTGAACGGCTGGAAGAGCGTTATGGTCAGACCTGCGTCACCAGCCATTCGGCCGACGTCGCGCGGTGAGCCGTCAAAGGCGAGGAAATCGTTCTCGAAGATTTCGACACCGTCGAAGCCAGCGGCGGAAATTGCCGCGAATTTCTCCGCCAGATCACCGGCGATCGACACCGTCGCGATCGAAGTCTTCAAACGCGCCTCCTCCCTGGTTTGTTGTGAACGAACCAGTTCGTACATAATTAGGGCAACGCTGGCAGCACCGCAAGTTTCGGCGCGCTCAGCGTTCTGCGGGAGCTTCGTCCTTCGCGACAAAACGCAACAGCATCTCCACGCTGTTGCGTTTGAGCCGCTCGAGTTGTGCCGGCGCGCCGAAGTCGCGTCCGAAGATCATCGAAAAGGTGGTGCGATTGGAAACGTTGAAGAAGCACAGCGCGCTTACCTGCCAATGGAGTTCGACCGCGTCGAGTCCCGGCCGGAAGACCCCCTCTTCGACACCGCGTGAATAGATGCGAGAGATATGGTCGATCGCAGTCACGTTCAGTTCGCGGATCGCATCCGATTGTTCGAGGTACTGGCCGTGATGGATGTTCTCGATCATCACCATGCGGATGAATTCCTCGTGTCGGTGATGGTGGTCGAACGTGAACTCCACTAGGCGTGCCAGAGCCGCCACGGGGGGCAGACCTTCGGTATCAAGTTGAGCCTCGCCCTCGCGCACCTGGCGATAGGCGTTCTCGAGCGCGCGCAGGTAGAGGCCTTCCTTGTCGCCGAAGTAGTAGTAGATCATGCGCTTGCTGAAGCGCGTGCGCGCTGCAATCTCGTCTATGCGTGCGCCCGACAAGCCGTTCAGGGCAAACTCCTTGGAGGCGATCTCCAGGATGTTGCGGCGCGTGCCCTCAGGGTCCTGGACACGCGTCGTGCTCGCGTCCGGCTTCGGCTTTCGTTCTTTCTTGATAACGGCCATGCAGTTTGAGTTCCCGCCCCGGCGCAGCCGGCATTTGACTAAACTAACCAGTTAGTACATCATTCGCAAATCGCGACGGACTCATTTACCGGCGCGTTTGGCGTGAACACAAGGGCGATCCAGGAATTGCCGCATTTGGGCTGGGAGGCGGCCCGCCACAGGGAGGAATTTCGGAGATGGACGACAGCCTTGTCGATCTCCTTTGCCGTCTTGCGGACGAGCATAAGGGCGCCGCCAGCGGCGACAGCGAAAAGGTCGTGATTGGCCTTGTCGGACGCGGTATTCAGTCCTCGCGCACTCCCGGCATGCACGAGCGTGAAGCCCGGCGCCTCGGCATCGGCTATTCGTACCTTTTGCTCGATTTCGACCGGCTCGGATTTCCCGACGCGGCGATCGGCGACTTGATCGCGGCGGCGGAAATTGCAGGCTTTCACGGCCTCAATGTCACTCATCCGTTTAAACAGGCTGTTATGCCCGTCCTGGATGCGCTGTCGCCCGCAGCGCGCGCAATAGGCGCGGTGAATACGGTCGTCTTCGCTGGCGGACGCAAGGAAGGCCACAACACCGACAGCTGGGGTTTCGCGGAGAGTTTTCGCGAAGCGATGACAGGCGCATCGATGGGCAGTGTCGCGATGTTTGGCGCCGGCGGAGCGGGCGCCGCAGTCGCAAACGCGCTGATGGAAATGGGCGTTGGCCGGCTGTTCGTCCTCGACAGCCAACCCAGTCGCGCCTCGGATCTTGCGTCGCGCATGGGCGCCTTGTTCGGCGGTCGCGTCGAGACGTGGCCGGACCCGGCCGCAGCCGTGTGCATGGCAAACGGCATCGTCAACACGACCCCGGTGGGCATGGCGAAATACCCCGGAACGCCGTTCGACACGGCTCTTCTGACAGCCGAAAAATGGGTCGCCGACATAATCTACTTTCCGACCGAAACAGAGTTGTTGGTCGCGGCCCGTACGATCGGCTGCAGAACGCTGCCGGGCATCGGCATGGCGATCTATCAGGCCGTCCGCGCGTTCGAACTCTTCACCGGGCGCAAGGCCGACCGCCGCGCCATGGCAGATCATTTCGAGGCCGCCGCATGAAGGCAATGACGCCTATAACCATATGAAGACCATAGGGAGGAAATCGACATGAAAGCTGAAATGAACCGACGCCTGTTTATGGTCGCCGTCGGCGCACTCGCCGCCGGGACCGCCGTTCCCGCCTTCGCGCAGGACAAACCGAAGCTGCGTTTCTCGGCCGTGTTCTCGGAACAGGACATCCGGGCCGAGATGATGAAAATGTTCGCCGACGCCATCAAGGACGACTTTGCCTTCGAGGGTTATTACGGCGGCAACCTGTTCAAGCAGGGCACCGAACTTGTCGCCATCCAGCGCGGCAATCTTGAGATGGGCAACGTTGCCCCGCAGGACATCTCCAAGCAGATTCCGGAGTGGTCTATCGTCACCGCCGGTTACCTGTTCCGTGACGCCGCGCACGTGAAGGCCTTCTTTGCCAGCGATGCCGGTGCGGAGCTGAAGAAGATGACCGAGGACCAGCTCGGCGTGAGGGTGCTTGGTCCCACCTATTTCGGCCTGCGCCAGGTCGGCCTGAAGCCAGACAAGGAAATCAAGACTCCCGCCGACATGGCCGGCATCAAGCTGCGCATGCCGGGTGGCGACGCCTGGCAATTCCTCGGCCAGGCGCTCGGCGCGAACCCTACGCCAATGGCATACGCCGAGGTCTATACCGGCCTGCAGACAGGCGCGATCGACGGGCAGGACAACCCTCTGCCCAACGTGGAGAACATGAAATTCTACGAGGTCATGTCGCAGATCGTACTTACCTCGCACCTTGTCGGATTCGACCTTCTCAGCATCTCGAAAAAGGTGTGGGATGAGATGGGGGCCGAGAAGCAGGCAAAAGTCCAGGCCGCGGCGGACAAGGCGATCGACTTCTCGACAGAGAAACACCTGACGCGCGAGAAGGAACTTGTTGAAACATTCAAGGGCAAGGGTTTGAAGATTTACGAGCCCGATGTCGCAGCATTTCGCAAGCATGTGCAGGAGCAATATCTTGCCTCCGACCTGGCCAAGGAATGGCCGGCCGGGATGGTCGACAAGATCAACGCGCTTTGACGCGACAAAACTCGCCAGCCGGTCCGCTTGTGACCGGCTGGCCCAAACTCGTTTAGCCAGACGCCTGCCAGGGAGGCATCATGAACCCGGGATTGAGAAAGGTCGGCGGCTGGCTCTACCGGCGCGCCGAGAACGCCATCGCCATCGCAATCGGCGCCATGTTCGCCGCGTTTCTGCTGCAGGTTGTTTTTCGCTATCTTCTCAACTGGCCGACGGGCTGGAGCAACGAGCTCACCGTCGTGCTCTGGATCTGGGTTGTGCTGTTCGGCGCAGCGTTCGTCGTTCGTGAAGAAGAGGAAATCCGTTTTGATCTCCTCTACGCCACAGTCGGTCCGGACATAAGGCGGGTCATGACGCTTGCCTTCGCAATCGCTCTCGTCGCGCTCTATGGCTGGTCCTTTCCGGCCGTCTTCGACTACGTGACCTTCATGAAGGTCGAGAGCACCGCCTACCTCAAGATACGCTTCGACTGGCTGTTCTCGATCTATCTCGTCTTCGTGGTCGCCGTGATCGCCCGCTACCTATGGCTGGCGTGGCGTGCTCTCCGCGGCGAAGCACCGGCGGAATTTGACCCCACGAAAGCGAGCTCCGGCGTATGAATCTCGCGAGTCCCTTTTCGCTGTCAGTCGTTGCGATCACAGCGCTGGCCTTGCTTGGCCTGCCGATCGGTCACTCGATGATCGCCGGGTCGATCCTCTATCTCTGGCTTGCAGGGCTCGACATGGGCACCTCCGCCGAGCAGCTCCTCAACGGGCTCTACACAAGCTACATTCTGCTTGCCGTACCGATGTTCATTCTCGCCGCGGAGTTGATGAACGCCGGAACAATGACCGACCGGCTGCTGCAATTCTGCAACGCCGTCGTCGGCCGTTTTCGCGGCGGCCTGGCGCAAGTCAACGTGCTGCAGTCGATCATCTTCGCCGGCATGTCCGGCTCGGCCATCGCCGACGCCGCGGGCACCGGCAAGATGATGCAGCAACTCATGACTAAGGATGGCAAGTACCCGGCGAGCTATGCCGCTGCGCTGACAGCCGTCACCTCCGTCATCGGCCCGATCATTCCTCCGTCAATTCCGCTGGTCATCTACGCGCTAATCTCGGATGCATCCATCGGCTACCTGTTCATTGCTGGTATCGTGCCGGGCCTTCTTCTCGCCCTGACGCAGATGATCATCGTCGCCATCGACGCGCGCCGGAAAAACTTTCCGGTCGAGAAGCCGGTGCCGCTCAGGGAACTTCCGGGGATCACCTTGCGCGCATTTCCGGCGCTGATGCTGCCGGTCGTTCTGCTGGTCGGCATAAGGGGCGGCGTGATGACCCCGACCGAGGCGGCGGCGGTCGCCGCCGGCTACGCGCTGCTCATCTCGGTCGCGATCTATCGCAGCGTGACGCCGGGTCAGCTCTACCATGCGCTTCTCAACAGCGCCCGCACCACCGCCTCGATCGGCATGCTCATCGCCGGCGCCCTGGTGTTCAACTACGTCGTCACGGTTGAGAACATTCCGCAGTCCCTGTCGGTGATCCTGCAGTCCTGGGATCTTTCGCCGATGGGTTTCCTGATCCTCGTCAACATCCTGCTGCTGATCCTGGGCTGCGTGCTGGAGGGGACGACTATCCTGCTGGTGATCGTGCCGGTGTTGATTCCGACGGCGAAGGCGCTCGGCGTCGACATGGTGCATTTCGGCGTAATGGTCGTCGTCAACATCATGCTCGGGCTCGTCACCCCGCCCTACGGGTTGCTGCTGTTCATCATGACTCGTATCGCAGAGGTATCGCTGCGCGACCTGGTGCACGACGTAATGCCGTTTCTCTACGCCATGATTGCCGCCCTGATGCTGATCACCTTCTTCCCATCGCTGGTGCTGTGGCTGCCGCGCCTGCTGGGCTATCAAGGAATAGGACCATGACCAAGCCAATCTTCGTGCTCAACGGCCCAAATCTCAACCGGCTCGGCATGCGCGAGCCGGAGATCTATGGGAGGACGACACTCGCAGAAATCGAGGGGATGTGCCGTGACGCCGCCGGCGACCATCCGATCCGTTTTCACCAGTCGAACATTGAGGGCGAAATCGTCAACTGGGTGCATGAGGCGATCGACGACGGCGCGGGCATTCTGATCAATCCCGCGGGTTTGAGCTTCATTTCGATCCCGGTGCTCGATGCGCTCAAAATGTTTCCAGGCCCGATCGTCGAACTGCATATCTCGAACATCCATCGCCGCGAGGAGATCTATCATCGGTCGCTGGTATCGAAGGTCGCCACCGGCGTGATCGCGGGGCTCGGCGCCGAGGGGTATCCGCTCGCGATCCGCTGGCTCATGGACCAGGTCGACCGATAGTGTATCGCCATGCCTGAACCCTGTATCATCGCCGTTGCGATCACCGGCTCGCTGCCGCGCAAGGAAGACAATCCTGCGGTGCCAATCAGCGTGGCCGAACAGATCGAGTCGACCCAGGAAGCCTTTGAAGCAGGTGCGTCGCTGGTGCACATCCACGTGCGCAATGACGATCAGAGTTCATCGTCTGAACCAACGCGCTTCGCTTCCGTTCAGGCGGGGGTGCGTAGGCACTGCCCCGGGATGATCGTCCAGTTCTCGACCGGCGGGCGCGGTCGTGATCCTGCCGCGCGTGGCTCGGCGCTTTATCTGAAGCCGGACATGGCCTCGCTCTCGACCGGTTCGGTCAACTTCCCATCCATAGTCTACGAGAACCATCCCGCCCTGATCGGTGATCTCGCAGCCGCGATGAAGGCAAATGGCGTGCTGCCGGAGATCGAGATCTTCGACCTGTCGCACCTTCACACTGCCAGGCGGCTGGCCGACGGGGGACTTATAGGTGAGCGCCCGCACATCCAGTTTGTCATGGGCGTGCAAAACGCACTGCCTGCGGAGGAGAGATTGCTCGACGTGCTCCTCAGGGAAGCGAAACTCCTGTTTCCACAATCCACCTGGACAGCGGCCGGAATAGGCCGCAACCAGACGATCGTAATGCAATGGGCGTTGGCGCGCGGAGCAGACGCAGTGCGTACCGGACTTGAGGATAATATCAGGATCACTAGGGAACGCCTGGCGCGCAGCAACGCGGAACTCGTCGAAATCGCGGCGGCCTCAGTCGAGAGGCTTGGCCGGCGTGTGGCCACCGTCAACGAGGCGCGCCAAATGCTTGGTCTGGCGTCAGGATCGTAAGGCCGCAACTGCGCCGCGCTGTCGGACCTGTTGCGCCTTGGCAACGTCCTCGTCGATCCTTCAGACGTCGCTATCCGCGACAAGGAGGGAGCTCGACATCCTGGCGCACCCTGACATCAATAAGGTCGGCTTTTGCCACCGAGCATGACAAAGTGCACTGTCAAACGCATCCGCGAACTGCCCATCACACCGGACAAGCGGCTCTGAACCCGCGCGTCAGTAACAAACCTGCCCGAGCGTGATCATCAGGCGCCGAGATGTGCTCGCCGCGACGAGTGCGTTCGCCGCTCGCGGGAGCCGTTACCGGGCCACAGCGTCTCGCACTCGGCGAAGTCTTGCGGTGCCGAGCCTGGCAATGGTGACAGGCACGCCGCCAACTTATCCCAGCCAATACCTCGGTCCCGGCCCCTTGCGACCTGCCATATCGGCAGGGTTCGCAAGGCTACAGCGGTCGATCGACAGGCAGCCGCAACCGATGCACTCGGTAAGCCCGGACCTCAGACGCTGCAACTCGGCGATCCGCTGGTCGATGCGCTTGGTCCACCGGCCCGACAAACGCGACCAATCCCGACGTGACGGCACGCGATCGGCTGGCAACTTGGCGAGTTCGGTGCCAATCTCCTCAAGCGTCAGCCCAATTCGCTGCGCGAAGACGATGAAGGCGATCCGGCGCAGCACCGAGCGCGGATAGCGCCTATGCCCCGAGCCGGCCCGCTCGGAAGCGATCAGCCCACGCTCCTCGTAGAAACGCAATGCCGATGAGGCGACGCCGCTGCGCCGCGACACGTCGGTGATGGTCAGCATGGAATCCATGCATGAACGAAAGCACAATTCCCGCTTGACTTCAAGTTAACTTGAACTTGTAGCAACAGGCGTGTAGATTGAAGGAGCACCGGCAATGCAGACGAATATCGATCTTCAGGGACTTCGCGTGGCGGTCACGGGCGGCACGTCGGGCCTCGGACTGGCGCTTGTGCGGCAGCTTGCCGAGCAGGGTTCGTCCGTCGCCTTCGTCGCCCGCACCACCGCGGACGTCGAACGCATCGCCGACGAGACCGGCGCGCACGGCATTGTCGGCGACGTCGGCAAGAAGGAAGACATCTACCCGATCGCGTTACAAGTCACCGCCAGCCTCGGCGGGCTCGACGTCCTGATCAACAATGCGTCGAGCCTCGGCCCTGTCCCACTGGCGCTCCTTGCCGATACCGAGTGCGAGGAGCTGGAAAAAGCGCTCGCGGTCAATCTCGTCGGCGCGTTCCGGCTAACGAAAGCCCTGTTCGGTGCGCTTGCCGCGTCCGCAGGCGAGGGCCGTGGCGCGCTGGTGATCAACATCTCCAGCGACGCGGCGGTGAACGCCTATCCCGGCTGGGGCGCGTATGGCGCGAGCAAGGCCGCTCTTGCCCATCTCACGGCGATCTGGGACGAGGAGGCGAAAGCCGACGGCATCCGGCTCCTCGCGCTCGATCCCGGCGATATGGACACCCCGCTGCACGCGCTGGCACTTCCTGACGCCGACCCGTCGACATTGAAGCGCCCCGAACTGGCTGCCGCCGAGATCATCGAAAAGATGCTGGACGCGTTGCCGGGCCGCGCAACTGCTCTCGCCGAGACACGCGGATGATTGCCGCCGACCGTCCCGATCGGCGCTCCGCCAGGCTGTTCGTCGTCGAGGCAGACGGCACGATGCGCGACCTGCCGCGCGCTGGACTCGCGACGCTATTCGATCCCGGCGATCTGGTCGTCGGCAATGACGCCGCGACCTTGCCTGCCAGCTTGCACGGAACGCATGTCCCCAGCGACGAGGCGATCGAGATTCGCCTGGCGGGTTGGCTGTCACTTCCCGATCCAACCCGCTTCGTGGCTATTGCCTTCGGCGCGGGCGATCACCGCACGCGCACGGAAGACCGGCTGCCTCCGCCGCCGCTGTCACCAGGTGACCGCCTCCGGCTCGGACCGCTGGAAGCCGTCGTAGAGCGCCTTCTCGACCATCCTCGCCTTCTCGAGCTGCGCTTCCCAGGCAACCGCACACCGGTGCTTGCAGGCCTGGCGCGGCACGGCCGGCCGATCCAATACGCGCATGTTCCCGAACCGCTGCCCCTTTGGGATGTTTGGACGAAGATTGCCGCCGGTCCGGTCGCGTTCGAGGCGCCATCGGCAGGCTTTGCACTCGACTGGCGCACGCTCCAAGCCTGGCGTCGGCGCGGCGTCGGCTTCGCAACAGTCACGCATGCCGCGGGCGTTTCCTCCACCGGCGATCCCGCGCTCGACCTGCGCCTCCCTTTCGACGAGCCGTACCGCATCCCTGAGCGCACCGCGGCGCAGGTTGCGCGGGCGAAGCTCCGCGGCGGCCGCATCATCGCGATCGGCACGAGTGTAGTGCGCGCGCTTGAGGCGGCCGCCAATCCCGCCGGGAATGTGCGTGCCGGAAATGCCATTGCGACAGGGCGCATCGCGCGGGACACGCGGCTTCACGTGGTCGATGCTATTCTCACAGGCGTCCACCAGCCCGGCGAAAGCCATTTTGAGCTCCTGCGTGCCTTTGCCGACGATGCTCTGCTCGCCAAGGCCTCCGCAGCCTTCGCCGCGCACCGATACCGCACGCATGAATTCGGCGATTCCATGCTGCTCAATCGGCAACCGCTGCATCTATAGCGCGAACAGGACCGGGCCGCCTCCTCCCTCACATGCGTCCATCACGGTCATGGAAGATTGGGCCCATCGCCTCCACGGTGGCACGCCTGGACGCTGCATTCGGCGAGGCGCACTTCGATCTGGAGATGAGCGGTTGCCTGCTGGCTAGGTTCGGACACACAACGACGGCTTGCAACTTTCACCCGTATCAGCCTGACGACTGCTGGGTTTCAGCGACGAATGATGTTTGCTTTGCGCCGAGCGAGTATGTCCAATGCGGATTGCACATCCCGGTCGATCTGCTCCCGCCGCGCCATGAACCAATTCTTAGCGCCTGGATAGTCAGCCGCCGATTCCCTGGAGTATGAAAAACCTAGCGTATTTTGGGACAGGGCAAGGATACCTTGCTGCCCCAATACAACGAAAAGAGTGACACGTGTTTCGGCGGAATTGTTCTCAAGCCATTTGGCGACCCCGATACCGACCATATTGTTCTGTAGGTCCTTCATGATTTCCAAAGTCGTGTCAGGCTTTCCGCGTTTCACATAGAGTTCAGCAAATTCATTGACCATTCCACACCGGACGACCATCGCTTCGGCTATTGCCTCCGAAAGCCCGAGAAGCCTCAGTCCGGAATAGAGATAGGAAGACGCCGAAGCATGCTTGAGGGCGTTGCGATAGCTCCCGTCAAGGCCTTGCTCAGTCACGATCCGGCGGACGCTCACTTCGAACCAGCCGTAAAAAGCGAGCGGCGGCAAAACGATCAGGAGAGCTAGCGCTAAGAGCTTCCTCATCTTACGATGCCGTCAAAACTCATCTTTCGTCTTTCTGGTAAGGGATCATCAGCGCCATCCGCGCTTCCACCGCATTACGGTGACAGTGCACCATTTCTTTTTCCCCGCCTGGCCGCGTTTTCCCGATTCACCGGTACACACAGCGACGGCCGAGCAAACATTGCAAAAAGTGCCTGTCACGGTAATGACAGGCTCAACGCGGTCGCCGCAGCATCGGGACGAGCGTCGGCGATGAACCGACCTGGATCGCGCCGAGCGGGTCGAAGCCGTGGCGCCGGTAGAACGGAATGTTGCGCGGGTTGGAGGATTCCAGATAGGCGGGCGCGTGATCGCGATCGCACTGCGCGAGCGCGTACGACATCAAGGCGTCGCCGAGACCTTCGCCCTGATGCGCCGGGTCGACGCCGATCACGGGCAAGTACCAATGCGGTTCGGCCGGATGGTACTTCGCCATCTGCTCGAATATAGCGGCGACTTCAGCGGCAAGAGAGGGCGCAACCGTGCTCTCTACAAGCGCACCAAGCGCTTCCTCGTCGGGATGCACACCGGGCGACAGCCACAGCGCCGTCCCGACATAGCCATCGGTGCAAAAGCCGCTTCCGTTTGAGAATGCCTTGGCCCCGAAGGCGCGGACCAGTCGCGGCATGGCCGCAAGGTACTGGTGTGCATGCGGCCAGGTCCATCGCGCCATGGGATCCGCTGCAAACGCAAGAACGATTGTTCCGATCGCCGGATCTTCATCGGCCGCGGCCATTACTCTCACTGTCGGCGATTTCATGCTGCCCTCCAAGCGACGCAGGTGGTTCGACGAGGCGCCCGCGCCCTCAACGGGCGCCGCAACAAGCGGGCTGGAGTCCGTGATCAGGCAGTCCGTGATCAGGCAGTCCATCGGAAACCGGCCCACATCTGGCTAGCATGTTTCGCCTCCGGCGTTAAGTTTATCTGCTGACGCAACAAGTTGTTTCAAGAAACGGAAAGGAAACCCGGAGGAAGGAGACAGGAGCGATGACGAAACACAAGACCGGAACACGCGAGGAATGGCTCGGAGCGCGGCTCGCACTGCTCGAGGCGGAGAAACGGCTCATGCGGCAGAGCGACGAGCTGGCGCGACAGCGACAGGAGCTGCCGTGGGTTCGGATCGATAAGGAGTATCTATTGGAGACCGAGGAGGGAAGCGCCTCGCTCGCCGACCTTTTCCAAGGGCGCTCGCAACTCTTCGTCTATCATTTCATGTTCGGCTACGGATACCGGCTCACCGATGAGCGCCAAGGATGCACCGGATGCTCCTTGATCGCCGATCACTTCGACTGCGTCATCCCCCACTTGAACGGCCGCGACATTACCCTCGTTTGCGAGTCGATCGCCCCGTTGCAGGAGATCCAGTATTACAAGCAGCAAATGGGCTGGCGCTTCCCGTGGGTTTCGTCGCTCGGGAGCGATTTCAAATACGACTTCGGCGCCGCCTTCACCGAAGATCAGCAGAGAGACGGCGCCGACTACAACTATCAGCATGTCGACAGGGCCGAGCCGCAGAAGGAGGGAATGAGCGTGTTCGCGCTCCAGGACGGTGCCGTCTACCACACCTACTCGACCTACGCCCGTGGCACCGAGGTGTTTATGGGGGTCTACCGCTTCCTCGACCTGGCTCCGTGGGGAAGGAACGAGAACGGGCTCGAGTTCCCCCAGGCGTGGTGGCGCCGCCATGACGAGTACGCCAATCGCTGAACGGTGAGTGTCCTGGGCACAACCGCGAATTATGGTGGCAGCGCACTATTTTCCTTTCTGCGCCGTGCCTTCCCGATTTCCCACATAGCGACAGCCAAGCACGGCAAAAAGTGCACTGTCACCATAATGCACGCGAAACCACGTCAGCCGACCCACGCCCGCGGTGGGCGCAGGTGATCCGCTTCCTGAAGATAGGGAGCGCGTCGGCTATGCCGCCGGGCCGGTTAGCCTGATGGCATCTTCTCGAACGTGGTCAGCCCGGTTTCCATCTTGTCCCAGGGGAGGGCTCGGGTACCGTAGGTCACCACGGTCGGATTGAACCGGCCTGGATCGTCAAGGCTTGCGGCATGGACCGTGATCACGTCCGGCATGGCGGCGTATGTCAGGTAGACCGGCGTTCCGCAGACCGGGCAGAAGGAATGGATTTTGACATTTCCGTTGTCCGCCGTGACAGGCCAGTCCGTCGTCGTGCCGGTGATGGCCACGTCCGCTCGCGACGGAAACGTCAGATAGGATCCATGACCGGTGCCGCTTCTTTTCTGGCAATCGCGGCATTGGCAGTGGTTTTCGAAGATCGGGGCTGCCTTTGCCTCGTAGCGGACCGCGCCGCACGCGCATCCGCCGGTGTAGAGAGTGGTCATCTGCTCGGTCCTTTTGTCCTGGGTCAGGCCGCCCGTTCGGACGCGCGCGGCTTGGCGAAGACATCGATCGCCTGACCGGTTTCGAGGAAGGATTTCAGGCTGGAGAGGACGATCGGCCAACCCTTTTTGATGCCGTTCGCCATGCCGCTGCCGGCTTCGAGTTCGTCATGAGTGACAGTCAGCCGGACCATGGCCTCGTATTCCTCGACCTCGAAGGTCACCCGGCTGTAGCTCGCCGGATCGGACGCCTGCGAAGCGTTTGCCCAGGTGATGACAAGACGGGTCGGCAGGGAGACCTCGACGACCTTGCCGACGAGCTCGACGCTCCGTTCATCATTGGCGCGGATATGCTGCCAGCTCGAACCGGGCTTCCAGTCGGAGACGTTCTCGTGGCCCCAGTAGCGCCGCGCGAGGTCCGGTTTGGTGATCGCCTCGAACACCTTTCCCGGTGTCGAGACAATGTAGGTCGTGTAGATAAAGCTTTCCTTGGTCATTGCTACGCTCCTTTTGTTTCGCGAGCATAGGTAGATGGGGAAACCGGGTTCGTGTGAGTGACAATCTTGTCGCGAATTGCATCTGATATGAAAAAAGGTTGACGCATGAGGCGCTGGCAGCTTGCTCATGGACGGCATCTCGATCTTGGCGCGAAATCGTTGCTGATGGGGATTTTGAACGTCACGCCTGACAGTTTTTCCGACGGCGGAGAATTCAACCGGCCGGAGCGGGCGCTGCAGCAGGCGCGGAGAATGATCGGCGAGGGCGCGGCGATCATCGATGTCGGCGGCGAATCCACCCGGCCCGGCGCCGGCGCCGTTTCGGCGCGCGAGGAACAATCGCGCATCCTGCCGGTCATCGAGGCGCTGTCGTCCGAAGGCGGCAGCCTGGTTTCGGTCGACACCTACAGGGCCGAGACGGCGCGGCTGGCGGTCGCGGCGGGCGCGCATATCGTCAACGACGTGCATGGCCTGCAGCGCGAACCCGACATCGCGAAGGTTGCGGCGGAAACCGGCGCCGGCCTCGTCATCATGCACACTGGGCGCGGCCGCGAAAAACTGGCGGATGTGATCGCCGACCAGTTCCTGTTCCTGAACAGATCGCTGGAGATCGCGCGCAGCGCCGGCATCCCGGACGATCGGATCGTGCTCGACCCCGGCTTCGCTTTCGCCAAGGACGGAGAGGAAAACCTTGAGCTTATGGCTCGCTTCGGTGAATTGCACGCGCTCGGTTTTCCATTGCTGGTCGGCACGTCACGCAAGCGTCTTGCCCGTCACCTGGTCGGCGGAACTGACGATGGGCGGGACGTCGGCACAGCAGCGACCAGCGTCATCCTGCGGTTGAAGGGCGCTTCGATCTTCCGCGTGCACAACGTCGCAGTCAATCGCGATGCACTGGCTTTCGCCGACGCGGTGCGCGAGCGCGAGACGGTGGAATAATGCATGTCGCCCAAAAGTGCGCAGCGGTTTTGGGATAACGACATGCATAAAAACAAGAACTTAAAGCGTGTCGCATGAATCCTTGAATCCGTTCAAGCGATTCGTGCGACGCGCTTTAGAAGGCGCGTCAGGCGGGCTCGGTGACGACGCCGATCCGCCGGTAGACGAATGGTTCGTCGTGCGAGGGAACTGCCGCAGCACGCTGGGCTTCATCGATCAGCATGGCCATGCGCGCATGGATCGGCGATTTCGCGCAAGCCGGGTCCGTGGCGGCGGCATCGCCGGCAATCGCCATCGCCTGGCAGCGGCAGCCGCCCCAGTCGATCTCACGCCGTTCGCAACTGCGACAGGGCTGCTGCATCCAGTCGGAGCCGCGAAAGGCGTTGAATGCCGGCGAATCCGTCCAGATCTCGGCCAGGCTGCGCGATCCGAAACGCTCAAAGCTGAGCGACGGGATGGTCTGTGCGGCATGGCATGGCAGGACGGTGCCGTCCGGCGTCACCATGAACGCGTCGCGCGCCCAGCCGCCCATGCACGGCTTGGGATAGATAGCGAAATAATCCGGCGGGACGAAATCGATGTTCATGATGCCGGTGAGCCGTTCGCGCGCCGCCGCGACGATCTCCGCCTGCCGGTCGACCGCAGCACGCTCGGGCATCAGTTGATCGCGATTGGTCAGCGCCCAGCCGGCGTACTGCACGTTGGCGATCTCGAGCCGCTCCGCGCCCAGCGAGAGGGCCAGATCGATGAATTCCGGCACCTCCTCGATGTTGTGGCGATGGATCGGCGCGTTGATGGTGAGCGGCAGGCCGGCCGCGCGGGCGCGGCGTGCCGTCTCCAGCTTCTTTTCGTGGCCGCCTTTGTGGTTGCCGATGCGGTCGGTGGTCGCCGGCCGTGCGCCTTGGAAGCTCAGCTGCAGATGGTCGAGCCCGGCTTCGGCAAACGCCTCGATGCGGCCTTCGGCAATGCCGACGCCGGCGGTGATCAGGTTGGTGTAGACGCCGCGCGCCGAAAGCCCGGCGATCAATTGCTCGAGGTCGCGGCGCAGCGTCGGTTCACCGCCCGACAGATGCACCTGGAGAACGCCGAGATCGGCCGCCTGCGAGAACAGATCAAGCCAGGTCTGTGTATCGAGTTCGCGATTGGCCTTCAGCAATTCGAGCGGATTGGAGCAATAAGGGCATTGCAGCGGGCAGCGATGCGTCAGTTCCGCCAGCATGCCGATCGGAGGGAGAAGGGGCTCGCTCATAGTTTTACCAGCAGCTTGTCCGACCATTCCTGCAGGAAGGCGACGACGTCGGCCGCCACGGCCTCCTGTTCCGCGTCATAATCCGCTGCAAGGTCGGCAACGATGTGGCCGACCGTGGACCGTCCATCGCAGCGGCGCAATATATCGAGGCTGATATCGTTCGGCCAAAATACCTTTTCGGGCGAAAGCACGGCGAACGCCTGCCGCACGGGGTCGTATTGTATGCGCACGTGCTTCGGCAGCGATGGCACCGACTGCGGCGACACCAAGGCTCTTTCGCGCAGCGCCATCATCGGGCTGGCTCCGGACGGAAGGCGCCAGGCGGTATATTTCCCGGCTCGGCATAAGCGTGTTGAAGCGCGTCGAGCATGGCCCACAGTATATCGCATTTGAACACCAGCGCATCGATCGCCTGCTGCTGGCGTTCCGCCGTGTCGGCATGGCCGAGCACGTAGGCGAGGGCGAAGTCGGCGTCGCGCGAGGCCTGCTCTGGCCGTCGGCTGAAATAGGCCAGCGTATCTTCGGTGATATATTCGTATCTGGCCAGCATCGCCGGCACCCGCTCGCCGATGATGAGCGGCGAGAACATCTCGGTCAGCGACGACGCGACCGCCTCGAACAGCGTCCGGTTCGTGCAAAAGGAGAGGTAAGCGCCGACCGCGAAACGTGTCGCCGGCAGCGCCAGCCTTTCGCTCTTCACCGCATCGGCATCGAGGCCGAGCGAGGTCGCCAGATGCAGCCAGCGCGCGATACCGCCGCTCCAGCCGTCCTCGCCGTCATGATCCTCGATGCGTTTGCGCCAGGCGGCGCGAAACGCCGGGTCCTCGGCATGTGCGAGGATCATGGCATCCTTGCGCGGGATGACAGCCTGGTAGCAATAGCGGTTCAGCGCCCAGGCCTGCATCTCGGTCCGCGACAGCGCACCGCTGGTCATCCTGTGATGGAAAGGATGGCGGTTGTGATAGCGCTCGGCACCGACCTGACGCAGCACGGCTTCGAGCTCGCTGGAGGACAGTCCGTTCCTGGCCGCGTCGTGGAAATCACTCAAAATTCCATCTCCATCCCGTCGCGGGCGACTTCCCAGCCGGCGGCCTTCACCGCTGCGTGTTCGGCGGAATTCTCGTCCAGAACAGGGTTGGTGTTGTTGATGTGGACGAAGACACGGCGGCCGATCCTCACATCGGCCAGGCCGGCGATCGAACCTGTGTCTCCCGACATTGCCAGATGCCCCATGCGCGCCCCGGTTTTTTGGCCGACGCCGGCAGCAATCATCTCGTCGTCGGCATAGACCGTGCCGTCGAACAGAAGGCAGGCGGCATCGGCCAGGCGCGTGCGCAGGGTCGCATCGATGCGCGCGCAGCCCGGGATGTAGAAGACGGAGCCGCGACTGCCGGCACCAGTGATACGGACGCCGACCGTGTCGCCGGACTCGGAGCTGAAATTGGCATCCGGCTGGCCTCTTTCCTCGAGATAGAGCGCTATCTTGCCGGGCACGGGAAAGCTCTCGACAGTCACGCCGGTGTCGTGGCCGTCTGCATCGCAGATCGCCAGTTCTTCAGCCGGCGGCAAGATGCGCCGCGGCACGAGCGCCGGATCGAGAACATTGAAAATCGAATTCGCCTCCAGCGTCGCCAGAACCTGTGTCGTTGCATAGATGGCGAAGGGTTGCCGCTCACGCAGGCTGAGCAGGCCGGCGACATGATCGACATCGGCATTGGTCAGCACCACCGCACGGATAGGCGTCGAACGCAGCGGCGCATCACGCGCGGGCTGCAATTCAGGCGTTTGCGCAATCTGCTGGCGAATATCGGGCGAGGCGTTGAAGAGCACCCAGCCGGCCCCATCCACCGACGCGGCGACGCTTGATTGGGTTCGCGAATACACGCCAGCCATCCCGATGCGAGCCGCGCGGCTCAGGCGATAGTTGCAATTCCATTGCGGAAAGCCGCCGCCTGCCGCCGAGCCGATGATTTTCAAGCGCATTGCCATGCCCGCTCTGCGGCTCATTCAACCAACAGCAAGTTTTGGACCGCGAATGGCTTCCCAAAGCCTTCCCGAAAACCTCGCGCGGCAAGGCAGTGCGTGCCCCCGTTGCCAGGGACACGCACCTCTGCGGCCTACTTCTTGGGAGGAATTTCAGCAGGCAGATACCGCGAAATTTCGAAGCCCGCAGCAACCTGGCACATGGTCGGTTTCGTCCAGCTCTTCTTCATGGCATTTCTCCTCTTCTACCAGCCCGAAGGGGCCGATCTTTTTCTCAGTCAACCATTGCTGGGCACCATTGCAATGGCTCGTCCATCAGCTCTCAAAATGGACAAATGAAACGGTAGGTTCTGAAAACTCGAAAACAAGACGATCGAAAATAACAATGCTCATGCTTCAATTGCTGATCACGTAAGGCTTCTTCTCCTCCAGGGGAAGGTTTTCACGCTCCCATCCATCGGCGCCGGGCGGATACCAGATCACCGCGCTGTAGCCCCATTCGACGGCCCGTTTCGCGGCATTCCAGGACATCCAGCAATTCGTCATGCAATAGAACAGAATAGCGCGCGATTTGTCGGGACCGGCTTCCGCCGCGAGGCCTTGGCGAAAATAGCTGGCGGTCTCCTCGGAGATAGCGCCGTAACCGACATTGGCGAGCCAGGTGCTGCCTGGGATATCCTTTCTGATCGTGTCTCTCCAAATCGTTCCTGCCGGCAAATTGGCCGGCTTCGGCGTGTTCGGCATGACGTCGAAGAACACCGCCTTCTTCTCCCGCCACAGCGCCTCCGCCTCTGCCGTCGTCACCACGCTTGCGCCCCGCAGCGTCTGCGGCACCGGCGCCCGATATTCGTCCATCCGGTAGCCGCCGGGCTCGGCGACATAGCCAGCCCACATCGGTTGGGTCAGACCCAGAAGGCCCGCAGCGACCAGCAAAATCGTCTCCTTTCCCGTCATAACGGTTTCGTCATTGCGTGATCGGATTATCGTGTTCGTCGATCAGCGGCACATTGTAGTCCAGCAGGATTCTGTTGATCTCCGCCTGGTTTTCCCTGATCACCCGGTTGAGTGTCCGCTTCCATTCCTGGTCGGATGGACGCACGCCCATGGTGATGCGGTAGGACATGCGCGAGCCGGTTTTTTCCTTCACCAGCGGAACGATCGTGAGATCGGCGCCGAGTTCCTTGGCATAGTAGCCTGCCATCGGTCCCCACATGACAGCCGCATCGATCTTGCCGGCGAGCATGTCCTTGATCATGACCTCCCCCATGGAAGCGGTGAGGCGCGTATCCACCGCCAGCGGATAGATCTTTGCCGTTCGCAAGAGCTTGTTGGCGGCCATGTTGGCAGTCGGCGGCGTGCTTTCGACGACACCGATCCTCTTGCCGGTGAGTTTCGGATCCTCGATCGTCTCGACGCCTTCCATGCCTTTGCCCTTCGGGTGCACCAGCACATAGGAGGAGCGATAGTAGGCGTTGGTGTTCTGCACCAGTTTATCGCCCTGAGCGTAACCCATGATGATGTCGCATCGGTTGGCCGCCAGCGTGTTGCGCACGAAGCCAGCGACAACAGGAAACCATGTATAGGCGACGGACTTCCGGCCGGTTTTCGCGGCAACCAGTTCGGCCAGCCTGTTTTCGAAGCCTTCGCCGCTCTCGTCGGTGAAGGGCATGTTCGAAGGATCGGCGCAGACGCGCAGAATGTCGGGGTCGACCAGTTCTCCCGCGGCACCAAGGCCGGCGTCCTGCGCCTGAACGTTCGAAGGCAGCAAGGCGAGTGCGCCGAGCATCGGCAGGACAAAACGCAGCTTCAACGCATCACGGCCAAACATATCATCCACCCATACAGGATGCTTCGGCATCCTTCGCTGCCTGTGGCTTGTTTGATTTCTTCGGCGGCCTGCCGCGGGGCGCCGCACCGTCGGCGCGGGCACGCAGATAGACGTAGAGATCATCCATGTAGCAATAGACGTTCTTGTTGTCGCCAAAAGCGGGCATGACATTCTCCTTGCCGCCGCCGACATTCTTGCGGCCTTCGGCGACGATCGAGAGGAACGTGGCGTAATCCATGGTTTTCAGGCTGTTGACCAAGGCCGGCGCATAGCTCGAACCTGTGCCGTCCGGTCCGTGACAGACATGGCAATCGGAGTGGTACCGGCGGTAACCGCTGAACGTATACCAATCGACGGTCCCTTTTTCGATCTTGTAGGTCGGATTACCCTCCGCATCCAAATGCTTGCCGTCCTCTTCCGTCACCGCCTTGGCTTTTTCCGCGCTGTCCGAGGCCTGCGCGAGACTTGAGCTTGCCAGAGGCAGCAGAGCCAGAGCGAGAGCGGCAATTACAATGCGAACGGACATTCAGACTCTTCCTTCATTTGCCACGGACACGGGTTTGCAGTCGTGAAGCGGCATTGATCGATGTTTTGGGTGCGCGGCGAAATCGAGAGCCCGGTCCTGGCTTCCCGGTGATCCGGGCTCTCGCTTTTCAAGCCTTGGTCTTTTTCACAAGACCCGAGGCGTGCCTAAGGTTCCCGAGTATCAGTCCGGGAGACCGAAGACGGTGAGCTGGCCGCCCAGCGTCGTGTAGTCGGCAAGTGCTGCGTAGCCACCGACCGCTCCCAGACCAGCAGTCCCAACGACCGCGGTCTCGTCGCCTTGCTCACGACCCTGATCGACGGCGCCATGCCAGGCAGCGGCGTTATCGGGCGAAAGCAGTCCACCTGCCAGACCGATACCGGCCCATCCGCCGACGCCGGACAGAACGGCGATGTACTGCTTGCCGCCATGCTCGTAGGCCGTGATGTTGCCGATGATGCCGGACGGGGTCTTGAACTTGTAGAGTTCATTCCCGTCATGATCGACCGCCTTGATGTAGCCCTCGAGCGTGCCGTAGAAGACGACGTCGCCGTCGGTTGCCAGCGCGCCCGACCACACCGAGAACTTCTCGGGCTTCGACCAGACGATCTCGCCCTTGGCAGCATCCCAGGCAATGAAGTTGCCCATGTTGCCGTCACCACCAGGGGGAGGATACATCGACACGGTGGCGCCCACATAAGGCTGGCCGGCAGTGTAGCTCACCTTGTAAGGCTCATAGTCCATGCAGACATGGTTTGTCGGCACGTAGAACAGCCCGGTCTTCGGCGAATAGGCCGCCGGTTGCTGGTCCTTGGTTCCAAGCGCTGCCGGGCAGATGCCCGTCGAGTTGGTGTCTTCGCCGTTCGCCTGGGTCGAATATTTGGCCACGACCTGCGGGCGGCCATACTGGTCGCTGTTGGGGTCCATGTTGACTTCCGTCGCCCAGTTCACTGCCGGATCGTATTTCTTGGCGACGAGAAGTTCGCCACTGGCGCGATCCATGGTGTAGGCAAAGCCATTGCGGTCGAAATGCACCAGCACGTCGTGCTTGGCGCCGTTGACCTCCATGCCGTCGACGAGAATCATCTCGTTGACGCCGTCAAAGTCCCACTCGTCATGCGGGGTCATCTGGTAGAGCCATTTGGCAACACCGGTATCCGCATCGCGAGCCATGATCGTCATCGACCAGCGATTGTCGCCTGGGCGCTGGACCGGGTTCCATGTCGAGGGATTGCCGGTACCATAATAAACCAGGTTCAGCTTGGGATCATAGGAATACCATCCCCATGTCGTGCCGCCGCCTGTCTTCCACTGCTCGCCTTCCCAGGTGTTCGTGCCGGAATCCTTTCCGACAGGCTTGCCGAGATGGGTGGTCTTCTCGGGATCGATCAGGGTTTCTGCGTCCGGACCTTCCGAATAGGCTTTCCAGGCGAGCTTGCCATCTGCCAGATTGTAGGCGGCCAGCCAGCCGCGAACGCCGAATTCAGCGCCGGAGACGCCGACGAGCACCTTGTCCTTGACGACTACGGGTGCTGACGTACCGGATTCGCCCTTTCCGCCGTCGGTCTGGTCGCCGTTCTTGACTGACCAAACGACCTTGCCGGTCTTGGCGTCGAGTGCGACGACGGTGGTGTCGGCCTGGTTGAGAATGATCTTGCCATCACCATAGGCGACGCCACGATTGACCGTGTCGCAGCACATGATTCCAATGACATTCGGGTCTTGCTTGGGCTCGTATTTCCAGAGGATCTTTCCGTCATTGTTGAGATCGAGAGCATAGACGGTGTTCGGGAACGGCGCGTGGACGTACATCACATCGCCGATGATCAGCGGCCCGCCTTCATGGCCGCGCAGCACGCCAGTGGAGAAGCTCCACTTGGCCTGCAGGTTCTTCACATTGTCCTTGGTGATCTGGTTTAGCTTGGAAAAGCGGGTGTTGGCGTAGTCACCCGTCTGCATCACCCAGTCCTTGGGGTTTTCGGCCATTTTCATCAGTTCTTCATTGGCCGACGTCATGTGGACCGCGCCGAACGACATGAGCGCCGCGGTCGTTAGTAGGTAGGCAGTTTTCGCAAGTACACGCATCAAAGTCCTCCCAGGGTTCACAATGACGAATCGTCCGTCGAGCCCACGAGGGCTTGCCCAAGCGATTCATGTGGGGGAAGTATTTCCGGCAGCGTGTCACGACCTAAGCCGAATGAGCAGAGGGCACCGTTACTGCCCATCCCACTTGGCCTACGAAAGACTGTCGCCGCTCCCTAATGACGGTGACGCCCTTGAAGCCGGAAACAGGATGAAGCTATGTCATCCCCAGGCGGAAGGCAAGAAAAATCACTTCCGTCTATGTTGCACTGCAATATAGAGAAATAGATATGAAAAAACCCATACAGAAAGCTATTGATCGACTGTGAACCAGGCCGGATTTATATAAGTTCCCCAATTTTGCGTATTTTTTGGGCGGAATGTATTGATTTTTATTTAATAATATTCATTGGATCGAGTGACATTAAGTATGCGCGCGTCGCTCCGGGTGCCGATAGTGAAGGAGACATGAAATGAAGGTCAGCACCGGGATTCGGAAGGGATAATCGTGCTGTCTGGGAGGCTTTTTGCCGGCCGGTGCGGCCCTGCTCCTTTGGTACTATACGGTGAGCATGAGAACTTGACGGGCGTGGTGGCACGAGGCCAACTGGTGCGGTGATCCTGTCTCGATCCATCGGGCTCGATCTATCGCGTCCAGGCCAATCGGAGGGTTCCCCATGATCAGATATGTCGGGTTTTCGGCCTTGCCGCTGTTGCTCACATCGGCCCTGGCATTCGCAAATCCGGCCGGCGCCGCCGGAGATTATCCGACGGCGACGGTTGTCGACTATGTGCTCGGCTGCATGCAGACGAACGGCCGGACACGTCAGGCGCTGGAGAGCTGTTCCTGCTCGATCGACGTCATCGCCTCGATCATTCCATTCGAGGATTATGAAAGGGCCGAGACCTTCAAGAGCATGTCCCTGACGACAGGGGAGCGTTCGGGACTGTTTCGCGAAAGCGCGCCGGCAAAAGCCGCAAGCACGGAACTGAAGCGCGCGCAGGCGGAAGCCGACGTGCGCTGCTTTTAATGCATTTCGCGCAAAAGCATGCCCTCGGGCTTGAACCGAGGGTGTGCAGCGGTTTTGCGATAACGACATGCATAAAACAACAACCTAAAGCGCGTCGCATGAGGCCGGTCAAACGCGACGCGCTTTAGAGCGTGCCCTGGTAAGAGCGCAGACGGCGGCGGGACAACCGCTGCATGTGGTTTCGAGGCTTCAGAGTCCCGTAGCCTCCAGTGGCCATTGATTGTGAAATATCTTGCCATCCGTATCGATCGCTTCGACCTGGATATCGCCAGTGCCGTGCGCGGTGAAATCGAACCGGAAATTGGGGTCTTCCGAAATCGATATTCCACCTTCCATCGAGAGGATCGGCCGGTCTGCCTGCGAGATCGACAGTTTCTGAACAAAATGCGCGGGGATGAAATACTGGGTCAGCGGATTGCGCTGCAGGCCCGAATTGTTCGGGTGCCGGATCATCAGCTGCAATTCCTGCGCCTTTGTCATCGTCTCTTGAGGCGGGAACTGGCGCAGCTTCATCTGCCCCATCGTCGCCATCGCCTCGTCCTGGTTCTTGACTGCCGGGGCGGAGCATCCGCCTGACGCCTTGACGAAGGTCTGAGCCATGTGAAGTTCGCCGCTCTGCGTTTCTGCTATGGCACGCAAATAGGAATAGTCGTTGACGCGCACGCGCGTCGACAGATGTGTCACGCCGGCGTCCTCGCCGATCTGGAACGTCGCCGCCACCGGTGCCGGATTGACGTCGATGATCAATGTGACGGATTTGATGCCGTCGGGCGCCTTGGCGGGGTCGATATAGATGTCGACGGGCACGATGGCGGCATCCTGCGCCCGCTTCGGCGCCTCGACCCTGACGACGCCGCTATCGATCAGAATTGCCCGATCGCCGAACACGTCGCCTTTCAAATCCTGCCAGATCCTGTCCGAAGATGCGGTTGTCTGCTGCGCGTTGGCGGCTCCGGACGAGCCAAAGAGCGTGCCGACGGCCAGGATGATCGCGACAAGGATGGCTGCGAGCGGCAAGACGAGCTGCCGGCTCCGGTAAGCGTGATCTTGCATTCGATGCCTCCACCAATATCAGAGAGGTGGTGCCCAGGCGATGTCCAGGATACGCCTTTGACGATGCGTTTGGCAAATCGATCCACCTGATAGCGTCCAACGCTGTCGGTTTGATCTATTCCCATTCGAGTTCGGCAAAGGCGGCCGTGGCATTGCGCTCATTGTAGTCGTCGAACAGATGCCAATTGCCCCGTTCGCTTCCGCCGGCGGTTTTGACTGCCTCGCTGAGCGGCACCCCGTCGGCGATCGCCTTGCGAATATCGCGCGCCAGAACTTCGAAATAGCGCCGCTCCGCCGTCAGCGCCTCAGGCCAGCCGGCCGGCACCGGGCCATGACCCGGCACGGCGCGCGCGGCGCCGATCGCGGCCAGCGCATTCATCTGGCGGAGCCAGCCGAGCAGCGACCCGTCGAGCGTCGGCAAGGAACCTATGAAAACGAGATCGCCGGCAAACAGCGTGCGGGTCGCGCTGTCGAAGACGGTCAGGTCGTTGTCGGTGTGAGCCGCCTTCCATGCCTGCAATTCGAGCACGCGCCCGCCGAGGTCGAGCTGCAGGCGGTCGTCGACCAGCATCGTCGGCGGTATGATCTCGATCCCTTCCATCAGCGCGTCGCCGATCTGTTCGCGAAAGCTTTGCAGGTAGAACGCGCCGCGTGCCTCGAGCGCGCGCGGCAGATTGCGATGGCCGACAATGGTGGCGCCGATCTCCCGGAACGCCGCGTTGCCGAAGATGTGGTCGGGGTGCATGTGGGTGTTGATCAGGTAGCGAACCGGCTTGGCGCTCATCTTGCCGATCGCGGCGATGAGGGCGTTCGCCTCGACCAGGCTGCCGCCGCTGTCGATGACGGCAACGGCGTCGCTGCCGACGACGACGCCCAGGTTCGAGATCGCGCCCTGGTTGGCGGGGCTCATCAATTCATCGACGCCCTGGAAGGCGAAGACGCCGTCGGCGACGTTCCTGAGCTTGAATTCAAGCCCGCCGGCAGCGGCGAGAGCGGCCCGCCCGAGGCAACAGGGCAGCATCGCGGCACTGACCGCGGTGCAGGCGAAGCCATTCACAAGCTTGCGTCTTGTCCGATCGATCGGCATGGCTTCCCCGATATGAATTCGAGCCGTAAGGCGATCAGGCCACGCCCGGAAATTTTTGGTGGAACGACCGTAAAAGGTCGCTCATCACCTGTGGATTGCGATAGTGCCGCGGCAGCCTTACGTCGAACATGCCGAGCACATGGGCCGGCCGCTGTGCGAGAACGATGATGCGATCCGACAGCATCAGCGCCTCGCGCAGATTGTGCGTTACCATCAGGGCGGTGGTAGGCCGCGCCGACCACACGGTCAAAAGCAGGTGCCGAAGCCGCTCGGCGGTTCGTTCGTCGAGCGAGGCAAAGGGTTCGTCCAGGAAAAGCACCGCCGGTTCGGTGGCGAAGGCCCTGGCAAGTGCTGCCCTGCGCGCAAGGCCGAGCGAAAGCTCCGCCGGGTAGAGCGAGCGCATGCCAGCGAGGCCGAGTGTGTCGAACAGCCCGTCGAGGTTCTTCGTTCTCAGGCTTTTCGGCAGCGCCAGCCTGACATTCTGCTCCACCGTCCGCCACGGCAGCAAGATCGGCTCCTGGAACACGGCGGCGATCCGGTTGGAGCCGCCTTCAGGCAGTTGAAACGAGCCGGAAAAGTCTTTGTCCAATCCAAGCAGGATGCGCAGCGTCGTGGTCTTGCCGCAGCCCGACGGGCCCAGCAAGCAGGCGAATTCGCCTTGCCGGACCTCGAAGGAAAGGTCCTGGAGCGCCGTGATCGAGACGCCCTGCGCGGACCTGAAGGTCTTTTCGGCGATGTCGACCCTAAGCGGGACGACGGCGCCAACGGGTTGCATGTCGTTCAACGGGCTGCACCAGAAGGAGTTCGATGACAAGCATCACCGTCACGAAAGCCAGCGTGTAGGCAAGAATGGCGGCGACGTCGAAGAGCTGGAAATAAAGATAGATCTGAAAGCCGACGCCGTTGGAGCGGCCGAGCAGTTCGACCACAAGGACGATCTTCCAGATGAGGGCGATGCCGGATCGTGAGGCGGCGGCAAGATAGGGCTGCAATTGCGGCAGCAGGACGTGGCGGATGCGTTCGAGGGGACCGAAGCGGTAGACGGCGGCCATTTCGGCGTAATTCGGATCAAGCGCCCTGGCGCCTTCGCGCATCGTCACCACGACATTCGGGATCTTGTTGACGGCAACTGCGCCAATCGCCGCCGCTTCGTTGAGGCCGAACCAGATGTAGGCGAGCACGATGACGACCAGCGCGGGAATGTTGAGAAACAGGACCAGCCAGGGACTGAAGAACCGGTCTGCGCTGCGGTGGCTGCCGAGGAGAACGCCGATCACTGAGCCAACGACCATCGCGACGACATATGCCGCGGCAACCCGGCCGAGTGTCGCGCCGAGATGGTAGAAAAGGTCGCCGTTTGCCGCCTCTGGGAGCAGCACCTGCCAGACCTGTCCCGGCCCAGGAAAGACACGGCTCGGCCAGGCATTTGCCGCAAGACCCCACAGCAGGCAAAGCCCGAGCAGAGACACCGCGACCGTCAGCACGGGTGTCAGCGCCGCTGCAAGGCCGGATTGGCTGGAGATGTCGGCCGCAGCGCCAGGCGGGCGATCGCCGGTGTCCGGTGCGGTCATTTCGGCAGCTCCTGCCAGAACGTGCCGGGCGCCATCTCGGGCGCGCGGCCGACCAGCTTGTCGCCGCCGATCTCGGCCAGCACGCGGTAGAGCCTGCCCGCGTCGGCCGCATCCTCGGCGACGGGGCGTCTGGGAATGCCCTCGCGATAGCGGTCACGCAGTTTGGCCAATTCCTTGCCTTGCGCGCGGATAATCGGTGCCAGGCGCAGCCACTCGTCGTCGGATCTGGCCAGCAAGCCCTTGGCCTGCGCCGAAGCCTTGATGAAGCCCCTGACGGCGTCCGGATTTTCGTTCGCCCATTTGTCATGAAAGACATAGCCGAGCGCCGATACGGCGCCCGAGGCCCCGAGCGCTTTCGCCGCATCATCGGCGCCGATCAGCCGACGAAAGCCGTTGGCCTCGAGCCGGGCGCAAAAATGCCAGAAATTGAGCACCGCATCGAGTTCGCCTTGCATCGCCTTTTCCGAAATCAGCGGCGGCGCGCCAAAGACGATGTCGCTGGTTGCCGGCAGGTCGAGGCCGTGATCGCGTCTGGCCAGCGCCTGGATCAGCAGCCAGCTTTTGTCGAGAGGCCCGCCGGCGACGCCGATCTTTTTTCCCTTGAGATCGATGATCGTGCGGATCGGCGCCCCCTCCTTCACCATGATCGCCCCGACGGCGGTCGAATAGGGGACCAATGTGAGGTCGACGCCTTCCGAGCGCTGGCGCGAGACCCACAGCCAGTCGGAGACGATGATGTCGATCGCGCCGGCCAGCATGGCGACGTTGGTCGCATCCTCGCCGGCGAAATCGAGAATCTCCAGATCGATGCCGTTGGCTGCGTCGAACTTGTGTTGTTTCATGGTGTCAAGCGCCCAACTCACGGTGCCGAACTTCAGCACACCAATGCGAACATTGGTCGTGGCGAAGGAGGGCCTTGAGACAAGCGCCGCGGCTGTTCCGAGAGCTGCCAGACGGAGCGTTCCTCGACGCGAAATCATGATGATGCCTCCTCCCGGGGCCGTAATAGACCGGGGCGCGATCAGATCGCATGGTCTTTGTTCGGGAAAGCGCATTTCCAGCGCTTGACCTTGAGGGTCGGGTGTTCCTGCGACCATTTCGCGATTTCGCTGGGCGCCAGCATCATACATTGGAACAGAGAGCCACGGCTCTCGAAATAGAGATGCTCGTCTCGGCAATTGCCCGGATTGGCAATCAGGCAAACCGTCAATATGAGGTCGACCATATCCATTCAGCACCTCTTGCGCGCTTGAAGACGCCCGCTTCGGCGAGATCCGGCCCGATCTGCGAGCCTGGACAAAATCGCCAACTGCCGGAGTCCCGAGGTGCCCATGGAAAACCGGAATGGTTTGAGGCTACGCGTTCGCCCGATGGCCGTCAACAAAGGCGAATGGATGGGGCGCCGGAACCGAGCGCGCTCTGAACTTCGGGGGACGTCGCCGATACCTGAAACAAAAAACCCGCCTCGGGGCGGGTCGTTGGCGCAATCATCATTCCAATTAAATTCCTAGCGTAACTGCCGTCATCTGTCAAGTTGGAACTACCCCTGGTTGCAAGACAATCGCTTCCGTTTGCGCAGCCCCTCATCGCCCTCCGTTGCGGCCAGCCCCCTTCGCCCCGTCACTACACGGGGAGAAGGTGCCGGCAGGCGGATGAGGGGCAGCGCCGACGTCGCCAATACGACTTGGACCGTCCCTTTTTTCTGAAGCGATTGCGTGTGCGAACCGCTGCATGGTTGACATCGCTCATCTGCCGGGTAGCTTCCAGGATGCAGGCGCCGCAACTCCACTGGGGAGAAGCTTTCGCTCTGCCATAAACGACGCATGCCGATGATCAAAACAACGGCGTGCGCAAATCGTCCAGGGCACCTTGACGATCAATGAGGAAATGCCATGCGTGCAATCGCATTTTTCGCCGTCGTGTCCGTTGCGACCTTTGTCACAAACCAATCGCAGGCACAGGATGCCGCCGCGGGTGAGAAGGTCTTCGCCAAATGCAAGGCCTGCCACGTCGTCGACAAGGACCAGAACAAGATCGGTCCATCGTTGAGCGGCGTTATCGGCCGGACGGCCGGCACGCATCCGGGGTTCAAATATTCCAAGCCCATGACCGAGGCGGGTAAATCCGGCGTCAAATGGGACGAAGCCACGCTGACGACCTATCTTCGCGACCCGAAGGCCATGGTCAAGGGCACGAAGATGGCGTTTCCCGGTCTCAAGAAAGACGAGGATCTCGCCAACGTCATCGCCTATCTGAAGCAATACTCCAAGTAACCCGGTTCTTCCGCAGGAAGTAACCCGGTTCTTCCGCAGGAAGTAGCGTTACTTCGCCGGCCGTTCTAACTGCGTTCGGCCGGCGCCGCGCTGATGGCCGGCGCCGCCGGTCAAGCGGCGTCTTGCAGCCTCCGCATGGCGGAAGGCAGGTCGAGCAGGCCGTCGCAAACGAGGTCGGCGCCAAGCTCTTCAACGGCAATTTGGGTGTAGCCGCCGCGCAGCAGAATGACGGGCATGCCGGCGGAGCGGGCGGCGACCACGTCGGCGCTGCTGTCTCCGACCATCAGCGTGTCGCAAGGCTCGACCTGAAGCTGGTCGAGCGCCAGCAGCAGAGCGTCGGGCGCCGGTTTCAGGCATGTCACCGCGTCTCCGCCGACGATCGCGCCGAGATGTTCCGTCAGCCCAAAATGCAGCAGGATTTCGCGAGCCGCCAACTGCGGCTTGTTGGTCACCACGCCCATGGCTATTCCGCTCAAGTGGAAGTGGGTGAGAACCTCCCTGACGCCAGGCATCAGCGTCGTCAGGCCGGTCAGATGTTTGCGGTAGATCGGCGCCATGGCGCGGTTGGCCTCGTCAAGCGCGCTGCCGAGGAGCGGCATACCGGAAGCGGCGAAGACTCGCTCGACCAGTTTCCTGACGCCGCCGCCGATCATCGCCTTGACCTGTAGCAGGCGCAGCGGCGGCAGATCGCGGCCGGCCAGCAACTCGTTGACGGCGGCCGTTATATCAGGCGCCGAATCGACCAGCGTGCCGTCGAGATCGAACAGGATCGCTTTCGACGATCGAAACGGCCTACTCATGCCGACGTTCATGCGGCGTCCTTCCACTTGATCGAGCAGCCGATCGAAGCGATCTGGTCCAGCGGTCCGTCGCCGGTTCTGGCAATTTGCTTCATCGCCTCGAACAGGTCGCGCCTCAGCCCGGGCGGTCCGGCGTCGCGTCGCGCCGCGTCCAGCCGGCCGCGATATTGCAGCGTCAAGTCGCTGTTGAGCCCGAAGAAATCCGGAGTGCAAACGGCTCCATAGGCACGCGCCACCGTCTGGCGCTCGTCGTGGAGGTAGGGGAAAGTGAAGCCGTTCGTCCTGGCGAAGAGCTTCATGTTGTCGAAGGAATCATCCGGATAGGCGTCGGCATCGTTGGAATTGATCGCGACAAAGCCGATGCCTTCGGGCTTGAGGTCGTTGGCATCGCGGACGATGCGGGAAATCGCCGCCTTCACATAAGGGCAATGGTTGCAGATGAAGGCCACGACCAGCCCGTTCGGGCCGGCGTGGCTGAAGATCGAATGCGATTTGCCGTCGACGCCGGGCAAAACGGCATCGATGGCTTGCCAGCCGAAATCGCAGACAGGTGGGATTGCCGCCAAGGTTTCCTCCGATGAAATGTTTGGCCTCCGATGAGACGGTTTACGCGGCTTTCCGGATCGCCCCGTCGGCTGCCTGTCTGATGGCGCCGATATTGGCGCGATAGGCAGCTTCGGTGCCGCCCTTGAAGATGGCCGAGCCGGCGACCAGCACATTCGCGCCGGCCGCGGTGACCAGCGGAGCGGTCTCGGGCGTGACGCCGCCGTCGATCTCGATGTCGATCGGGCGGTTGCCGATCAGTGCCTTGACCCGCCTGACCTTGTCGACCACAGCCGGAATGAACGCCTGACCGCCGAAACCCGGATTGACGGTCATCAGAAGCACCAGATCGAGCCGGTCGAGCACATACTCGATGACGCTTTCCGGCGTCGACGGATTCAGCGACACGCCGGCCTTCCTGCCGAGATTCCTGATCGCCTGAAGCGAACGGTCGAGATGCGGCCCGGCCTCGGCATGCACCGTGATGATGTCGCAGCCGGCATCGGCGAAGGCGGCGAGATAGGCGTCGGCCGGCGCGATCATCAGGTGGCAGTCGAAGATCTTGTCCGTTCGATCACGGATCGCCTTGATCACCGGCGGACCGAAGGTGATGTTGGGCACGAAATGGCCGTCCATCACGTCGAGATGGATCCAGTCGGCGCCCGCCCGGACGACCGCTTCGACCTCGTCGCCGAGCCGCGAGAAGTCCGCAGAAAGCACCGAGGGCGCGATGATTGTCTTGGTACCCATGGTCGTCGGCTCCCATTCTGTCTTCCGTATCCGGTCGCTGCACACCAACCGGCGTCATCTTGTCAGCGCGCCTTCGTCTCCGGTTCGCCTTCGAGCTTGCCTTCCGCGAACACGCGGCTGCCGCGAATATCGGATTCTTCAATGGTGATAAGGTCGGTCTTCGTCAACACCCGGTCGCGCGACGCGAAAAGCCGGTTGGCCTGGCGAAGCCGCGCCCGATCGAGCCCATTGCGGACCGAGCGGGCGTTGGAGAAATGCGGCAGCCGCATGCGGATCGGGAGATACTCTTCGAGCGCCTTGGCCGCCGCCTCGCTGAGACGGTAATTCTGTTCCGCCAGCATGATCTCGGCGATCGATTTGAGTTCGCTGACGCCGTAGTCGGGAAAATCGAGGTGGTGGGCGATGCGCGAGCGCATGCCGGGATTGCTGTCGAAGAAGCGGTCCATCTTGTTCTTGTAGCCGGCAAGAATCACAACCAGATCGTCACGGTTGTTTTCCATGCATTGCAGCAGGATTTCGATCGATTCCTGGCCGTAGTCGCGTTCGTTCTCGGGCTTGTAGAGATAGTAGGCCTCGTCGATGAAAAGCACCCCGCCCATGGCGCGCTTGATCACTTCGCGGGTTTTGGGCGCGGTGTGACCGACATACTGGCCGACGAGATCGTCTCGCGTCACCGCGACCATGTGGCCTTCGCGGACATAGCCGAGACGATGAAGGATTTCGGCCATCCTCAGCGCCACGGTGGTCTTTCCGGTGCCGGGATTTCCGGTAAAGTTCATGTGCAGCGTCGGCGCGCCCGAGGTCAGGCCGAACTTGCGGCGAAGCCGGTCGACCAGGAGCAGCGCCGCGATCTCGCGGATGCGGGTCTTGATGGGCTTCAGGCCAACGAGTTCGCGGTCCAGCTTGTCCATCACCTCGTCGATGTTGGACGCCTCGAACTCGGCCTGCAGATCGACCGGTTCGTCCTGCGCGGCAGTGCCCTTTGCTATCGCGTCCAGCATGGTTTCGGCTAGCTCCGCTCGCCTTCGGGCCTGTCGGTCGCATAAGGCACGATCGAATAGCCCTGGCTGCGGCCGTCGCGCTCCTGGCGCAGCAGCCGGAACCCGGGTTCGTTGGGCGGCCGGTTGACGATGAACGACATGCGCGGCGCTTCCCAGCCCTTGGTCGAATCGAAGGCGGTGACCCGGACATACATGTTGGGCATGGCTTTCCGGCAGCTGTTGATTTCAAGCAGGATGCCCGCCGGGTCCTTCAGGTCGAACATCGGGTTGCCGTACATTTCCCAATAGGTGTTTCGCGGATGCGGATCGTCCGTGTACTCGACGCTGACCGCCCAGTGGTTTTTCAGCGCGTATTTGATCTGCGCCGAAATCTGCTCATCGGTCAGGTCGGGGAGGAACGAAAACTGTCCCTGCGTGACCTTGTTTCCCGGATTGGTCATCATGGCGACGGTTCCTTTCGTCTAGAAGCTGGGCGTTGCGGTTGGCACGAAGTCGGCCGTGTCGGTCGATTCGTAGTTGAAGGTGACGTCCTTCCAGGTCTCCAGGGCCGCCTTCAGCGGCGTGCACCATCTGGCCGCCTGTTCGAGGATTTTGGTCCCTTCGCGCAGATAGTCACGGCCCTCGTTGCGGGCGAGGATCATCGCCTCCAACGCGACACGATTGGCCGTCGCGCCGGCCTGGATGCCATCCGGATGGCCGATCGTGCCGCCGCCGAACTGCAGGACGACGTCCTCGCCGAGATAATGGATCAACTGGTGCATCTGGCCGGCATGGATGCCGCCCGAGGCGACGGGCATCACCTTGTTGAGCGAGGCCCAGTCCTGATCGAAGAACAGCCCGGTTTCGAGGTTCTGCGGCGTGCGCTCCTCGCGCAGCGTGTCATAAAAACCCTTGATCATCAGCGGGTCGCCTTCCAGCTTGCCGACCACCGTGCCGGCATGGATGTGATCGACGCCGGCCATCCGCATCCATTTGCAGATGACGCGAAAATTCATGCCGTGGTTCTTCTGGCGCGAATAGGTCGAGTTGCCGGCGCGGTGCAGGTGCAGGATCATGTCGTTGCGGCGTGCCCACTTGGCCATCGACTGGATCGCCGTGTAGCCAATGACGAGGTCGATCATGACGATGCAGGAGCCAAGCTGTTTTGCGAATTCGGCGCGCTCGTACATCTCCTCCATCGTGCCGGCGGTGACGTTGAGATAATGGCCCTTGACTTCGCCGGTGGCGGCCGACGCCTTGTTCACAGCCTCCATGCAGTAGAGGAAGCGGTCGCGCCAGTGCATGAAGGGCTGCGAGTTGATGTTCTCGTCGTCCTTGACGAAGTCGAGGCCACCCTTCAGCGCCTCGTAGACGACGCGGCCGTAGTTGCGGCCTGACAGGCCAAGCTTCGGCTTCGTTGTCGCGCCGAGCAGTGGCCGGCCAAACTTGTCGAGCCGCTCGCGTTCCACCACGATGCCGGTCGCCGGGCCCTGGAAGGTTTTGAGGTAAGCCACCGGGATGCGCATGTCCTCGAGCCGCAAGGCCTTGACTGCCTTGAAGCCGAACACGTTGCCGATGATCGATGCAGTCAGGTTGGCGATTGAGCCCGGCTCGAACAGGTCGAGGTCGTAGGCGATGTAGGCGAAGTACTGCTGCTCGGTCTTGGTGCCTGGACCTGTGTTCGGCACCGGCTCGGATTTGAACGCCTTGGCGCGGTAGAGCTCGCAGGCGGTCAGCCTGTCGGTCCACACCACGGTCCATGTCGCTGTAGAGGATTCACCGGCGATGGCGGCGGCCGCCTCCTCGTGGTCGACGCCGGGCTGCGGCGTGATCCGAAACATGGCGATCAGGTCGGTCTCCTTGGGCCGGTAGTCCGGCTCCCAGTAGCCCATCTTCTTATAGGGAATGACGCCCGACTTGTAGCGTTCCTTGCCTTCCTTGAGCGTGCCTGCTGACGGCATGTCGATCTTGTTCATGACAGGTCTCCTGTTTGCCGCTCAGGCGGCTTTCGCGGTTGCGATTTGCGGGTCGAGTTTTCCCGCGGCGTAACGTTTCGCCATCTCGTCCATGGCGATGACCCTGATCTTCGAGGCGTTGCCCGCCGTGCCGAAGCGTTCGAAGCGATCGCGGAAAAGATCGCGCAGGGCGTCCATGGCGGGTTTCAAGAATTTGCGCGGGTCGAATTCGCGCGGATCCTCCGTCGCGACGCGGCGGAACTGCCCGGCCATGGCCATGCGGCAATCGGTGTCGATGTTGACCTTGCGCACGCCGTAGCGGATGCCGCGCTCGATCTCCTCGACCGGAACGCCAAAGGTCTGGGGCATCTCGCCGCCATATCGGTTGATGACGTCCTGCAGTTCCTGCGGCACCGAGGAAGAGCCATGCATGACCAGATGCGTGTTGGGCAGCTTTTCGTGGATCGCCTCGATCACCTGCATGGCCAGGATGCCGCCGTCGGGCTTGCGGCTGAATTTGTAGGCGCCGTGCGAAGTGCCGCAGGCGATCGCCAGCGCGTCGACCTGGGTGGCGGTGACGAAGTCGACCGCCTGATCGGGATCGGTCAAAAGCTGGTCGTGGGAAAGCGCGCCTTCGGCGCCGTGGCCGTCCTCGGCCTCGCCCTGGCCGGTCTCCAGCGAGCCGAGCACGCCGAGCTCGCCTTCGACGGAAGCGCCGACCCAATGCGCCATGCGTGCGACACGTTCGGTGATGGCGACGTTGTAGTCGTAGCTCGCCGGCGTCTTGGCGTCCGCCATCAGCGACCCGTCCATCATCACCGAGGTGAAGCCGTGGCGGATCGCCGAAAGGCAGGTGGCTTCGTTGTTGCCGTGGTCCTGATGGATGCAGAGCGGAATGGCCGGATGCATTTCGGTCAGCGCCTCCATCATCTTGGCCAGCATGATGTCGTTGGCATAGGAGCGAGCGCCGCGCGAGGCCTGGATGATGACTGGCGCGTCGCAGGCCCTGGCTGCCTCCATGATGGCAAGGCCCTGTTCCATGTTGTTGATGTTGAATGCCGGAACGCCGTAGCCATGCTCGGCGGCATGGTCGAGAAGCTGGCGAAGGGTGATGCGGGCCATTGTCGGGTCCTCCTAGATGATGAGCTTCAGCGCCGCTGCGGCGACGGCTTCGGGCGTGATGTCGAAATGCCGGTAGAGATCCGGGGCAGGGGCGCTGGCGCCGAAACCGGCCATGCCGACGAACACGCCGGTGTCGCCGATCCAGCGATCCCAGCCCAGCCGTGCCGCGGCTTCGACCGCAATGCGTGGCGCCGAGCCGAGAACGGCCTTGCGGGTGTCGGTATCCTGTTCCTCAAAAAGCTCCCAACACGGCATCGAGACGACCGCGGCGGCAATGCCGTGCCCGGCCTCCAGCCGTTCGGCGGCGGCAACGGCGATCTCGACCTCCGAGCCGGTGGCGATCAGCGTCACGGCGCGGTGCTCGGTCGGCTCGCGCAGGACGTAGGCGCCCTGGCTCGACCGGTTCTCGTCGCTACATGCTTGGCGCAGCATCGGCAGGTTCTGCCGCGAGAGCACCAGCACGCTCGGCCGGGTCTTGCACTTCAGCGCCAATTCCCAGCATTCCGCCGTTTCGATGATGTCGGCCGGACGGAAGACGTTGAGGTTCGGCGTCGCCCGCAGCATCGCAAGGTGCTCGATCGGCTGGTGGGTCGGGCCGTCCTCGCCGAGGCCGATGGAATCATGGGTCATCACATAGATGACGCGCTGGCCCATGAGCGCCGAGAGCCGCATCGCGCCGCGCGCATAGTCGGCGAAACACAGGAAGGTGCCGCCATAAGGCACGAAGCCGCCATGCAGTGCGATGCCGTTCATGGCCGCGGCCATGCCGTGTTCACGGATGCCGTAGTGGATGTAACGGCCGGCATAGTCATCCGGCGCTATGCGATCCATGCCCTTGGTGATCGTCAGGTTCGAGTGCGTCAGATCGGCGGAGCCGCCGACGGTCAGGTCGGTTGCGGCGTTGATCGCAGCGAGCGCCATTTCGGAGGCTTTTCGCGTTGCAACCTTGGTCGCCTTTTCGACATGCTCGTTGCGGAAGGCGTGGAGCGCTTCGAAGACCGCGTCGGGCAGGGTGCCGGCGACCGCGCTCTCGAAGGCCTGGCGCTGCGGCGAGGCGGCAAGCCGCTGCTCCCAGGCGCGGCGTGCCGCTTGCCCGCGCTCGGCAATTTCGCGCCAGGCGAACAGGATGTCGTCCGGCACCTCGAACGGCGCGTAGGCCCAGCAGATGTTTTCGCGCGTCGCGGCGATCTCCGCGTCGCCCAACGGCGCGCCATGCGTCTTTTCCGAACCGCCCAGATTGGGCGCGCCCTTGCCGATCACCGTGCGGCAGGCAATCAGCGACGGCCGGTCAGACTGCTGCGCCGCTTCGATTGCCGCTGCAACGGCTTCCGTGTCGTGGCCGTCCACCGATTGGACATGCCATCCGGCGGCTTTGAACCGTGCCGGCTGGTCCATCGATGTCGACAGCGAAGTCGGTCCGTCGATCGAGATCGCATTGTCGTCCCAGAAGACGATCAGCCGGGACAGCTTCAGATGGCCAGCAAGGTCGATCGCCTCGTGGCTGATGCCTTCCTGCAGGCAGCCGTCGCCGGCGATCGCGTAGGTGAAATGGTCGACGAGATCGGCGCCGTGGCGGGCAGCAAGCATGCGCTCGGCCAGCGCCATGCCGACGGCGTTCGAAATGCCTTGTCCAAGCGGACCGGTCGTCGTCTCGATGCCAAGCGCATGGCCATATTCGGGATGTCCGGCGGTGCGGCTGCCCAGCTGGCGAAACCGCTGCAATTCCTCGATCGGCATGTCTTCGTAGCCGAGCAGGTAATGCAGCGCATATTGCAGCATCGAGCCGTGCCCGGCCGAAAGCACGAAGCGGTCGCGATCGGGCCAGTTGGGCGCCGACGGATCGATATTGATGAAGCGGCTGAACAGCACCGTCGCGACATCGGCCATGCCCATCGGCATGCCCGGATGACCGGAATTGGCCTTTTGGACGCTGTCCATCGCCAGTGCGCGAATGGCGTTCGCCATGTCGCGTTCCGAGACGGCGGCGACGGGCTTCAGGGCTGCTGCTTGGCTGTTCATGGCGTCCTCCTCACGACACACGGTTCTTGCGTTCGATCAATTGCAGGATGAGCGGCGTCAGGATCAGCTGCATGGCAAGATCGAGCTTGTTGCCTGGCACCACTATGGAATTCGGCCGCGACATGAAGGAGTCGTGGATCATCGAAAGCAGGTAGGGGAAATCGATGCCGCGGGGATTGGCGAAGCGGATGACCAGCATCGATTCGTCGGGCGTCGGAATCCAGCGCGCGATGAACGGGTTGGACGTGTCAACGATCGGCACGCGCTGGAAGTTGATGGCGGTCTGCGAGAACTGCGGGACGATGTAGCGGACATAGTCCGGCATACGGCGCAGGATCACGTCCATCACCGCCTCGGTGGAATAGCCGCGGGTTGCGCGGTCGCGATGGATCTTCTGGATCCATTCGAGATTGATGACCGGCACCACGCCGATCCTGAGGTCAGCGTGCCGGGCCAGGTTGATCTTGTCGGTGACGACGCAGCCATGCAGGCCCTCGTAGAACAGCAGGTCGCTCGGCGGGAATTCGCGCCATTCGGTAAATTGTCCCGGCGGCGTGCCGTACTGCTTCTCCTCGTCCTCGTCATGGATGTAGGTGCGGGTCTTCCCGGTTCCGCGGCGGCCATATTCCTCAAAAACCTCTTCGAGGATTGCGAGTTCGTTGGCCTCGGCATGGAAGTGGGTGAAGTTCGGATTGCCCGCCTTCTCCTCCTCGGCCACCTTTGTCTTCATCGTGGCGCGGTCGTAGCGGTGAAAGGCATCGCCCTCGATGAAGGCGGCGTCGATGTTCTCGCGCCGGAAGATCAGCTCGAAGATGCGCTTGACCGAGGTGGTGCCTGCGCCCGACGACCCGGTGATGGTGATGATGGGGTGCTTCGCCGACATGGTGCTCAGGCCCTGAACAGGCCGCGGCGGCTGAACAGCGGCGCACGCTCGCCGATCGCGCTGGGCTCGATGTGGTAGCGGGTGATGCGCGCGACTTCCCGCGCCGATCCGAACACCATGGGCACGCGCTGGTGCAGGCTCTCGGGTTCGATTTCGAGGATGCGGGTGATCGTGTCGGTAGCGGCGCCGGCGGCCTGTTCGATGAGAAAGGCGATCGGGTTGGCCTCGTAGACGAGGCGCAGCCGACCCTGGCGGTAACCCTTGCGCTTGTCGCCTGGATACAGGAATACACCGCCGCGCATCAGTATACGATAGCAGTCGGCGACCAGAGAGGCGATCCAGCGCATGTTGAAGTCCTTTCCGCGTGGGCCTTCGGTGCCTTCGAGGCAGTCGTCGATGTAGAGCCGCACCGCCTCGTCCCAATGCCGGTAGTTGGCGGCGTTGATGGCGAACTCCTGGGTACGCTGCGGGATGATCCGGCTTTCATAGGCCTGGACGAAGGTGCCGAGCCTGGTCGAGAGAACGAAGACATGCGTGCCGCTGCCGAGCGACAGAACCAGCGCCAGCTGCGGCCCATAGATGAAGAAACCGGCGCCCAACTGGTTCACCCCTGGCTGCAAAAAAGAGGCGGCCGGATTTTCGTCCGGCGCGCCAGTTGCAGGGAGGAGCGAGAAAATCGTTCCGATCGACACGTTGGTGTCGATGTTGGAAGAGCCGTCGAGCGGGTCGATGGCGATGGCGAGAGGCGCCTGCCTGTCGAGCAGGACCGGCTGCTCCAGTTCCTCGGAGGCGTAGAGCGCGACCGGAGCGTGGCGCATGGCGTCGAGGAAGATGTCGTCGGCGAAGATGTCGAGATCCTTCTGGATGTCGCCGTCGGCATTGGCGCCGCGGGTTCCGGCAAAGGCGGTGCCGAGCACCCCTTGATTGATGGTGTTGCGGATCTTGGTGGCGGCCTGCGTCAGCTGACGGACAGTCGCTACGACCGCAGAGCGCAGTTCGTCCGGCGGGCCGAGATAGGAATTCAGAAAAGCGTCGAGCGTTGCCGCTGGCATCGTAACCTCCCGATCCAGCCGCCTCTCCTCGGATCGGCCGGATAGGGGAATGAGAACAAACGAAGCGGGATAAGTAAAATTCAATAACTTTACTTTCGCACTAAAAAAAATTTAATATGACGCATGAGGAATCTCACGCTCAGGCAATTCAAGACCGTTCAGGCAATCGTCAGCCACGGAAAAATCGTCAGCGCGGCCAAAGTGTTGGGCCTGTCTCCTCCAGCGGTGACGATCCAGTTGCGGCAGGTCGAGGAGGAGTTTCAACTGGCCTTGTTCGACCGGACGTCGGACGGCATGCGTCCGACTGCCGCAGGGTTGGCCTTCGTCGAGACGGCGCAAGCCATCGAGGAGCGGCTTCGCCTGCTCGAAGACAAGATGGATGCGATCAAGGGCGTGCGTATCGGCAGCTTGCGGCTCGGCGTCGTTTCCACCGCCAAATATTTCGCGCCGCGGCTCATGGCCGGCTTCATGAAAGAACATCCCGACATCGACATGCGGCTCGCCATCGGCAACCGCGCCGAAACGATCGACAGTCTGAAGAACCACGACATCGACATCGCGCTGATGGGGCGCCCGGCGAAGGAAGTCCCGGTGCGTGCCTCGGTGTTCGGCGATCACCCGCTGGTCATCATCGCGCCGCCCGACCACCCGCTGGCGTCAGCGCGCGAGATATCCAAGGAGCGGATCGCCGAAGAGCATTTCCTCATCCGCGAGCCCGGCTCCGGTACACGCATCTCGCTGGAGATATTCCTGAGCGACGTGCCCGGGCGCATCGACGACCTCGGCGTCGAGATGGGCTCGAACGAGACGATCAAGCAGGCGGTGATGGCCGGGCTCGGCATCGCCTTCATCTCTGCCCACACCATCGCTGCAGAAACCGAAGCCGGCCGGCTGGTCATCCTCGACGTCGTCGGCATGCCGATCCGCCGGCAATGGTTTTCGGTGATGCGCAGCGATCACGCGATCTCGCCGGCGATGGCGACGTTCCACGATTTCCTGATGCGCAAGGGCGCGATGTATCTGCCGCTGTTCGGCAAGCTCTATCCGCACGAAGGACCGGACACTAGAGGTCGCGCCTGAATTGAGGGCGGAATGCCGCTGGCAGCCACCTACCAGGACGCCTAGTCCGATTTGCCGAGAGCTTTCAGGATAAAGCGAATCTGCGCGCGCAGGCCCTCTTCGGTGTCTTCGCCGTGTTGAACGCAGTGCTCGATCAGAATTGGGTGGAAGAACGGCGTGAACGCGGTGTTGACCGCACGCGCCGCTTCTGCCGGGTCCTCGACCTTGAGTTCGCCCGCCTCGGTCCCCTCGCGAATGATCGCCTCAAGGATTTTCAGCATTTGCTCGACATGCGCCTTAATGACCGCCCGATTCTCGTGCATGGCGGCGACGATCAAGTCGTGCATGCTTCTTTCCTTGATCAATTTCGTCTTGTTGTGCTGGTGAACGGCGGTCAGGAGCCGGTCGAGTTTCTCCAAGGCCGGCGCGTTGGTGCGTGCGATCGCAACGGCGATGTCCGCGACCTCGTTCACGACCAGCCTGCAGATGGACTCGTTGATTGCATCCCTGGAGGAAAAGAAACGGTAGACGTTCGCCCGGCTCATGCCGAGTTCGGAGGCGATGTCGGCTATCGACGTCTTATGGTAGCCGATGCGGCGAAAATGCTCCTCCGCCACCTCCAGGATGCGAGCGCGCACCTCGTCGGGATCCGTTTGCGTTCCGACCGGATGATTCATGGGTGTCTCCAGAACTGATGATGGATCTGCTGGGCTCGCCCTGAACGATCATTTGCAAGCGGTAAGGTCGTGCGACTGGCCCTGCGTATGTTCAGGCAAAGCCAGCGGCGAAATCTTGATCCGCCTGCTCGACAACAGGGCCCTATTCAGCAGCAATTGCCGTGTGCATTTCCAGTTCCTCCGCCGCGCCCTCACGGACCTCGTCAGCAGTCGGCCTGATGCCGAACCACGCGGCATAGAGCGCGGGAAGGAAGAGCAGGATCAGCACCGTGCCGACCGCCGTGCCGCCGATCAGCGTATAGGCCATCGATCCCCAGAAGACGGAGTGCGTGAGCGGGATGAAGGCCAGCACGGCGGCGAGTGCCGTCAGGATCACGGGCCTCGTGCGTTGCACCGTGGCCTCGATCACGGCGTGATAGTCGTCAAGGCCGGCAGCACGGTTCTCCTTGATCTGTTCGGTCAGGATCAGCGTGTTGCGCATCAGGATGCCGGCCAGTCCTATCATGCCCAGAATGGCATTGAATCCGAAGGGCTGGTTGAAGGTGAGCAGCATCGGCACGACGCCGACGAGGCCAAGTGGCGCCGTCAGCATCACCATGGCCATCGTCGAGAAGGATCGCACCTGCAGCATGATAACAATCAGCATGGCGGCTATCATTGCCGGAAAGACTTTAGCCAGCGCGGTGTTGGCCTTTTCGGCCTCCTCGATCGATCCGCCCAATTCGATGCGATAGCTGGCCGGAAGGGATGCAATCAGCGGCTGAAGGGCCTTCACGATCTCCTTGGAAACCTCTGGAGGCTGAGTCGCTTCGTTGACATCCGAGCGGATCGTGATGACAGGCGTGCGATCGCGGCGCTTCAGGATCGGCTCTTCCAGACGGATTTCCGAATGGCCGATCTGGTCGAGCGGAATCGGGCGACCGTCCCGGCTCATCAGTGAGAAATCCGCCAAACGTGTCGGATCCAGCCGCTCGCCGCCGGCGCTGCGTGCGACGATGGGGACGTTGCGGATGTCCTCGCGAACCTGCGTAACGGGGATGCCGGTGAGCAAGAACTGGAGTTGCTGGCCCACCTCCGCCGGCGACAGGCCGATCAGGTTCAGTCGATCCTGATCCGGGACGAAGCGGAGCACGGGTGTGCGATTGCCCCAATCGCGGTTGGCCTGACGCACGTCCGGGACGCCCCGCATGATGTCGAGCGCCTTCTCGGATATGCTGTAGAGTTGCACGGGATCGGGTCCGATAATCCGGAACTCGACCGGGAATGGCGTGTAGGGGCCGAACACGAGTTGCGTGACGCGGACATTGGCCTCGGGTGCAAGCCCCTCTGCCACCGCCTCGCGGAGGCGGTGCTTCAACACCTCACGCGCCTCGGCGTCCTGGGTCAGCACGACGATCTTGGCGAAGGCAGGATCAGGCAGTTCCGGCGCCATTGCGAAAAAGAAGCGGGGTGCGCCCTGACCGACATAGCTCGTGACGATCTTAGCCTCGGCTTGGTCGTCCAGCCAGCCTTCGAGCTTCTCGACCGTAGCGGTCGTCGTCTCGATGCTGGTGCCTTCAGGCAGGCGAACCTCCACCAGCACTTCGGGGCGGTCGGATGTCGGGAAGAACTGCTGTTTGAGAGAGCCCATGCCGACAACGGAAAGCACAAAGGCGATGCCCACGACACCGCTGATTATGAACTTGTGGCGCACGGCGAAGGTGATGAGCCGCCGCAAGCGCCGATAATTGGGTGTGTCGTAGATCGCGTGGTGACCGCCTTCGACCGGTTTGATCGCGGGCAGCATCTTGACGCCGAGGTAAGGTGTGAAGACCACCGCTACGATCCAGGAGACGATGAGGGCGAACCCTACGACCCAAAAGATGTTGCCGGCGTATTCGCCGGCCGTCGAGCGCGCGAAGCCCACCGGCAGGAAGCCGGCGATCGTCACCAGCGTTCCGGACAGCATCGGCGCCGCAGTGTGGCTCCACGCATAGGCCGCCGCCTTGGTGCGGTCCATGCCTTCTTCCATCTTCACCACCATCACCTCGATGGCAATGATGGCGTCGTCCACGAGAAGACCGAGCGCCAGGATGAGGGCGCCGAGCGTGATGCGGTCGAAGAACCGGCCGGTCTCCAGCATGATGAGGAACACGACGGCAAGCGTCAGAGGGACGGCAGCCGCCACGACGATGCCGACGCGCCAGCCGAGGCTCAACAGGCTCACCAAGAGCACCACACCGAGCGCCATCGCAAACTTCATCATGAATTCGTCGACCGCAGAGGTGATGTTGACGGCCTGGTCAGTGACCTTGTCGAGCGTCATCCCAAGTGGCAGTGTCTGTGCGATAGCTGCTGTCCTGTCCTCCAGCGCCTTGCCGAGCGCGAGACCATCCCAGCCCTCCTGCATGACAGCCGCGAGCATGATGGTGGGCTCACCCTGACGTCGGATGAGGTAGGTAGGAGGATCTTCATAGCCGCGCCGGACTTCGGCGATATCGGAGAGCTTTAGCGTCCGCCCCGCAGCGGCAATCGGCGTGTCGGCGATCGCCTGAACGCTGTCATAAGCGCCGTCGACCCGGATGAAGACCCGCGGCCCCTGGGTGTCGATCGAGCCTGCCGGCGTGAGGGTGTTCTGCCGCTGCAAGGCGGCGACGATGTCCTGTGCCGACACGCCGAGGGTAGCCAGCTTGGCGTAGGAAAATTCGACGAATATCTGTTCGGGACGTTCACCAAGGATGTTGATCTTCTTGACGCCGGGCACGTGCAGGAGGTCCTGGCGGATCGCCTCGGCCTGTCTCGCCAACTCACGCATCGGCATGCCCTTCGCCTTCAGCGCGTAAAGGGCGAAGCTTACATCCGAATATTCGTCGTTGACGAAGGGGCCGAAGACGCCGGACGGCAGGTTGCGGGCTTCATCCCAGAGCTTCTTACGAGCCTGGTAGAACTCCTCCTGCACGACAGATGGCGGTGTGCTGTCCTTCAGCGTGACCGTCATATACGCGTAACCCGGCCGTGTGGTCGTTTCGACCCGGTCGTACCAGGTCATCTCCTGAAGCCGCTTCTCCAACGGTTCGGCGACGAGGTCCTGCATCTCGCGCGCCGTTGCGCCCGGCCATGCCGTCGTGACCGTCAGGGTCTTGATGGTGAAGTTGGGGTCTTCCGCCCGCCCGAGCATGACGAAAGCGTAGGCGCCGGCGGCCACCAGCAGGAGGATGAAGAACAGGGTAACGGCGCGTTCGCGAACGGCGATCGCGGAGAGATTTAGGTTCATCATCAGTTGCCCCCGCTTTCGGACGCAGCCCTGACGCGAGCGCCCTCCTGCAGGAGATGAGCGCCGAGCGAAACAATCGGATCGCTGGAGTTCAGTCCGGAGACCACAGCGGTTTCGCTGGTCACACGAACAAGCTTGACGGGCTGAAACTGTACGGTCGAGGTGGCGTTGTCCAGGACCCAAACGCCAGTCTTCTCGCCGTCATCGAGCACGGCTCCCAGCGGCACCTGGACCTCCCGCTGGCGTGCCTGGCTTGCAAGCCGAATGGTTACCGTCGCGCCAAGCGGTGCTGCCGCGGCCTCACCGTCGAGCACATAACGGGCTTCATAGGTACGGGTCTGGGCATCGGCGGAGTTCGATAATTGCCGGAGATGTGCCGTATAACGACGCCCATCGCCGCCATACACGCTGGCCTCGGCCGCCGACCCAATCGCCGGCCGGATCGTTTCGGGAAGCGCGACCACTGCTTCGCGGGAGCCGGCCTTGGCGATCCGGACCACTTTCTGGCCGGCGGAGACGACCTGCCCCGGCTCGCCAAGCGTTTCGACTACCGTTCCATCCGCGTCCGCCAGCAGGACCGCGTAGATCGCTTCGTTCTCGGCGACCCGTGCATCGGCTTCGGCGGCGGCGAGTTGCGCCTCGGCCGTATCCACCGCGGCCTTCGCCTGCTCGTAGCGCTGTCGGGGGACCCATCCATCCCTAAGCAAACTGGCGTATCGCCGTTCATCCGGTTCCGTCTGAACGACTGTTGCGCGCGCTGCGGCAACGGCGTTGCGCTTCGCCGTGAGCGCGAGGCGAAGGTCGGTGTCGTCGATGCGCATCAGTGGCTGACCAGCTTTGACCTCCTGACCCACATCCACGAGTCGCTCCACGATCTTGCCGGGGACCCGAAAGCCGAGATCGCTCTGCACCCTCGCGCCGATAATACCGGTGAACCCGCGTTCGGATCCTTTCACCGGCGCTGCCGTCACCAGTCTGACGATCGGCGGTTCCTGCCTCGGGTCGCCTACGGCGGAGGCTCCCTGCGTAGGAATGGCAAATGTGGCGAATGCCGCCGCTCCTGACATCGCGATCAGCACGCCCCCCAGCACAACAGCGGGTCTCTTTTTCACGTTCGTCGCCTCTCAAAAAGATTGCGTTTGACCTTTACATCGGCCCGACGGACGCGAGTTCTCGGCCAGCAGCACGCAGGCTGCCGTCTGCAAGGCGGGTCAGTGCATTGGCATCGGCGCGCATGTCGGTCTCGGACGACACCGTCACCTGCTCGCCGGACCGCGCGAACGCGTAGAGCGGGCCGCGGTAGCCCGGCATCGAAAAGGCGACGGTGTCGCCGTCGGCGAGGCCCATGACGACGCGCTGCGGATCGCCGCCGATCTTCGGCGCGAAGGTGGCGGTGACCTCCAGGAGGTCGCCGTCGACCGGGACGTAATAGACGACCAGGTCGAGGTGTCCCTCATGCAGGCTGCCGGCTTCGATCGGGCGTCCTATGGTGGCTTCCTCGGCAAATGCCGGGGCGGCAAGAAACAGCGCGGCCAAAACCGAGGCGCTCAGGGCTTTGCGGATCATCTCGTATCTCCTTCTTTTTAGATTGCGTTCGAACTCTATATCGAAGATAGATTACGAATGCAATCTAAAAAAAGAGAAAAAGTGATGATGCGTGTGAGTCGCTTGCAGAAAACCGCGAAACGGCGATCAATGCGGCAGGCCGGCTTTTTCGGTAGCGCGGCTTGGACGGCATCGGCCTTAAAGGACTTTGATGGTGGCTGCCCGAACTCACCCAGGGCGCGTTTTCAACCAGTTCGCATCCGATCTGGCGGCGCAGGCGTCCAGGCGGGCGATGGAGAACGCCACCCGCCGGCGGTCTCGCGGGCCGTCAACGACGAGCGGCTGTCGAACGGTTCCTGCAAGCGGCGGCCGGGAGCGCGCTGATGGGGTCGTCTGCGGGCGATGCCCGGCATGGCCACGGGTAGCGTACCCGCGGTTACGCTGCGGGCCGCTGACTGCGCTTCTGCTAGCCTACAATTGGTTCGGCGGCAGCTTCTTCGAGGCCAGTTGCGGCCTGGGCGGCAAGACCGCGGGCCGCAGCTTGTGAATCGTAGAATTCCTCAAGGGCATAGACCTTGCCCCACCGCAGGGTGAACACGTGGAGACCACTGTTGACGTAGGAGGCGTCGCCGTTGAGCAGCGTTGCGGTGCCGTCCCACTGGGCAAACACGGTGGTATGCCACGGCCAGCCCTTCACCCAGACGTGATTGACCGTGAGATGGAGATTGGGCAGGACGCGGCCGAGGCGCTCAAACCAGCGGCGCACGGCTTGCTTGTCGTGGCGCTCACCACCAAGCGCGTGGGAGCCGGAAACGCGGTGATGGACATGCGGCACGAGTGCTTTCACCGCCTCATCCCAGCGATGGTTGTTGACGTGGTCGAAGCTCTGCCGGATCGATTTCTCGACAACATAACTGTATAGCATTTGACCTCTCCTCCAAATTTGTTCGATGGCTTGACCAAGGGACCGGCGCGTAACCAAATTGGATTGCGTTCGAACTCTATACCTGCTATAGATGTCGAACGCAAGCTAATTCAAGGAGGTCGACATGCGTGTGAGTCGCATTCAGGCGGCGGAAAACCGCGAAACAGTGATCAATGTGGCAAGCCGGCTTTTTCGGGAGCGCGGCTTTGACGGCATCGGCCTAAAGGACCTGATGCAGGCTGCCGGGCTGACCCAAGGCGCGTTTTACAAGCAGTTCGCATCCAAAGACGATCTGGCGGCGCAGGCATCCAGGCGGGCGATGGAGAGCGCCACGCTGCGGTGGTCGGCCGCGACTGCGGCAAAATCCGAGGATCCGCTTGGCGCGGTGATCGCATTCTACCTCAGTATGGACCATCGCGGAGAAAAGATGCACGGCTGCCCGATTGTCGCGCTCGGTTCGGATGCCGCCAGACAGGGCAGCGACGTGAAAGCGTCGTTCGAAGCCGGGATCAAGGAGCATCTCGAAATCCTCGGCCGTTTCATTGCCGAGGCCAATGGTGAGGAGCCCGATAGAAAGGCCATGGCCATTCTCTCGACGATGGTCGGTGCACTGACGCTATCGCGCGTCGTCAACGACCCGGACCTCGCCCAGGCCTTTCTGGACGCGGCGACCGAACAGGTCCGCGAAGCAGCCGCCGCTTGAACGGCGTGCGCAGCGCTGGCGGCGCACCCAAATTGATAGGAAAATAGATGCGACGGATTGTTGTTACAGGCATGGGAGCAGTCACGCCGCTTGCAGCCGATGTCGACGCGTCGTGGTCGCGGCTCCTGGCCGGTCGCTCCGGCATCCGCAGGCTTCCGGACGATGTGGTGGGAGAGCTGCCGGCGAAGATCGGCGGGGTGGTTCCCTCGCTGGAAGACGATCCGGATGCTGGTTTCGATCCGGATGCCGTTCTGGCGCCAAAAGACCAGCGCAAGGTAGACCGGTTCATCCTCTTCGGGCTCGCCGCTGCACAAGAGGCCCTCGCGCAAGCAGGGTGGGCGCCCGTCTCTGAAGCGGATCGCCTGCGCACGGCCACGATCATCGCGTCCGGCATCGGCGGGTTCCCCGCCATAACCGAGGCGGTGCGCACGGTCGACCAGCGCGGCGTCCGCCGCCTGTCGCCGTTTACGGTGCCGTCCTTCCTGGTAAACCTCGCGGCGGGCCACATCTCGATCCGCCATGGCTTCAAGGGGCCACTCGGCGCGCCGGTGACGGCGTGCGCGGCCGGCATCCAGGCGATCGGCGATGCGGCCCGCCTCATCCGCGCCAACGAGGCCGATATCGCCGTGTGCGGCGGAACCGAAGCCTGCATGAACATCGTCAGTCTCGGTGGTTTTGCTGCCGCACGCTCTCTTTCAACCGGCTTCAATTGGGCGCCGGCTCAGGCGTCACGGCCTTTCGACGTGTCGCGGGACGGCTTCGTCATGGGCGAAGGAGCCGGCGTGCTGGTCATCGAGGCGTTGAGCCACGCGCTGGCGCGCGGCGCGAAACCGCTCGCCGAGCTCGTCGGCTACGGCACGACGGCAGATGCGCATCACGTCACCTCCGGTCCCGAGGATGGCGACGGGGCGCGCCGAGCCATGCAGATCGCAATTGCCCAAGCCGGTATTTCGCCGCGTGAGGTTGGCCACCTCAATGCGCACGCGACCTCCACGCCGGTCGGTGATCTCGGGGAAATCGCGGCGATCAAAACACTCTTCGGCGCAGATTCCACCATCGCCGTCAGCGCAACGAAATCGGCGACCGGACACCTGCTCGGAGCCGCCGGCGGGCTTGGAGCCATCTTCGCCATGCTGGCGCTCAGGGATCAGGTGGCGCCGCCAACTCTCAATCTGAGCGCGCCGGATCCGGCCGGTGACGGCATCGACTTCGTCGCAAACCAAGCCCGGCCGATGGCAATGGACTACGCGATCGCCAACGGCTTCGGCTTTGGCGGCGTCAACGCCAGCGCGCTGTTCAGGCGCTGGACGGACGAGTTGGCCGGTGCGAACGCCAGAGGCGCTCATAACTGACTCCGACCTTTTCGTGCTTCTTCCATGCCAATCCAAAATCAGTCCAACCCAAAGAAAGAAATGATTTCCATGAACAAGACCAATCCTGGCGTCGCCCTGGTGACGGGGGCGTCTTCCGGCATCGGACGCGCGACGGCCATAGCTTTGCAAAGCGCCGGTTTCCGCGTGTTCGGCACCAGCCGTCGCGCAGCCAAAAACTCCGACGGCCTAACCATGCTGGCCAGTGACGTGACCGATGACGCGTCCGTGGCGAAACTGGTCGATGACGTGCTGGCCGAGACCGGGCGCATCGACCTGCTCGTCAACAATGCCGGTATGGGTCTGTTTGGTGGCGCGGAAGAGTCCTCAATGGTCCAGGCTCAGGCACTGTTCGATGTGAACGTCTTCGGCGTGCTCCGCGTGACCAACGCGGTCCTGCCGATAATGCGCCGTCAAGGCAAGGGTAGAATTGTCAATTTGAGTTCGGTGCAGGGGTTCATTCCAGCTCCCTATTTCGCGCTTTATGCGTCGACCAAACATGCCATCGAAGGCTATTCCGAATCGCTCGACCATGAACTGCGCCCGTTCGGGATTCGCGTTGCCTTGGTCGAACCCGCCTATACCCGCACGTCCTTCGAGGATAATCTCGCCAAGCCGGACCAGTTGCTTGATATCTATGACGCTGCGCGCGCTGGCATGAACGCAGTCGTGCGGAAAGCAATGGAAAAAGGCGATTCGCCCGAAGTGGTAGCCAAGACGGTTTTGGCGGCTGCGACCGATCGCGCTCCGAAGAGGCGCTATGCGGCGGGAAAAATGGCGCGCCAGGTCAGTTTCCTGCGCCGTTTCGTCCCCGCATCGGCATTCGACAAAAGCCTGCGAAAGCAGAACGGGTTGCCGGTCTGACGACATCGACGACACCCCGTGATGATCGGAATGATCGGGGCTGGAAACATTGGCGCCACGTTGGCGCGGCGCAGCCTGACGCGATTGCTCTGGAAAACGCCCGGCGGTCGTTGGAGTTAGATAAGCGACATGTTATGTTGCAGTGCGAAAGAGCGGGGGCACGTGCTTTCACACCCGTAAGCGATCTGTATGTGCGACCCCTGCAGACTGGTCGGTATCACTGAAACCTCCCGGGCATGGGGTTCGGGATTCGATGGGGACAAGGGGTAATGCTTTACACGCTGGTTATGATGGTCTGCCTGACGGATGTGCCGCAGACCTGTGAACAACGCGAACAGATGGTGGACGGCCTGGCAATGAATCCCGGGACCGCCTTCATGCAGGCGCAGCCGCTGGTAGCCCAGTGGATCGAGACGCATCCCGGTTATTTCGTGCAGCGCTGGCGCGTGCTGCCCGGCCGGGGATCGTGAGATCCGCCGCGAAGAGCAAATGAGGTTTTACTTCTTCGCGGCGAGCGTTTCCGAGACGACTTTGGACAATTGATAAAGCCGCTGCTCGATGATCGTCGGCACGTCACAGACGTAAGTCAGTGATTGGACGCGTTCGTTGAAAATTCGCGTTGCGAATTTCAGCTGTTCGGTTCGCCGTTCGATCTCGTCTGGATCTGCATCGGGCTTTGCTCGCAACGCATCGACGTCGGACGCTTCCTTGCGCAACGCGGCGGCCATTTCGAGCTGCTTGTGAGCGTAACGGGAAATGCCTGAGATCACGTGAGAACGCTCGGCGTCCATGTGATCGAACATGCCCTGCACCAGCATCGCCATCTTCGGCGCAAGCTGCTCGGCCGGCAGCGAGGCGGCGAAATCCTTGATCTTCTTTTGGGCTTCGGCAATCGGTATCCGCCGGGCTGCCACCTCCTCGACCAGGGCGGAGATACCGGGGTCTTTCGACAAGTCCTTCGCCGCTGGCGGCAGCTCCGGCCCGTTCCAGATCTGGCCGAGCGAGAGTTGCGGCACCTTGCGCTGTATGCAAGGCCAGTCCGGATCGGTGTTCGCCGCCATGGCGTTCACGCCCGGCGCGAGCATGGCAACCACAGCCAGGCTGCGAACAAGGCTCATTCGTGCCATCAGGCATTTCCTCCCGTGTCCTGTTTGCGGGTCATCAGGCCGCGCGAAGGGTCATAGGCGATGATTGCGGCGGCAAGGAACAGCAGCGTGCAGCCGGCGACGACGCCCAGCGACAGCCAGTTAATCTGGCCGTAGAAGGCGAAGCGGATCAGTTCGACGGCATAGGTGAACGGGTTGGCGAGGCAGATTTTGTAAAGCAGCGGGCTCGCCTCCTGGATGCGCCACAAAGGATAGAGCGCCGGCGAAGCGAAATAGCCGGGAAAGATGACGAAGTTCATGATGCCGGCGAAATTTTCGAGCTGCTTGATCATCGACGACAAAAGCATGCCGAGCGCGCAAAGCATCATGCCCGACAGGAACAGCGCCGGCAGAACCATGAGATAGCCGATCGGCGGCGCCTTGACGCCCCAGAACCAGGCAACGATCAGGAACGCGTAGACTTGCGCGATCGATACGGAGACGCCGGCGAGCATCTTCGACACCAGCAGGAACCAGCGCGGGAAGGGGCTGACCAAAAGGGTGCGCATGTTGCCCATCTCGCGGTCATAAACCATCGACAACGAAGACTGCATGCCCGAGAACAGCAGGATCATGCCGCACAAACCCGGCGTGATGTAGACCTCGTAGAGGACATAGGTCTTGTAGGGCGGGATGATCGACACGCCGAGCACCTGCCGGAATCCGGCGGCAAAAATGAACAGCCAGATGAGCGGCCGAACCAGCGAGGATATGAAGCGCTCGCGCTGGTGCAGGAAGCGCAGGCACTCCCGCAGGACGACGCCCTTGAGGCAAATGAGATAGTGGCGCAGGCCGAATTTTTCGAACTTCATCGGCACGATGCCGGCGACTTTTTCGGGGATTGCGGGAGCGCTCATGGCGATATCTCCGCGATGCCGGCGGCCTCGATGCGGCTGAGCCTCGAAAAGGCGTCGCGGATCGAACCGGCGCCGCTCGTCCTGACGACGTCGGCCACCTTGCCGTTGGCGACCAGTTCGCCCTGCCGCAGCACGACGACATGGTCGCCGTCTTCAACCTCATCGATCAGATGCGTCGCCCACAGCACGCCGATGCCCTCGGTTTCGACGAGCTTGCGGATGGTGGCGAGAATGCCGGCGCGCGACTGGATGTCGAGACCGACCGTCGCCTCGTCGAGCAGCAGCAGGGACGGGCGGTGGAGCAGCGCCCTGGCGATCTCGATGCGCCGCATCTGGCCGCCGGAAAGGCTGCGTGCCTTGTCATGCTGCCGGTCCTGCATGTCGACCATATCGAGCAGCGCGGCAATGCGCTGCCGGGCCTCACGTCCTCCGATGCCATGCAGCGCGGCGTGGTAGGAGAGGTTCTGGTGGACGCTGAGATCGAGGTCGAGCGTGCGTGCCTGGAACACGATACCGACACGCCTGAGCGCTTCGCCCGAAGCGCGGCTGACGTCATGGCCGAAGATGCGGATCGACCCGCGGCGCGTGTCGTAAAGATGGCTGATCAGCGAGAACAGGGTTGTCTTGCCAGCGCCGTTGAGGCCGAGAAGAACGGTGAAGGTCGCCGGCGCGATCGAGAATGAGACGTCGTTGAGCGCCCGCTTCGAACCATAGGAATGGCTGACGCCGGCGACATCGAGCGCCGCCACCTCATCTCCTGGTCCGCTTGTCCTCACATGCTGCACGCCGGCTGGCTCCTTGTCGTCGACGATAATCTAGCGCACCTGGCGCACCAGGAGTCTAGCGCACCGGGCCCGATCGCGAAGGTCTCGCTTTCCGGTGATCCTACTTGATCGTGATCGTGCCCTTCATGCCCCTGTCGGCGAGGTCGGGCACCGACCATGTGTAGATGCCGGGCCTCACGGTGGTGAACTGTACCTGGATGGTGCCGTCGGCGTCGAATTCGAGCCATGCAGGTGCGCCGTTCATGTGCACCTCGAGGTCGTTGACGACGATCTGGTTGTTCCACACATTGCGGAACAGGTCGGTATGGAATTTGTACTCCAGCCCGCCCGCCGCGGTGATCTTCCAGCGATAGCCCTGGCCGGCGATCAGCTGAAAATCCTTCTGGTTGGCGGTGAACTGGTCTTGCTTTGTGCCGAGGATAAGTTCCGGCACGTCCTTGCTGGCCCGGGTTGCCTTCTCGGCTTCGGGGCTGGCATCGTTTTTGGTGGCCGCACCGGCGGCTGCGTCATCGTCATCGCCGTCCTGCGCCCAGACCTGGCCCTGCGTGAGTGCCATACCCACTAATGCAGCGAATGCGACTACCCGAAATTTCCGCATGATTTCCTGCCCTTCTGCTGTTTTTCTGGCTGTGTTGATTCAATTGGGCTGGTTCAATTGGGCGAGACGACGACGCCCCACGGCAACGCGCCGACGGTCACCGACTGCACCGGCTCGTCGGTCTCCACGTCGATGAAGGTGATGTCGTTCGACACGCCGTTGGTCGAGATGATGGTTTTCTGGTCCGGGGTGAAGGCGAGCTGCCAGACGCGTTGGCCGACCAGCACGTATTTCTCGACCTCGTATGTCTGCGTGTTGATTACCGCGACGCGGTTGGCCGGTCCGAGCGCCACATAGGCTTTCTTGCCGTCGGCGGTGATGCGCACGCCGACCGGCTGGATGGATTCGGCCCTCAGGCCTGATATCTCGAAGGTGATCTTCTGGACAACTTCGCGCGTTTGATTGTCGATCACCGAAACAGTGCCGCCGATCTCGGCACTCACCCAGGCCTGCTTGCCGTCGGGGGTGAACTCGACGAAGCGCGGACGCGTATCCACCAGCACGTTGTCGGTGATCTCGTGGGTCGTCGTATCGATGAAATGCGCCATGTTTGTCGTTTCCGACGTATTGACCATGGTCTTTCCGTCCGGGCTGACGCCCATGCCTTCCGGTTCGACGCCGACCGGAATCTCAGACAGCACCTTCTTACTCTCTATGTCGATGACGGTGACTAGATTGTCGTCCTCATTGGCGACATAGAGTGTCTTGCCGTCAGGCGAGAGCACGAAGAGCTCCGGGTCAGGCCCGGAGGGCAAGGTATCGACGATCTCCAGGGTTGCCGTGTCGATCACCTCGATCGAATCGTCGTCGCTGGCGCAGAGATAAATGTGCTTGCCGTCATGCGAGATGGTGATGCCGCGCGGACGCTGCCCGACGTTGACGGTCTTCACCACCTGCATCGTCGCGGTGTCGACGACGCTCATCGTGTTGTCCTTTTCGTTGGAAACATAAGCCATGTAGGCCGACGCCGGGCCGGCCATGAAGCCGGTCGCGAGAATGGCGAGTGCGCAAGCTCGTCTCTGCACCGAAATTCCTCCCAATTGGTTCTACTCAAGCACGCATTTTGTTTCCGGCTCATCGACCCCGAGCGTATCGAGCTCCGACACCTGGTGCAAAAAACCTTCCTGCGGCGATGTCGAGACGACCGACCTGTTGTCGCCGATGAAGATCGGCTGCCGCAACTGCTGGTTCCACTTGCGGAAAGTCAGTTTCTGCCCCTTGAAGGCGGCGATCGAAAAATCGTCTGAGCGGATGAAGTCGGCCATCTTGCGCGGGTCGGCGCCCTGCGTGCGGGTCGCCGCCTCGCCGAGAATGCGCACCGCGGTCCACGCCGCCATGTCCTTCGACATCATGCGGCGGCCGTTTGCCTTGGCGAAGCGGTTCTGGATCTGGGTGCCGCCCCATTGCTCGCTGGCCGGATGCCAGGCCGACGGGGTGAGGCCGGCGGTGCCGGCGACCGGCCGCGGAGTCCAGGTGCGGAACGGAACATAGGTGCCGAACACCTCGCTTTCATCGGCGACCAGCAACACATCGTGCTCCGGCAGGTCCTGGGTGAAGACAGGCATCTGCCGCTGGATCTGGACGACGCCGGAATCGGTCCGCCGTGCCGTGCCGGTATCCTCGAACAGCTTTTCGCCGACGATCTCGCCGCCGAAGCGCGTCGCCGCCCGGCGCAGCGCCTCGGCAAAAAGCTGGTCGCGCTCGTGCGAGCCGTAGATCAGCACCCAGCGCCGCCATTGCTTCCAGATGAGATATTGCGCCAGCCCGTCGGCCAGCATGCTGCGCGTCGGGATGGTGTGGAAGATGTTGGCGCGGCATTCCTCTTCGCGGAGACTGTCGTCGGTGGCGCCGGCATTGAAGATCAAAACGCCGTTGTCGCGGGCAAGATCGGCGATCGACAGCAATTGCCTGGCCGAGACGTCTGCGACCACATAGCGGTCGCCTCTGGCGATCATTTCCTGGAAGGCCGCAACGACATCCGCGTCCGGCTTTACCTCGGTCACGTCGAGGCTGAATTTCTGGCCGAGGAAGCTGCCGGTCGTGTTGTTGTCGGCAATCGCCACATTGCCGCCGGCAACGCCTTCATCGCGCGGCGGGACGTCGAGCACCGACAAGGCCAGCTGCGGCGCATAAGCGCGCAAATAGCCTATCTTGATTTCGGTCAGCTTTTTTTCAAGCTTGGCCGTTGCAGCCGGTTGCCCGCCCGTCGCCTCCTGGGCTGGCGCGCGCGGAACGTTGACGGTCAGGGAAAAAAAGCACAAAAAGGCCGCGAGAGTGCCCGGCACCGCGCTTGTCATCGATAAAAATTACCCATCTTGCGCTAAAGTCCGATTGTTGTCGGAGCGGCGCGAAGTCAAGGTGCCCGTGATGAGCTTAGCTGACCCGCAAACTTTATCAAACCCTGAAAGTGGACGTCTCGCGTCTGCTTTAGTGCCATGCCTGCTCGCCGGAACGGCAACCGAGCGGATTTCGGTATTCGGGCCCGAGAGCGTCCTGTCCCTCATGCCGGAGAAAGTCCAATGACCAGAATGCTGGCCAGTGTCACCGGCGTCGACGAGGCGGAGATCGCGCTTTCGGGCGGCGTCGACATCGTCGACCTGAAGGAGCCGAAGGCGGGAGCGCTGGGCGCGGTATCCACGCAAACCATCCGCCGCACGATTTCATTCATCGCCGGCCGGGCGCCGGTCAGCGCGGTCTGCGGCGACCTGCCGATGGAACCGGAGACGATCCGCGCCAAGGCCGAAGAGATCGCTGCGACCGGTGTCGATTACGTCAAGATAGGCTTTTTTCCGTCGGCAAATGCCGCCGCCTGCGCGGCAGCGCTCGAACCGCTCGCCGCGCGAACGAAGCTGATCGCCGTGCTTTTCGCCGATCTGGCGCCGGATTTCGAGCTTCTGCCGAACTTTGCCAAACATCGCTTCTACGGCGCCATGGTCGACACTGCGAACAAGGCAAACGGGCGGCTGCTCGACCATCTGCCGCCCGAGCGTATCCCGGGATTCATCGATCGAACGAAATCGCTTGGTCTCATGGTTGGGCTGAGCGGATCGCTGGAAGCCCCAGACATTCCGCGCCTGCTGCCCTTCGCTCCCGATTTTCTCGGCTTTCGCGGGGCACTGTGCGGCAACTCCGGCCGCGTGGGTTCGATCAGAGCCGAGGCGGTTTCGCAGATCCGCGAGCTGGTCCCGGAAGCATCCCGGGCGGGCGGCGCGTCGAGCGTCGACTACCGCCTGCTGGCGGCGAGGGGCTATTCGCCGGGCACCGACCCGACACTGGGCACCGACAAGATCTTCGTGCGGGACTTTGTCCTGCCGGTTCAGATCGGCGCTTACAGTTTCGAGCACGGCCATACACAGAAGGTGCGCTTCGACGTGACCGCCGACGTGCTGCAAGTCACCGACCATCCCGAAGACATGCGCCATGTGTTCTCCTACGACATCATCATGGACGGCATTCGCACCATCGTCGCGCGGGGCCACATCCAGCTTAGCGAGGCCTTGGCCGAGCAGGTGGCGACGTACATTCTGGAGAACCCGCGTGTCGTGCGCGTCACGGTAAGGGTGGAAAAACTCGAACTCGGCCCAGGCGGCGTCGGCGTCGAGATCGAACGCAAGCGCCAAGCGGCGGGCCGCGGCGTCGCCTCCGGCCCTGCCGGCCGAAAAGAGCAAAGCGCTGCTTCCCAGCCGCGACAGGAAAGGCCTGAGGTCGTGAGGCGAGCCGCCGTCAAGCCAGCCGTCGTCAAGCTTGGCGGCAGCACGGTCCATGCGGCGGAAATGGAAAGCTGGATCGCGGCGCTGGCGGGTTCCAAGCTGCCGATCGTCATCGTGCCCGGCGGCGGCCTCTTTGCCGACCAGGTGCGCGAGATGCAGTTCCGCATGGACTTTTCCGAGACCGCCGCCCACGCCATGGCGATCCTCGCCATGGAGCAGTTCGGCCAGGTCATCCTCGACCGTGACGAAAGGCTGGCGCCGGCACGGTCGCTGGAAGAAATGCTGCGAGCCCTGGACGCGGGGAAGGTGCCGGTGTGGCTGCCGTCGTCATTGGCGCTGGCGGCGCCGGACATTCCGGCGTCCTGGGATGTTACCTCCGATTCCCTTGCCGCCTGGCTTGCCGGCAAGCTCGGCGCGAATGCGCTGCTGCTGATCAAGCAGACCGGGGCCTTCCTCGGCAGCGACACGATCGACAGCCTGGCAGTCAGAGGAATCATCGACGCCGGCTTCGCCGCCATGCTGCCCGACGGTGTCGATTTCCATCTCGCCGGTCCGAAAGATGCAGCCGAAGCCGGGGCGCTACTCGCGTCGGGCAATCTGCCCGGCATCGCGATCGCGGCTCCGATCCGGCCGGCAAGAAAAGCAGGGTAGGCGATGGCGGAGCTGCATACGCCGCGCTGGGCATGGGTTTTGACCGGTTCCGGTCATTTTTTTACGGAGAGCTTCGCACTCATTCACCAGCTCGAGCATTGTGATGTCTTCGTGTCGAAAGCCGCCAACGAAGTGCTGCGCATGTACAAGCTGAAGCTTGATTTCCCGGAGACGACGCGCGTGCTGCACGACAAGACGGCGAGCGCGATCCCGGTCGGCGAATTCTATCACGGTGTCTATCACACGGTGGTGGTGGCGCCGGCCAGTTCCAACACGGTCGCCAAATGCGTGCACGGCATTTCCGACACGCTCGCCACCAATGTCTTTGCCCAGGCGGGAAAATGCCGGGTGCCGGCCATCGTCTTTGCTTGCGACACCGCGCCGGAACTCGAAACCATGGCGCCGCATGGGCTGGTCAAGGTCTATCCGCGCCGGATCGACCTGGAGAATACCAACCAGCTGAAGAGTTTCGAGCGGACCCAGGTGGTCGAGTCGCTTGCCGATCTCGAAGCCTCGGTCAGACGGCGCCACGCCGAACTTGCAAGCCATGGCTGAGCGGCTGGCCTTTCTTACCGGCCATCTGGCCAAGGTCCGGCTGGAAAGGCTGCTGGCCGGGCTGGGCGAAACTGAATTTGCGTGGGAGATCATCGACATCGGCGTCAAGGTCGCGGCGCTGATGAGCGAAGATATCATCAAGCGGCGGCTCAGCCTGACAGGCGGCGCCGACCGCGTCATCCTGCCCGGCCGCTATCGCGGCGACATCGAGCATCTGTCGAACCATTTCGGCGTGCCCTTCGTCCGCGGTCCCGACGAGATCGCCGATCTGCCGGCCTTTCTCGGCCGGGCGGGCGAGCCGCCTGATCTTTCGCGTCATGACATGCGCATCTTCGCCGAAATCGTCGATGCGCCGATGCTGTCGGTCGAGGCGCTCGTGGCGAGGGCGCAGACGCTGACCGCAGCCGGCGCCGACGTCATCGATCTCGGCTGCCTGCCGGAAACGCCGTTTCCATTGCTCGAACAGGCTGTGGTCGAGCTGAAGGCACAGGGATTTCTGGTCAGTGTCGATTCGGCCAGCACGGACGAACTGTCGATCGGCGCACGCGCCGGTGCGGACTATCTTCTCAGCCTCGATGAGAACACGCTGCCGTTGGCCTTCGATTGCAAGGCCGTACCAGTGCTGATCCCGTCCACCCCCGGCGACCTGGATTCGCTCGGCCGTGCCATCGAAGCGGCGCAAAGGGCCGGCGTCGCCTTCATCGCCGACCCCGTGCTCGACCCAATCCATTTCGGCTTTGCGACGTCACTTGGCCGCTTCATCGAGGCGCGCCGCCGCTGGCCCGAGGTCGAACTGCTGATGGGCACCGGCAATCTCACCGAGTTGACCGACGCCGACAGTTCCGGCGTTACCGCCGTTCTGGCCGGGCTCTGCTCGGAACTTCAGATCCGAAACGTGCTTGCCGTGCATGTCAGCCCGCACACGCTGCGAACGATCGAGGAGCACGATATTGCCCGTCGCATCCTGTTCGCGGCGAAGAACGACGGTGCGCTGCCGCGGAGTTACCATCCAGGGCTCCTGCAGGTTCACGACCGCAAGCCGTTTACGGCCTCGACCGAGGATATCGCAGCACTCGCGGCGGAGGTGCGCGACACCAACTTCCGCATCATGACCGCCGAGGACGGCATCCATGTTTTCAACGGCAAAGGGCATGCGGTTGCCACGGATGCATTCGAACTCTTTGCCGGGCTTGGCGTTGAGGCGGATGGCGCACACGCGTTCTATCTCGGCGCGGAACTGATGAAAGCCGAGATCGCGTGGCGCCTCGGCAAGCGCTATGTGCAGGACGAGCCGCTCGCATGGGGCGTTGCCGCGCCGGGTCCCGAAACCGACCGCACCCGCCTTGCGGAAGCAGGTCACACGCTCCGCGCGAAGAAAGAGCGCTAAACCATGCCCTACATTCGCGAATCGATCATCACCACCGTCAACAAGGCCGGCGATGTCCACATCGCCCCGATCGGCATCATCGCCGAGAAGGACGGCTGGGTCATCGCGCCGTTCCGGCCGTCGATCACGCTCGACAATCTCGCCGAAGTGCCGTTCGCCATCGCCAATTACACCGATGACGTGCGTATCTTTGCCGGCTGCCTGACCGGGCGCAAGCATTGGCCAACCGTTGCCGTCGATGGATCTCCGGTGCCGCGGCTCGAGGCGGCGCTCGCGCATTCGGTCCTCGAAGTCGAAAGTGTCGACGGCGATGCTATGCGACCTCGCCATTTCTGCCGCGTGGTGCAGGAGGAGACGCATGCGCCGTTCACCGGCTTCAACCGCGCCAAGGCGGCGGTGCTGGAATTGGCCATCCTGGTCAGCCGGCTCGGCATGCTGCCGCGCGACAAGATCGAGGCGGAAATCGCCTACCTTTCAATCGCCATCGAAAAGACCGCGGGCGAGGGCGAAAAGGAAGCCTGGGACTGGCTGATGCAGCGTGTCGGCGATCACCTGTCGGTCAAGGGGTCTCCCGGCGAGGAGGCGCGGGGCTGAACCAGGTAGAGCGCCTATGATGGAGATCCCGCCAACAGCGCCACCGCGGACGCAGGCGCCACGCTGCTCGCTTCGCCGCGAATGGCGTCATCTGCGGGGACGATCTCGGCGAAATCGACGAAGCGGCGTTCCATGCGTTCGGCCAGCCGCCTGATCTGCCAGCGGCCGGTTCCGGCGCCGACGATCGGCGCATCCCGGGCCAGGGACCCGGCGACCAGGGACCCGGCAACCAGGGACGCAGCGTCGTGGATCTTGCGCAATTGCCGTTCGCTGAACCAGCGTGCGACTTCATGCCATTCCGGCAGGGTCAGCTCGGCGGCGTCGCGCCCGATCATGCGCGCCAGCCGCGCTATCGAACCATCGACGGTCTTTTCCTTGCCGTCGGCGGACGCGTGCCTGTCGTCCTTCTCGTCGAGCACCCCCAGGATACGGTGCGCATCGGCGATCGAGGCGAAATACTCGTTCATCAGCGGTGTCAGCCTGCCGCGGACGGGGGCCGACGAGGCGACGCCGAACAGGAACGTCCTGGTGAAGCCGGTATAGACCAGTTCGCCGCTCAGAAGCCGTCCGGCATCGGTGTAGCCGTCATTGGCGACGGAGCCATTTTTGATGGCGATAATGTCGGTGGTGGTCGAGCCCATGTCGACGAACAGAGCATCGCCAGCGAGCTTCGCCACCAACGACGCTGTCGCGTGCCAGTTGGCGGAGGCGACATCGCTGCTCAGCCGCGCTGCCTGCTCGACCCCGACAAAGCCGGACGGCCCGGCATAGATCAAGTTTTCGCCTGCGACACGGGTTGAAATCTCATCCAGCAGAGCCGCGACGCCTGCATCGCGGGACGGAAAGACATCCACCAGTTCGCCGGTCATGGTGAATGCGTTGAGGTCGGCGCCGGCATAGATAGGAGCCGTTTCCTCGAATGCCGAGGTCAGGGAATGGAGCCCTTGCCAGAGCGGCGTGGCGATCGTTACTGCCTCGACGATGCGGCCGTCTTGCGCACGCGTCACCTTCAGATGGGCTCCGCCAATATCGAAGCCGGCAACGATGCTCTTTCTTTTTTCCACGGTTCAAGCTTTCATCACAGTTGGTCAGGGGCAGTTGGTCAGCGAGAAAAAGAGCGTTGCGTATCATTCCGGTTCTTGACCTGAAAGGCGGCGAGGTGGTCCGCGCCCAGCAAGGAAAACGCGATCGCTACAGGCCGATCGTCACGCCGCTCAGTCAAAGTTCCGATGCCGTCGCGGTCGCCGAAGGGCTGCGCCGGCTTTATCCTTTTCCGGCCTTCTATATCGCCGATCTCGATGCCATCGAAGGCGGAACGCCAAACAGCGGCGCGCTTGCCCGGCTGAAGGCGATGGCGGAGCCGCCGGAGCTTTGGGTCGATGCCGGCTTCGCCGACGAGAAAACCCTTTCGGCAGCACTTGCCCAGCCCTGGCTTTACCCGGTGCTGGGTTCCGAATCGCAGCAAGACGACGCGTTGTTGCGGCGTTTTTGCAATCATCCGGAGCTTATCCTGTCGCTGGATTTCTTCGACGACGGGTTTCGCGGTCCGGCATCATTTCTCGACGAGCCGGAGCTTTGGCCGCAAAAGGTGATCGTCATGACATTGGCCAAGGTCGGCTCCGCCTCCGGTCCCGATTTCACGCGGCTTGAGGCAATCAAGGCGAAGGCTGGAAGCCGCTCCGTCATCGCGGCCGGCGGGGTGCGCAACGAGGCTGACATTCGCGCCCTTTCGTCACTCGGTATCGCCGCGGCGCTGGTCGCGACCTCGCTGCATGACGGCACGCTCACCCCGGGGCACCTCGCAACGCTTGGCACCTGACATCGCGTGATCTCGAACTTCGGCCTCGGAAACTGCCTTGGATTAGAGCGGCGAACTCTCAAGTCGATCGTCTCGCCGCTCTATCTCTTTGCTGGAGCATCGGATTTCCCAAAACCGGTTCCGAACCCTCGGGTCAATTCCGAGGGCAGGTTTTGGGGTCCGATGCTCTAAAGGCCCAGAAGCTTTTTCAGGCGGCGCAACAGACCATCCGACTCAGCGGAGGGTTTTGCCTGTGCGGGGCTGTCTCTTGTCTAAGCCGCGAACGGATGCTTCACCTGGTCCCGCTTATCCGTGGCTTCGGCGGCGGTCGGTGTTCCCGCGACCGCGCGTTGGATGGCTTCCTTTGTCGCTTCGTAATTGTACTTCTGAATCTTGGCGTCGTCCGCCGCGTCCCAGTGGATGAAAACGCCGACGCAGATGAACAGATCGTCCGCCTCACTGGCAGGAATGACCCCCTCGGCGACGCTGTCCTGCACGGCCTTTGCAACCGCATGCTGGGCCGGGCCGAACATCTGCACGGCCTGTTTAGCGCCCTTGATCGTGACCTTGTTGAACATCACGGTGTTGGGCTTGCACTGAAGATTGGGTGCGATCACCGCCAAAAGGGAGGTAAAACCGTCCTTGTTGTTGGTAAGCGCGTTGCAAAATGCTGTTTCGACTGCGCTCCCCCGTGGGCCGATGAGCAGGTCAACATGCGCCACTTCGTTGCCGTCTCCTACCAGCGATTCACCGACCATTACTTTCGAGATTTTTGCCATGCCAATTTCCTCCAAGACACAGTTATGGTGTCCAAAGACGCCGCAAACCGAGCGAGCGCTCGATGGACAGCTATCCTTGTTGGCAGCGCCCGGACATCCGGACCGGTTGGCTGGATAGCCGCGGAAGCCCAGCTTCCGCTCCTGAAAGTCAACCACCAACGTTGCGATTATGCAAGCTGAACGCCGAGGGTGTGGACTAAAAGAGTAGCCACGGTCAGGTCGGCCGAGGTGCCGGGGTTGACGTTGTCCGCCTTCAGCCGGCGGTCAAGCTCCATGAGCAGACGAATGCGTGACGTCTCGTCATCGTTGGCATGCAGCGCCGCCTCAACGGCAAGGGCTTCTTGCCGCGTCTGATCTGCGACGTCAGTTCCATGGTTGCGCACCACATGACTGTCGGGGAAGCTGGTGAGAAACGCCATATAGGCGAACACCGTCGGCCACATGCCGCCTTCGCCGCGTGCCAACGCCGTTTTCAGAGCCGCAAGCCCGACGCCGAACACGTCGCCGAAACCGGTAACATACTGGCGGGCGATCATGTCGCGGTCGGCCGCCTCCCTCATTGCTTCGAGCAGATGAACCTTCGGCTCCTGCCGCACATCGTTCGCGGCCTCTCCGAGCCCGCCCGGCGCGGCCGCGACGATCGCCTCGAACACCGCCCTGGTGTCGTCCATGGTCATCGCGCGCAGCACCGCGTCGACATTGTCGTGGAGGCTGCCGCCCGCCATTTCGGCGGCGCATAGCAGAGGCCCTGCCAGAAGAATGATACCGAGATTGGTATTGGTCGCGACTGCCAGACGTGTCGCGCGGACTGCTTCCAGCATGCGCTGTCCGACCGGCAGTCGCGGATCGGTCAGCGGCGCGGACGAGACCTCTGCGCTCGTCATGAACTGGGCGGCGGACATGCCGTGCCCGTCGGCGAACAGATGGACATTGCCCGGTTTCAGCGCCTCGATCTCCATCCGGCAGGCGTCCTTATAGGCAGCCCGGAGGCGTTCTCGCGAAAGCGCCATGCCGTCGGTCACGAATTCGCCGGCGCAGTGAGGCGGTAGGGTCGCGCTGCCGCCGCCTCGGTACGATCGGCCAGGAATTTCAGCAGGGCGTCTGCAATCGCATCGGCGATGTTCACCGCGACGACCGATTGAAGCCCGGACCAGGCGGGCATGCTGTTGACCTCAAGCACGAACATCGTGCCGTCGGCCGCCGGCACGATGTCGACGCCGGCGAAATCGGCGCCGATAGCGGCGGCGGCGGCCCGTGCCAGCGTCGCCAATTCGGTTTCGCCGTGCAGCGAAACCTGCCTCGAAACCAGCTCTGGCACTGCCCCGCGATTGACGTTGGTGATCCAGTCGTCGCCGCGGCGGCTCATCATCGCCAGGACCTCGCCGGCGCAGACGAAAACGCGAAAATCGCGGAAAGGAGGGCCGGGGCGCGGCACGTAATGCTGAAGATAGTAGACGCTGTTTACCTCGTCCTCGGCGGGGAGATCGGACAGTGTTTCGATCAGCCGGATGCCTCGGCCCTGTGCGCCGAAAAGCGGTTTTAGCACCAGCGGCGTGAACGGCAGTTCGCGTTCGGCAATCGCTTCGGCCATGGCACGTCCTTCGACCGCGAATGTCGGCGGCGTCGGCAGGCCGGCATCCTTCAGGAGGAAGGTCGTCATCGACTTGTCGACGCAGCGCTCTATCGCCTGTGCGGAATTCCACACCGGAATGGAAAGCTTGCCGAATGCGTGCAGCACGCCGAGGCGCCGGGTGACCGCTTCGAACGATCCGGCGGCGATCGAACGGACCAGCACGGCGTCGGGCAGCGCGCCGTCGAAGCCGGGGATCGACAGTCCGCTCGGGCTGCCGGTGTCGAACGCGATTGCCGCCAGCGGCACGGTTGCGACCACGGCGCCCCGCCGGTCTAGCCTTGCCGCCAGGCCCTTGGCGCGGGTGTCCGAGACGTCGCTGACGATCAGGATACGGGGGATCATGTCGCGCCTCGGATACCGGTATACCGAAGGCGCGAGCGGGCGGCCCGGCAGGCGGATGATAGATGAGTCCATTGCACCGCCATCGTCTAACCGAGGCTCCGTTCGAGCATCCGCAGATCACGCTCGCCAGCGCGAAACGTATCGCCGGTCTCGATCGCCGTGACGATCACTTCGGCCGGGCTGAACAGCAGCGGATCAATGGCATAGAAATCACCCTTGAACCGCTTGAAGACCTCGGCGAAGGGGTGGCCGTGATCCCGCGAGGCGCGGCTCGGCAGTCGCTCCGCGAGTTCCCTGGCGTCTTTCGACGGGCCTTTGACGAAGAGCTGGACGCTGCCGCCATAGATGATGGCGTCGTTGGTTCTGCCCATGGCGGTCAGGAAATCCGGATGGGGGGCGGGGATAGGGGCGGTACCGATTCCATCGACGATATTCTCAAGCGGAAACTTGAGATCGTTGCTCTTGTGCAAGGCGACCTCGAGCGCGCGCGCAACGATCTGCACGCTGCCCGCAAGGCTTTGTGTCGGCGCATAGAGGAAGGTGAGCTTTTCAGTTGGCAATCCAGTTGCCTTGCCGACCTTCTCAACGATCGGCTGGGGCGGCGGTTCGGCGGTCTCCAGGATAAGCACGGCAGATGACGCAGTGTCGCGATAGGAAAGTGCTTCGAACAGCGGTTCGACGCGGGCGAGCGCCCGCGCCGGTCCCGATCCCATGGCGAAATAGCCTTGGCTCGACAGGTTCCAGCCCGCATACTGGCTGCCCAGGCAGGCAAGCACCGGCTGCGAAGACCGCACTTCGACGGTGAGCGGCCATTTCCGCGACGCGCGGTCCATGCAGACCGAAACGCTGCCGAGCCCGCCCATCGCGGCTTCCGCCATGTGCAGCCCGGCCTCGACGCCGCCGGCGGCCTTGGCGCCGGCATCGATCAGGCACTCGCCCAATGGCCCCCTGGCAACGGCGATACGCAGGCGTTCGGCGTTGCCGATCATGCCGTCTATGATGCGCTGCGCATTGTCGTTGAGGAATGCCGAACCGTCTTTCATGTCCGGTCTCCTTCCCATTGGTGTTGCAATCGGCTGGCTTGTCCCTTGATGAGCCGCCTGGTCAGATCGGCGCTCGGACCGCGCGCGAAGATGGTGCAGACAGGATCGCCAGCAATCAGACGGGTGCCGGGCGACTGATGGTCGGCAGTCCATTCAGGCCAGGCAATCGATGGAAACCGGGCGATCGGCGCCGCGGCATAGGTCACCATCGACGCCATCGAATCGACGAAGCGCGGCAGACGGTAAGCCTTGCCTGCCGCGGCGCGCAGATGCGCTTCGATCAGTGGCGCGTCGGCATCGTCGAAAATGTCGAGGGTGGCGCCTGGCCTCGGATTGATCTCGATGAGCTTGTAGCCATCCGGTCCGCGAATGAGATCGGCGCTGCACAATCCAACCAGGCCGGCGCGGCCCGCCAGACCTGAAAGCCAGCCGCGGATCATCGCCGCCTGCCTGCGATCGAAGCGTCTCAACCGCACGGCGCCGCCATAGCGATAGGGCGCTGCCGGGGCGGGGGACGCCCATTGTTGGCTGAAGCCGACGATATCAGCGGTTTGGCCGTCGCCGACGAACAGGGCCGAGATGCTGCGGCCGGCAACGAAACGCTGGAAATAGCGGCCGGTGCCCGGGGTTTCTCCGGCGGCCCGTCTGATATGCGTGCCGCCGGCGCCGCCCGCGGTCTTGATCACCCAGTTCTCCGGATCGGGCGGCCGGTCCCATCGGAATTGCGGATGCGGAATGCCGAGTTCGGCGCAATCGGCGGCCAGCAATTGCGGGTCCTTGATCCTGCGGATCGCGCCGCCGCCATTGCCGGCGAGCGGAAAATGGCGCGCAATCTCATCGACGGTCTCCGTCATCCGCTCGAAGCCCGAACCCAGGACGATGGCGACCGGCTGGTCGTCTCCTGCCAATTGCTGAAGCGTCTCCATGATGCGCTCGCCGTCGATGCCGCGTTGCAGGTCGCCCGGCAGCATCGTCGCGCGTTCGGCAAGCGCGACCGTGTCCGTGTCGCAAAAGAAATCGGCGACCAGCGGACGATAGCCGGCGCGGCGCGCAGCGGCAGCCAGCGCCCGGCCTGAAATCGCCGCGATCAATAGAGATCCGGCGTTATTTGGCGATTTCGCGTGCAAGGGAAAATGCTTCCTGGAAATCGAGCGTGATGGTTTTTTCGGCTTCGATCATTCTTTTGAAGAGGCCGAATTCGACCTTGTATTTCACATTGCCGATGGCAAGCGGACCAATGCCGACAGCCTTTGCCGCTTCGAGCGGATCGCTATTGGCATTGACGGCCACGCCTTCGATGCCGGCCGGCGGGACCGCGTTGACGTCGGCGGCAATGAGCAGGCCGTCGGCTTTCAACTGCGCTTTCGAGACCACCTGGACGCCGGCCTTGGCGCAGGCCAGGATCACCTCGCTCGCCTCGACCAGCTTCGTCTTGCGGGCGTCGCTCGACCCGTCGGCCGCATCGACGGCGATGTTGAAACGGCTTTTGATCTCGGCCGCGATCTGCTCGACCCTTCCGATGCCGTCATGACCGACAAGCGTGACTCGGGCGCCTTCCCTGGCGGCGATGACGGCAGTGCAGAAGCCGACGACGCCGGTGGCGCCGAAGACAGCGATCCTGGTGTCCCTCAGCCCGCGCTCGAATTTCTTCTCCAGCGCTTTTTCGACCTTGGCCACCATCGCCGCGGCCGTGGTGAACGAGCCGGCCGGATCGGCGAATACCGAAACCTGGAAAGGCGGCACCATCGCCTTTCGCGCTGCGTCGAACATGTCGAGCGCCAGCGAGGCGTCCTTGCCGGCGATAAAGATGCCGGTATCGACGCCCGCATCGGGCGGGCGCGAGAAGATCGCGTCCTGCACGAGGCCTGTCACCTCTCCCAGGCTTACATCGACATAGGGGACGACGGCGTCGAAACCTGCATCGAGAGCCATGTTCACGTCGAAAGGGCTCATATGCTTCAACGGCGTCAGCATGTGCAGGATGTGTTTGCGGGCCATTTCTCGCCTTTCCTCTTGAACCTGATCGCGTTGCCGGGCCGTCAGCTGCCGACGAGATCAAGTTTGGTCGAACTGATCTTCGCGCCGGAATTCCGGCCCTTGACGATCCTGATCTCGATGCCGTCTTCAACTGTCTGCTGAACCGCGCTGACGAAGCTGACTGCAGCGTCCGGCGATGGGGCGAAGGCAAACCCTGTCGGTCCCCACGAACTCTGGCCGATGCCGACAGCGCCTGCTTCATTGAGACCGTGGGCCACCCTCTCGACCCGCTTCGAGGTGAACACGCCGCCTTGCGCCGGTGCGAAATGGGTGCCGATCAGCATCTGGATCGCGGTGACGGCGGCGCCGAAGGCTGGAAGGTCGTGCTCGACCAGAGCCGGCATGATGCCCATCAGCACCCGCCGGCAGATCTCGCCGCTGCCGGACGCCGGGAACGGCGGCAGTGAACGAAACGCCGCGATCTCGGCATCGCCATGCAGTCCATGCCCGCCATGGTCGAGGATCAGGATGACGCGCCACTCTTCTGGAAACTGCAGTCGCGCCACGACCGGCGGCGGCCTGCCGCGGTCGTCCTTGCCGGCATCGACAATGACACCACCGCTTTCGAAACTGGCGATGCCGATGCCGGATCGGCCGCCGCGATCGAGCAGGGTCGCGTCGCCGCCAACATCGAGAGGCAATTTGTGGAGCGTGCGCAGCGCCGAGGCGACGGCAAGGGCGATCTGCGTGCCGGAGCCCAGGCCGGCATGGCTCGGGATCGACTGTTCGACCACCAGACGGTGCTGGCCGCGAATGCCGAGATGCCTGCAGAGCGTCGACAAATGTTCGCCGGCGCGCCGGCTCTCGGTGCCTTCGACGATGGTCTCGCTGGACCGCGACAGGGTGACGACGGTTTCGGGTTCGCTTAGAGGTAGCCCGACGCTGCCAAAGCGACGTCCGGTATCGCCATTGAGATCGAGGAAGCCAAGGTGCAGGCGGGCGGGCACTCGTATGGTAACAGAATTCGACATCTACCCCCCGATGGGTGCATCATAGACGCATCATGGAAGTTTAGGTGCCCGTCGCCATGATAGCTGTTTTCGTCGAAGGGGCAAGCCGGAGAGAATGCATTCGTTTTATCTTCTTTTGGCCCCGGCGCAAAACGGACCGGGCAAGTCGCGGAGGTCGAGATGAACGAGACGCCTAAGGAAAAAGTCTATTCGGAAGCCGAGATTGCCGACAGGCTCGAGAAGGAACTGCCGAAATGGTATTACGAGAACGGCTGGATCCGGCGCAAATACAAGACCCATAGCTGGAAATCGACACTGATGGTCATCAACACGGTCGGCCATCTCGCCGAGGCGGCGTGGCACCACCCCGACATCACGGCGTCCTATGCCTGGGTCGAGGTGCGCCTGATGAACCATGCAGCCAAGGGCATCACCGACAAAGACTTCGCGCTGGCCAAAAAGATCGAGGATGTCGTCCAGTGGCAGCCGGCCAGGGAAGGCGGCGCGCTGGAAGGCACTCCGCCGACCGATCAGCGCTTCGCCTACATCAAATATGATTAAGCGCGGTCGGAATTTGTTGATGGCTTAAGAAAACATTCGCTAATCTGCTGACAGGCGGGGTTCACGGCCATTCCAGTTTCGTCTAGGATCGGGCCGGCACCAGAAAGTGGCGTAGTGAATGGCGGTTGCTTGGATCGGCAACCGGGAAACGCTGGTCGAGCGCGCGGCTGCACATGCCGCCGCGCTGTTGGGGTCAAGCCGGTGCCCGGTTTTCAGCCTGGATACGGATATACACGGCACCAGGGCGGCGATCGCGCTGGCTGAGCGGGTTGGCGCGGCATACGATCATGCCGATGGCGCGGCAGTTTCCCGGGAGACGGCGCTCTTTACCGACAAAGGCGCGATGACCGTTGCGCCCGGCGAGACGCGCCGGCGCGCCGATGTCGTGGTGATTGTCGGCGAACTCCCGCAAATCCATCATGAATTTGTCTGCGAACTCTCAGCCACGGTTCCCGATCTCTCGGCCCCCGATCTCTCAGCCAAGAATCAACGCGAGATCTTTCTGGTCGGGTCGAACGGGGCGTCGGCGCCGCCGCTGAACAACGGGCGGACGGCGACGCTCCTGTCCTGCGGCGAGGCAAGCCTCGGCGCGACACTGGCGGCGCTGAGGACGCAGTGCAGGGGGCGTCAAACATCGCAGCCGGTGTCGAATTTCGACGATTTCGCCAAAGCCCTGGAGGCTGCGCATTTTCCCGTCTTCCTGTTTTCAGGCGACGCAACCGAGGGGCTGGCGCTTGAGATGCTGCAAGGACTGATCACTGATCTCAACCGCAAATCACGCGCATCCGGCCTTCATCTGCCGGCAAGCGAAAACGGATGGGGTAGCGCGCTCGCCTCGACCTGGATGACGGGTTTTCCGCTGCGCACCGGCTTTGCGCGCGGCGTCCCGGAATTCGATCCCTGGCGTTACGATGTCGCGCGCATGATCGCTGCCGGCGAAGCCGACCTGCACCTGCGGATATCTTCCTCAATTGTCCAGCCGCAGAAGAAAAAGAACCGCATGGCGCTGATTGCGCTGGCGAAAACGCAGGAGCCGATCGCGGGTGCTGCGGTCACCATCGCCATTGGCGAAGCGGGCGTCGATCACGAGGCGGTGGTCTATTCCAGCCGCACCGGTTCGCTGCGGTCGATCGATGCGCGAGCGGCGTCCGAACTGCCCTCCGCTGCGACTGTTATCCGCCTGGTCGCCAGTCATGTCTCCGCCGAGGCCGCGTTGCCATGCTGACGAAAATTGCCGGCGGCGACATCATCGATCCCGTCAACGGCCGTGTCGGCAAGGGCGACCTCTGGATCAGGGACGACAAGATCGTTGCGGCGCCGGCGGGTGGCGCTGCCGACCGGACCATCGACGCTGCCGGCTGCATCGTGATGGCGGGCGCCATTGACATCCATTCCCACATCGGTGGCGGCAACGTGAATACGGCACGGCTGCTCCTGCCCGAGCAGCATGCCGCGCACCAGGCGCGGCCGGCGACGACGCCGCTCTCCAACGCCGGCTGGTCGACATTCCAGACCGGCTGCCTCTACGCCAAGATGGGTTTCACCACGGTGGTCGAACCGGCGATGTCGCCGGGAGCCGCACTTCACACCCATCTCGAACTGGCCGACATCCCGATCATCGACAAGGCGACGCTCGCCATTCTCGGCAACGACGATTTCCTGCTGTCGATGGTCCGCGACGACGCCTCCTCTCAAATGATCGAGGACTATGTTGCATGGACGGTCGCCTCGACGCGGGCGCTTGGGGTCAAGGTGATCAACGCCGGTGCGGCGGCCGCCTTCAAGGAAAACGTCCGCACCTTCTCGCTGGACGATGTGGTGCCTTCCTATGGCGTCAGCTCGCGCAAGATCGTCAAGACGCTACAGGCGGCCGTCGACAGCCTTGGCGTCCCGCATCCTCTGCATGTCCATTGCAACAATCTGGGCAGCCCCGGATCGGCGGACACGGCGGCCGCGACGATCGCGGCGGCGGAAGGATTGCCGCTGCACCTCGCCCATCTCCAGTTCTACGGCTATGGCACGGAAGGCAAGCGCAAGTTTTCCTCGGCCGCGGCGCGTCTTGCCGAACTGGTCAATGCGACGCCGGAAGTCACCATCGATATCGGCCAGGTGATGTTCGGCCAGACGGTCACCGTCTCCTCCGACGTCATGCGGCAATTTTCGGCGCGTGGCAGTGCGCAGCCGAAGAAATCCGTCATTCATGACGGCGACGGCAATGGCGGCGGCATCGTGCCCTACAGCTATGGCAAGGATTTCTATGGCGCGATGCAGTGGGCGATCGGGCTCGAGCTTTTTCTCCTGATCGACGATCCCTGGCGTGTCTTCTTCACCACCGATCATCCCAACGGCGCGCCCTTCACCGCCTACCCAACCCTGTTCGAGCTGCTGATGAGCCGGGAAGCGCGCACCGAAATGATTGCCCGACTTCCAAAATCCGCCATGGCGCTCTCCACCCTGGCCGCAGTCGACCGCGAATACACGTTCGAGGAAATCGCCATCATGACGCGCGCGGCCCCAGCCAAGCTGCTCGGGCTGACAGATCGGGGCCATCTCGGCGCCGGCGCCATAGCCGATATCGCTGTCTACCGCAGGGACGGGAATATCGCGAAAATGCTGAGGCAGGCGGCGTACGTCTTCAAGGATGGCGATCTCGTCGTGCAGGACGGAGAGATCACCCATTACCGCTGGGGCAAGGCGCTCAGGCTCAATCCGTCGCCGGACAAGGCGATGGTGCGGCGCCTGGAGGATTATCACCAGCAGCGCTACGGCCTGTCGCTGGACTGGTTCAATTTCCCGGATTCCGCGATCGCGCGCGAACAGCCATTCGGCGAGGTTGCATGCCGAACGTGAGCGTAAATGGCATAATGATCGACGATACCTTTGCCGAGGCCTTCGGCATGCGTGCGACCGCCATCATCATCACCGCGCCGAACCGGAAATGGGCCCGCCAGGCGGCGATCACGATGACCGGCTTTGCCACCTCGGTGATCGGCTGCGGCTGCGAAGCGGCAATCGATATCGAACTGCCGCCATCGGCCACACCGGATGGCCGGCCCGGCTGCCGCGTGATGATCTTTGCGATGGGAACAGACGAGTTGCAGAAACAACTGCTCAATCGCGTCGGCCAGTGTGTCTTGACCTCGCCGGGTTCCGCCTGCTTCGCCGGACTGGAGGGCAGCGCCGAGTTGAAGCTCGGTTCGGCGCTGCGTTATTTTGGTGACGGCTGGCAGATCTCCAAGAAAATCGGCGGCAGGCATTTTTGGCGCGTTCCCGTCATGGATGGCGAATTCCTGTGCGAAGCGACGACCGGGCTGACGAAGGCTGCCGTCGGCGGCGGCAATTTCTTCGTCATGGCTGAAAGCAGCGCCAAGGCCTTGGCTGCCGCCGAGGCCGCGGTTGCGGCGATAGGCCTGGTGCCGGGCGCGATCGTGCCGTTTCCGGGCGGCATCGCCCGTTCGGGTTCCAAGATCGGTGGCAAATACAAGGGCATGATCGCCTCGGCCAACGAAGCCTACGCGCCGACATTGCGCGGTGTTGTCAGGAGTGAGCTCGGTTCCGACATCAACGCTGTCCTGGAAATCGTCATCGATGGCGAGACCAACGATGCCGTTGCCGCCGCGATGAAGGCCGGCATCAAGACCGTCATCGAGCTCGGGCCGAAGCGAGGCGCGGTTCGCATAAGCGCCGGCAATTACGGCGGCAAGCTCGGCAAGTTCATCTATTCGCTGAAGGATATGCTGCCGTGAAAGCGCTGACCTTCACCCTTGTCGCCGAGCCGCCCGAGCGCCTTGACCTGTCGCCGCTGACGCCGGAGCGGCTTGCCGGGATCGAAAGGCGCGATATCGAAAAAATCCAGATCGGCATGTCGAAGCATGGATCGAAGGTCGGCGATATCTTTCGCGTCGCCGGAAACGATCCGCTGGACATCGTGCTCGAAGGTGGAAGCACGCGCCTCGACCGCGTGGCGGAAGGCATGCGGGGCGGTTCGGTTCGCGTCGTCGGTAATGCCGGCGCCCAGGCCGGGCGCGCCATGCGCGGCGGCACGCTCACGATCGAAGGCAATGCAGGTCCGCATGCAGGCTCCGGCATGCGCGGCGGCAGGCTTGAAATAACAGGCAACGCCGGTGATCACCTTGGTGCGCCGCTCGCCGGGGAACTGGCCGGCATGAATGGCGGTGTGCTGATCGTCAGGGGCAAAGCGGGCGCTTTTGCAGCCGACCGGATGCGGCGCGGCCTGATCGCGGTGCTGAAAGGCTCAGGCGACAATGCCGGCAGCCGCATGATCGCCGGCACGCTGGTGGTGGCCGGCGGCAGCGGCGAGATGCCCGGCTATTTGATGCGTCGCGGTTCGATCCTGCTCGATCGGGCGCCGAAAAGCCTGTCGCCGAGTTTCGTCGAATGCGGTGCGCCAGAGAGCGTTTTCGCCGCAGTCATCGATCGCCATCTGATCGCCGAGGGTATTTTGAAACGGCCGCTTCTGGGCATCGCACCGCAGAAATATGGCGGTGACAACGCGGTGCTTGGAATGGGTGAGGTTCTTTTCCCTCGCTGAGGCGTGCTGCAGACGGCATTGCGGTTAAGCCGCCATGGCCGGCATGGCTGCGGGAGGGTTAGCGGCGGTCGTTGGCAATCAGTTTCGTCAGGCAATCCCCCGCCTGGCTCTCAGGCACGCCGAGATCTCTGACACTGTCCATGTGGTTGCGGTTGGCGAGAACAAGCGACATTACCGGCAAACCCTGCTGCAGCAGGTGCTCTTTGAATCGATCTGCTTGCTGATGGAAAGGCGGCGTCTCGTTGGCTCCGACCAGAACCATCGCCCTGGTTTGAGGATCATGCCGGTAGGCAAGCGGTGTAAACCTGGCGACTTCTTCATCGGTAATTCCAATCTCGTTGGCGAGAAAGGAGTTCTGGAGCGGTTTCAGATCGTAGAGTCCGCCGAGCAGAAGAGCTGCCCGCACATTCGAAGGGGTATGCTCGCTGTTGAACAGAAACGTTGAAAGATGTGCTCCGGCCGAATGGCCGCTGACAGTCAGGTTTGCGGGGTCTCCGCCATGGTCGGCGATATGGGCCAGGACCCACTGCTTCGCGCGGCGCACCTGGTCGACGATCGTCGCCATTCTGACCTTGGGCATCAGAGCATAGTCGACGATGACGGCAATCGCGCCGGCCTGGGTAATCGTCGTCGCCACGTATGAGTAGTCGCGCTTGGAGAACATTCTCCAGTAGCCGCCATGGATGAACATGTGCACCGGCAGGCCGCTTCTTTTGCCGGAGGGAAAGAACAGGTCGATGGTTTCGGTCTGATCCGGCCCATAGGCAACGTCCGCAGTCATTGGAATGGTTGCGCGAACGGCCTCGCTGCGGTGAACGATGTCCTGGACGATTTTGTCAAAATCCGCGACATGGTCGCGGATGCGGAACGGATCGCTTTGCACTCTTCCTCCGCTCAGATGCTGATGGCGAGGTATTTCGCCTCCATGAACTCGGCAATGCCGTGATGCTGGCCGCCCTCGCGGCCGAGGCCGCTCTGCTTTACCCCGCCGAAAGGTGCTGCCGGATCGGACATCAAGCCGCGGTTGAGAGCGATCATCCCGGCTTCGATCCTGGATGCAACCCGCATTCCACGCGCAAGATCGCGCGTGTAGATGTAGGCGGCAAGACCGTATTCGGTGTCGTTGGCGCGCGCGATAACGTCGGCTTCCGTTTCGAATCTCGAGATCGGCGCCACCGGCCCAAAAATTTCCTCGTGCGCCATCTCCGCCTCGGCCGGTACGTCGCATAGCACGGTCGGCGGGTAGTAGTATCCCGTTCCCGAGCCTGCCATGCCCCCGCACAGCACCCGCGCGCCACGGGCGACAGCATCGTTGACCAGACGGTCGATCTTGTCGACGGCCTTCCTGGTGATCATCGGCCCGCACTCCGTGGCCGCGTCCGTACCAGCGCCGATCTTGAGTGCCGACATCCGCCTGGCGAGGCTTTCGCCAAAGGCATCGTAAACGCCAGACTGGACATAGATGCGGTTTGCAGCCGTGCAGGCCTCGCCGGCGTTGCGCATCTTCGCCACCATCGCCCCATCGACCGCCGCGTCGAGGTCCGCGTCATCGAACACAAGGAATGGCGCGTTGCCGCCAAGTTCCATCGAACACGAAACCACGTGCTTTGCAGCCTCGGCCAGCAGAACGCGCCCGACACTAGTCGAGCCGGTAAAGGAGAGTTTGCGCACCCGTGGATCGGCCAGCATCGCGGCCGTCACAGGGCCGGGATTGGAGGTTGTCAGGACGTTCACCACACCTGGCGGAACACCTGCTTCCTGGTAGAGCGCGGCAAGCGCGTAAGCCGTCAGCGGGGTCTCGCTGGCTGGCTTCAAAATTACCGTGCATCCGGCAGCCAGGGCGGGCGCGATCTTGCGCGTCGCCATGGCGGCAGGGAAGTTCCAGGGTGTGACAAGGACGCAGATGCCGATGGGCTCGTAGTCGACCACGATCCGGTTCGTGCCGGAAGGCGCAACCCCGAATTCACCGGTGATGCGAACGGCTTCCTCGGCATTCCAGCGGAAGAATTCCGCAGCATAGGCGATCTCGCCACGCGCGTCCCGGAGTGCCTTGCCGTTTTCCAGCGAGATCAGGGTTGCCAGCGTCTCGGAACGTTGCGTCATCAGCTCGAAGCAACGCCTGAGGATTTCGGAACGCTTGCGGGGTGCCGTTGTGCGCCAGCCATCGGCGGCCTTGGCCGCAGCCTCCACGGCGGCCGCGGCATCTTCGATCGTCGCATCGGGAACGGCGGCGATCACCGCTTCCGTGGAAGGATCCACGACCTGGATTTCCCTGCCGTCGGCGGATTGCCTCCATTGGCCGCCGATATACAAGCCGTGGGAGAATCTATGGAAGCCGGCAGTGTCCTGATCGTCCTCCAGCACCTGATGAGATATGTTCATGGCCTGCTCCTCGATTGCTCACATGACACAGGCGGCGAGGTCGCCATCATAGGCGGCCTGGATCAGGCCACGCATGGCTGCCAGATCGAATGGACGCGGATTGTTCTTGATGAGACGGTCAATGCCGAGCGCCTGTTCGGCCGTCCAATCGAGCTTGTCGGCGGGGAGCCCGAGCTTGGCCAGCGTAGGCGTGATCCCGATCGCTCCAAACAGCCGGCCGACCTCGTCGATCGTCGCGTCGGCCATCTCACCGGTGCTCCGGTCCTTCCCGTCGAGACCAAGGGCAAGGCCGATCTCGGTCATCTCGGCGGCCGCGGCGGCCCGGTTGTACTTCATGACATACGGCAACATGGTGGCGACACCCAGCCCGTGAGCCGTGTGGGTTATCGCGCCGACCGGATATTGCACCGCGTGCGCCGCCGCAGTTCCGGCCGTGCCGAACGCGCAGCCGGCTGCAAGCGCGCCCATCATCACATCGGCCCGAGCGTCCTCGTCGGCGGGGTCGCGGTATGCCTTCTCGAGACTGCGGCCAAGCAGCTTGATCGCGAGCAGCGCAAAATGATCGGTCAGCGCGCTCTTGCCGATGAAGACATGCTGTTGCGGCAGGCTGGGGTCAGTGCCGCGCCTGGCGGCGGTAAAAGCCTCGATCGCATGGGTCAGCGCGTCAGCGCCCGCGATCGCCGTCAATCCCGAGGGACATGTCATCGTCAGTTCCGGGTCGCAGATGGCGGCTGCCGCGATCAGATGCGGGCTGGAGATGCCTACCTTCATGGTGCGATCCGGATCGGAAATCACCGCGACAGGGGTCACTTCCGAGCCGGTGCCGGCTGTCGTTGGCACCGTGATCAGCGGCAGCGTCGGACCGGGCACCTTGAACTCGCCGTAGTAGTCCTGGAGCAGGCCGCCGTGACTGATGAGCAACGCGGCGCATTTGGCCATGTCGAGACAACTGCCGCCGCCGATGCCGATCACCATGTCGGGCGCAAAATCCCGCGCCTCCTCGACACAGACGGCAACCGTGTCGCGTGGCACATCGGGCAGCACACGGTCGTGCACCAGCACATCGATCGATGCGCCCTCGAGCGCCGCCATGATCTCTGCGAAGGCGACGGTTGCGGCAAAGCGCTCGTCCGTACAGACAAGAGCGCGACGGCCCAGCCTGGCTGCAACGGTTGGAATGACATGGCGCTGGCCCTTCCCGAAGAGGATTTCACGCGGCAGCCTTATTGCAGCGAAAAGGCTCATGTTCAGCGTCTCTCGATGATGTTGGGAGTGGAAAGCGAAAGCACGTTGAGTCCTAAAAAAATATCCTCTATTAAATCGTATATGATATAGGATTGTATTGGACGAAGCATCGTGTTAGCCAGTGACCCTGTCAAGAGGCAAAGATGCAGGTCACAAACTTAAGCAATGCCCGAGAAGTCGGCCCCGCTAGCGGACGCATCCAGCGATCCAACAGCCTGGTGGAGGACGTCTATGAGGCGATTTTCGCGCAACTCATGTCGCTGAAGATCGCGCCTGGCTCACGGATCACCGTCGACAGTCTGGTCAAGGAACTGGATGTATCCCACACGCCAATCCGTGAAGCGCTTGGCCGCCTCGAAGGCGAAGGCCTTGTGCTGAAGACACATTTGATCGGCTACCGCGCCGCGCCGCAGATAACCAGGCGCCGATTTGACGAACTCTATGAGCTTCGCCTGCTGCTCGAGCCGCATGGGGCGGCCAAAGCAGCCGCATTGATGGATGAGACGAAACTTGCGGTGCTTCGGGAGTCCGCAGGGGGCATGGCGCGCCGCGAAGGCAAGGATGAACGCCTGCGTTACTCCAACTTTGCGCGGCAGGACGCCATTTTCCACGACAGGATCATGGAATTTGCAAACAATGATCTCGTGCGCGAGACTCTCGCGTTCCAGCATACGCACTTCCACATCTTCCGCCTGATGTTCCATTCGCGCGTCACCGAGGAAGCGCTCGACGAGCATGAGGCCATCCTGGCCGCCTTCGCTGCCTCCGATCCCGCTGCGGCGGAACAGGCGATGCGCCGTCATATCGAGCATTCTCGTGATCGTTTGCTGCCGGCGTTCGATTGAGACTGGCACGATGTTCGTTACCGTCGGGAGCGGCGCCGTCAAGCTGAATGCACCGTTGATCACGCAAGCAAACGCCCGGGACATCCCGGATCCCCTTTTCTGAGACCCGCGCCGCCGGACGAGCGCAATGCCCGCCCGCCTTCCATTCACAAAACTCTTCCATCCGCAAAACGAGGAACCGACCATGCCAGGCAAGAAAATACTGATGTTGACCGGTGAGTTTACCGAGGAATATGAGATCTTCGTCTATCAGCAGGCGATGGAGGCCGTCGGCCACATTGTCCACGTTGTCTGTCCTGACAAGAACGCTGGAGACCTGATCAAGACGTCGCTTCACGATTTCGAAGGTGACCAGACCTACACCGAAAAACCGGGCCACTATGCTTTGCTGAACAAGACCTTTTCGGAGGCGGAAAAACAGCTCGACCAGTATCATGCCGTCTATTGCGCTGGCGGCCGTGGCCCCGAGTACATCCGCACGGATAAGCGCGTGCAGGCGATAGTCCGCCATTTCCACGAAAACGAGAAGCCGATCTTTACGATCTGCCATGGCGTCCAGATCCTGATCGCGGTCGACGGCGTCGTGCGTGGCAGGAAAGTAGGTGCGCTGGCTGCCTGCGAGCCGGAAGTGACCCTCGCCGGTGGAACTTATATCGACCTGTCCCCGACTGAGGCCTATGTCGACGGAACGATGGTCTCGGCAAAGGGCTGGACCGCACTAGCCGCGTTCATCCGCGAGTGCCTGAAGGTGCTGGGGACGGAAATCCACCACAACTAAAGTCAATCGTCCGATGCATTCCAGACGGGATGCGTCGTGATTGCCAAGTCTGTCGCTACAGGCAGGGCTCGGCAGGTCTGAGATGCATCACGGCTGCGTCGGCCGCGTCGCCGCCGCCAGCGTGTCGATGTCGTCGTAGAGCGCCTGGCTGTGATGGTAGAGCTGCTCGAAAACGGGTTGGGTGCGCCTGTAGGTCTCGGCCCATCTGGGGTCCGGCCGGATTTCGGCGCCGTAGCTCACGAAGCGCTCGGCCGCCTGTTCGACGCGCGAGAAGCGGCCCGTCGCCGTCGCGGCCATCGCGGCACAGCCGACAATGCCGCATTCGGGCTCCCGCGGGACCAGGATCGGAATGTTGAAGGCACTGGCCTTGATCTTCAGCCAGAGTTCAGTGCGCGCCCCGCCACCGGCGGCGATGACGCGCTGCAGCGGCTTGTTTGACGCGTGTTCCATGATGCGGATGTGACGCGTCATGGCAAAGGCGATGCCTTCCAGGATTGAGCGGTGCAGATGCTCCATGCCATGCGCGGCGCCCAATCCGAAGAACTGTGCGCGGGCGTTGCGATGGCGCCCCAGGCGCTCGCCGGTGAGAAAGGGCATGAACAGCAATGCGTCGCAACCGGCGGGTGCCTCGGCGGCGCGGGCGACGATCTCGTCATAGGACAGCACGTTGCCGTGAAAGGCGCGGCGTGCCCAGCGCATGCCGTCGCCGCCAGTCTCCAAGAGCACGAACTGCGCCCAGTTGCCTTCGATCGTCGCAACGTTCGAGATTTCCGGGTCAAGCAGCGGCTTCTCCGCGATCACCGAGATGATGGCGCCCGTGCCGGTGCTGTCGGAACCCATTCCGGGGCGACAAGCGCCTGAGCCGAGCAGTGCCACCGGATAATCGGCGCCACCGACCAGCACTGGGGTTCCAGACCGCAGGCCGGTGTCGCGCGCCGCCTGTTTGGAGACGTGGCCGAGGATATCCAGCGGATTGCGGATCGGCGGCAGCTTGGCGGCGTCAAGACCCATGCGTTCGATCATCACCGGCGACCAGTCGAGCCGCTCCGGGTTCATGAGGAAACTGCAGGACGCGTCGCCTGTATCCATGGCAATCTCGCCGGTCAGCCGGTAGTTGATGTAATCCTTCGGCATGATGGCGACTGCGCTGCGGGCGTACGCGGCGGGATCGTTGTCTCGGACCCATTGCAGTTTGAAGCCCGGCCATGCCGGGGTCGGCGTATTGCCGCTTTCGGGCAAGTAGCTGTCCGGCTCGTTCGCTTCCTCGAAGCGACGTACGAGATCGATGGTGCGCTTGTCGTTCCAGAGCGGCGCCGTGTCGCGCGTCAGCGTTCCGTGCGCGTCGAGCAGGACCAGCCCGTGCATCTGCCCGCAGACGCAGATGGCGGAGATGTTTTCGCGGGCGCCATCGACGCGGTCCAGCACCGTCTTGACGCTCGCTCGCGCACCCTCCCACCAGTCGACCGGCCGCTGTTCGGCCCAGCCGAATTCCGGCACGATCTGGTCGTGCTCTCGCGACGCAAGCTCGAGGATCTTGCCCGTGACATCGATCAGTGCGGCGCGGACGCTGCCGGTGCCGACGTCGATGGCGAGAAAAAGTTCGCCGCTCATTTCGAGAGACTCCTGAGATGGGCAAACATGTGATCCTCTGTCTATCGGTCAGAGCGAGCGCGGCATGACGAGAATGCGTTCCACGGCATCAGCCTTTCGCCGCTTCGATGGCGATGCGCGACATCTCGTCGAAATCCGGCCCCGACACCGGGATCGCGATGTCGAAGACCTCTGCGATCACCTGCGTCCAGCCATGCAGGAAATATGTCCAACCGTCCTCGATCTGCAACTGCTGTCGGGCCTGGTGCCGCCTTGCCTGATTGAGGAAGATCAGGTCACCGCGATAATTGAGATCCCAGGCAATGCCGCGCTTAGGGAACAAGGCGTCATCGGTGATCGGCGAGCCTGGGGCGTCCTTGCCAAGTCCGGTCGCGTTGATCACCAGCGAGCCTGGTTTCAGCGCCGCCAACGCCTTATCATTGATCTCGGGTCGGTGTGCCAGGACATATTCGATCTCGACCGTCGACATCATGTCTTTGTGGATGCGCTCGATTTCATCGAGACGCGGCTGCGAACGGTCGGTGACAATGATGCGCGAAGGCAAGTCGGCGCCACGTTCCTTGCGCATCAGGTGCCAGGTGATCGCAATCGTCGATCCGCCGGCGCCCATCGACAGGACTTCCGCGCCGGTGTCCGCAAAATATCCCGCCGGAATGAAGCCGTCTATCGCAAGGCCCGAAGAGATCGGATCCTTGGCATGACAGATCAGCTTGCCGCCCCGCTTCGACAGGCAGCTGGTCTCGTGCATCAGGCGGGCGTGCGGATCGACCACGTCGAACAGGTCGCGCGCTGCGTTGAAGAGATCGATCTTGTGCGTGGTGACGAGCGCACCGAGCGACAGCGGGTCGGATTTTATGAAGGAGACGACCTCACGGTAGGCCTCCGGATCGGCGTGGAGTGGAAAGTCGATGCCCCTGAGAACCGCATCCTTGAGAACCGCATCCTTCAGCCCGAGGTGGCGTGCCCATGCGGGGAAAACCCGCATGATCGAACTGCTCGTCGTCGTGACGCCGACAAAATAGAATGTCGGCTGGGTAGCCGGCCGATAGCGGCTCATTTGCCGGTCTCCCGGATTTTCTCCGCGCGCAGTGCAGCACTGCGAAGTGAAGCAGCGATCTCGAAGCGAGCCTTCATGCCGGCACCGTGCCGGATTGTTGCTCATAGAGAGCGGAGATCAGCTTCGCGTCACGCGGTCGCCAATCCGGGTTGGCGACTTGCCTCCAGCCTCCATCGCCGGCGACCACGCGCGAGCGCATGCCTCCCGATCTAGCGATGATCTCGTAGTCCTGCCCTGAATCGGCGGGGTAGCAGAACAGCATCACCAGATCGTCGTCCCCGACATTGATCGAGCGGTGGATCCAGAACGGCGGAACGTAACAGACGGTCTGCGCGTCGATCGGCACGATGCGAACCTCGCCCTCCGGCGATTCCATCAGCATGAGGCCGCGGCCTTTCTGTCCGTAATAGATTTCGGGCCGGTCGGCCTGGTTGTGGATATGACCGCGCGTCATGAAATATTCGTCGCCGACTTTGCCGGGCGCCATGCGCGTAACGCCGAAAATCAGGTCGCCCGACTGCTCGGTCGGCCGGAACTCGGAGACTTCGTAGGCGATGCGCTCGCCCCATGTCGCGCGCATGGCTTCGAACGCCGCGGCGTCAGCATAGAGCCCGTCCAGATCGCGGAAGCGCTTCTGATAGCTGCCGGTTGCATTTCCCATCGCACCAGTCGACAGATCGACCTTGCATCCAATCGGCTCAAACAATCTCGTCAAAGGACTACCTCATATTGCATTGGCTGATCTGGTTGCATTGGCTGATCTGGCCCGCACCTCCTGCTTTCGACAAGAACCACACTTGCTTTGCAGGGTACGATTTGCTCTCCCTTTGCAGACCACCTTGGACGTTGCTGGATTATGGCAGATTTCGACCACGAAGCACACGACAGTGGGTTGGGCGGCATGCCGCAGCCGCTGCCTTAGGCAATCCGAGAGAGCCGTCTTGCTCCTCCAAGTCGCCTTCGACAAGCCTGAACACCTGGCTCTGCTCTAGCCGCCGGCTACTCAGTCGCTTGGCGCCCTATTTTGCGCATGAGGCCGGAGCGGCCACTGTCGGACCGCTGGTCGATGCCGTGCCGACGGCACGCCGTCCACAGACGCGGAATTCGTGGCGCCGCCGAATACGCCGGGTCACTTATCGACCTGCAGCGGCTGCGGCAGGACCTGGCCAAGGCCGAGCTGTTCGAGCGCGCCAGCCTGCTCAAATCGCCGGTTGCCGGTCGCGTGCAGCAATTGGAGGTCAACACGCTGGACGAAGTGGTGCAGACCGGCCAGCGGCTGATGGTGATCGTGCCGGATGGCACGGCACTCGAGATCGAGGCGATGCTGTTCAACCGCGACAAGGGTTTTGTGCACGAAGGGCAGGAGGCGCGCGTCAAGCTCGAAGCTTTCCCCTTCACCAAATACGGCACCTTGCACGGCAAGGTTCTAACTGTGTCCAACGATGCCATCCCGGCCGGTGCGCCGGAGGCATCAGCGGCCAAGGAAGAAACCGCGGGCGATGCCGCGGGCCGCTGGTGTTCCCGGTGAGGATCGCGCTCAACGAAACCTCGATCCGTGTCGAGGGCAATGACGTCGTGCTGACCCCCGGCATGTCGGTGACGGCGGAGATCAGGACCGGCAACCGCCGCGTGATCAAGTTCCTGCTCGACCCGCTTATGGAGATGACAGATGAGGCGTTTCATAAGAGGTGAGGTTGGGCATGGGGCGCGGCACGGTCAGTATGTCAATTTCGATATCTTAGGTCGGTGAAAGAATAAGATTGAAGCGAAAGTATCACTGGATGAAAAAGATAAAATTCTGCATAGCCAATAGCTTTTCAGTTTGCTTCACGTTGCTGGTTATTTCAGTACTTGGGTATCTTGGTTTCTTGGAGGAAATATGCGCGTGCGATAATGGAAACAACGACAGATTTCAAATATCGATTCTGATTTCTGGAATGTTTTCACTGGCGTCTGGTGTGGAGCTTATCGGTATTATGCGTAACCCAAAGATTAGTGGGGCGCACTACCGACAGGACCAGAACCATAAAGGGCTACATGTCAGAGTATTGCTGCTTGCAGCTATAATGTCTACTTTTGTAACCGCGGCAATCGTTTGTCCTCAAATATCTGCTAAACTAGGAGTGGGCAATGTCTGCTAGGATTACGGTGACAGTGCACTTTTTCCCATGTTTGCCCGGCTGTGGCTGTGTGTAGATTGAGCACAGGGCTCGACTTGCAAGTAAAAAACAGAGCGTTCAAAGCGGCATCTTGCGTTATGCGCAGGGGGCGCAGCGCAGCCGGCGGCCAAAACATCAGAAGGACTCGTTGAATGGAGTGGTTATTTAAAAATCTGTGGGTGAAGATACCAGCAATAGTTTGTGCTATTAGTTTTTCTACGGCTCTAACTCTGTTCGTTTCTTGCGAATTGTACGATATGAACAGATATATATATGGTTGTATAGCTAGATATGGGAGCGGGCGCGACTCAGTAATTGCTATCTTGTTTCTTGCTGCCTTTTTGACCTTGGCAAACTTTCACGCCATGCTCAACGTTGACAGGCAAAATGCGAAATACACAAGCTTAGGCTATAATATTATGACCCGAGATGCTATTCGACGCGCTCAAGCTGTTGTTTCCATATTTCTTGCGCTTCTATGCGTAGCTATCACAATTGATGTTTGTCTAAACGGGAGGTGAAGATGGGTGCGGGGGCTTTATGGGGCGTAGCAGGAATTACGGTGACAGTGCACTTTTCCCCATGTTTGCCCGGCTGTGGCTGTGTGTAGATCGAGCGCATGGCTCGACTTGCAGTAAGTGTCGCCGATGTCGGCACCTGGGCGGCCGGTGGACAGCGAAGCACTTCCGGCCAGGCGCCGAGCAAACCGGAAAAGCCATGAAATGGGGAACCCGGCAGGCGGAAAGAAAAAATGGTGCACTGTCACCGTATTTCCTGTCACCGTATTTCCTTTTTTGTCGGTTTTTGCAGCGTAATATTGTGGCCTCCACCGGAGTGGGGCGCTGTGCGCCTAATTTTTCCTGGAAACTGGATTCAACGCATATGCGGCCAAAGAGAGTAGGTTTCTATGCATGGCTTCTTCTTTTTGGCGTATGTCTCTCGATCCAAGCCTGTGGCAGCGGACGTAGCGGGCAGTCTGTCTCCAGTCAGGATTCGGCTTGCACTGGCGAAGAAGTAGTGAGTGCGATACAGGGTGATGGCGGTAAATTCATATTTAGCATTTCCAAGCTAAAGGCATTCCTTTCAAAGTATAAAGTTTGCGAATTTCGTAAAAATGTGGAGGTGCCTATTTTTACTAGAAAAAATATTGAATTTAAATTACGTCACGATTTAAAAATAAAAACTAAATCTGATGGAGGTAATCTTTCTGGTTGTGTAGAACGTAGATTAGATGCATTTCCACCAGGCACGTATATCGTTTGTTTCGGGCAAGGTCATGAGGGCTGGAGAAAAGTAGATGGATAAGAGCTATTCGATAAGCGTTGGTACGTTCTCCCTACCCTGGGATTACGGTGACAGTGCACTTTTTCCCATGTTTGCCCGGCTGTGGCTGCGTGTAGATCGAGCGCATGGCTGACTTGCAGTAAGCGTCGCCGATGTCGGCACCTGGGCGGCCGGTGGACAGCGAAGCACTTCCGGGCCAGGTGCCGAGCAAACCGGAAAAGCCATGAAATAGGGAAACGCGGCAGCCGGAAGCGGCAGCATTTCCAAAAGGATTGGCAGGGTAAATCTAAATCGCATGCTATCTCGCAACGGCTTGCACCAAAGCAAAATTTTCGGCAAGTTCCCCGCGTCTTAGGAGAGGGCCAACAACAATGAAATTATCTTACAATGGCATAATGCCGGTCGCAGCAATAGTGATTTGCGTAAACGCATTCGTTTCAACCGCCGCCCACGCCAACTCGGTTGCCTTCGATCACGGATATCAGATGGCGGCTTATTTGTTTTGCTCTCAATCAATTTATAACGACAAGCGTTTTGGTGACTTCATTGTTGAGAACATGAAGTATGACAAAACTAAAGAGTACAAACGTGGCGTTGTCGCTCTGAAAGCCGCACTCAAAGGCAAACGCCCTAGCAAAGTGTGCTTCGATGCCGCTCGCGCCAGCGGTTCGTGGACCGCCCGCTGATGGCCTCCAGCCTCATCGAACTCGGCCTTTAGTTGGTTGCTTATCGGCTTGCTTGATTCTGCGTTCCGGCTAATTCCTGCCAATATTCTGGCACCGATGCGTGCTTTGCCATCCCTGCGGGCCCGTGCGCCATACATCCAGGCGTGGTGGCGCGCAAGCTGGCGGTGAGATCATGCACGCGATCTGGAGCGACTGCACGTTCTATGTCGGCGATCCGGAATTACGGTGACAGTGCACTTTTTCCCATGTTTGCCCGGCTGCGGCTGTGTGTAGATCGAGCGCATGGCTCGACTTGCAGTAAGTGTCGCCGATGTCGGCACCTAGGCGGTCCGGAAGACAGCGAAGAACTTCCGGGTCAGGTGCAGAGCAAACCGGAAAGACATGAAATATGGAAACGCGGCAGGCGAAGAAGAAAATGGTACACTGTCACAGTAATTCCAAGGAAACGAACCGGTTACTGCGGGAATGGGGCACGAAGTGCATAGGTGGCGCATACGTTATTGATGATCCATAATATAGTTTGTATTATGTTATTAGTTTACAATGATTGTAAATAGCGACTCATTGCTAATTTATTATACGTTTTTATGTACAACCAAAGTTGTCAATTATAGATGGATTTTTAATAGATGGTGGTTTCAGAATGGCCAGCTGGTTCAGTTACATTTTCATCGGCTTTGTGTTGTTTGCTTTATTTAGGTTTCTATTGGGTACTTGGCAACAAAATAAACTTGCGCGACGAGCTGAACATTGGCCCATCGTCGAGGCTATAGTGGTTGAAAGGTTATTTCTTTCTGCTGACCCAACTACTTACAGGTATTAGGTAAGATACGAATTTAAGGGGCTTGAGTACGTAAGCGTGGCAGAAAACTTCTTTGATAAGGATAACACAGACAAATATGTCGGAGACAATATCAATATAAAAGTGGATCCTAGCGACCCTAATTCGTGCGTCCTGTACTCATAGGTCACTCCAGAAAAACAGGTGACGTAAAATGGAAAATTACTCGGTTAATTCTGGAGTTACTATCGGGAGTTCTCCAGAGAAAAGGTTTCAATTTGGTAATCTCTCTCTAAATTTCAAGATGATTTTTCAGCCCTCTCTTATCGAGCCGGGTGCTGCCACGGTTCGAGTGGAAGTCGGTGCGGGTGTTTTCCGATCCCGGGCTGCAGCAAAGTATGGCGGCGGTTTCGTCACCCAGGGGTAGTTTGATGTTGGAATTGGAGGGAAATTGAGAGACTTTGCTGGCTCTTTCGGGAATGGGCGCCTTGGAGCACTATTAGATTGGGCTAATATAGGCGCCTACGTGGAGTACGATTTGCTCTCCCTATGCGGACCAGCCTGGAGGTTGCTGGATTATGGCAGATTTCGACTGCGAAGCACACGACAGTAGGTTGGGCGTTGTCGTCATGCCGCACCCGCTGCATTAAGCAATCCGAGAGAACCGCCTTGCTCCTCCAAGTCGCCTTCGACAAGCCTGAACACCTGGCCCTGCTCGCGCAGATGAAGGCGTTCGCCGACATTATCGAGATCGGCACGCCGTTGCTGAAACGCCTTGGCCTTTCCGCCATCGCCACGGCGCGCGAGCTCTGCCCTGAAGTCATTGTGTTGGCCGATACCAAAACCGTCGACGGCGGCCAGCTTGAGGCTGATATGGTTTTCGGCGCCGGTGCCGCATTCATGACGGTCCTGTCGTGTGCTTCGTCCGCCACGCATGAGGCAGTGGGAAGACGTGCCGCCGCCTTCGGCGCGACGGTCATCGTCGACACCATCACCGAGGCGGGCAAGGCAGAATTGCTTCCCTTGAATGCTGTCTTCCCCGAAAGCTTCGGCTACATCGCGGTCCACTCGCCAACCGATGCGCGGCTGGCGGGCAACACCTCCACGTCACATATCGACGCCGTGAGAAAGATGCATGATCGCGGCTTTCTGGTTTCGCTCGCCGGCGGGATCGGCCCCGACACGCTGGAAGCGGTGATCGCAGTCGAGCCTGAAATCCTGGTGGTTGGCAGCGCCATCACGGAATCCGCAAGTCCGAAAGAGGTAGCCCGATGGATTCGCGACAGATTGCCCAATCCAGGCCGTGGCTGGCCGTGGGACAGGAGATAACCGACGTTCTTGGCCGGATCGACACCGACGCCTTTGCAAGGCTGGTGCAGGCGTTCGACGACCCCGATCGGCGGTGGTTCTTTTCCGGGCAGGGACGCTCCGGCCTTGTCGCGCAAATGGGTGCGATGCGCTTCATGCATCTTGGCCGGATGGTGCATTTCGTCGGTGAGGTATCGGCGCCATCGATCCGCAAGGGCGATGCGTTGCTGATCGTATCCGGCTCCGGGGAGATGCCGGTCAGCACAGGCTTTGCCCGCATCGCCAAGGCGGAGGGCGCCAAGGTCGTTACGCTGACGCATAAGCCGGCCGGGACCCTGGCCGGCATTGCCGATGTGACGCTGCATGTCCCTGTCGGGGAATCGAAACAGTTTGGCGGCAGCCTGTTCGAGCAATCCTGCCTCATCCTGCTCGACAGCGTTGTGCTCGGCCTGGCGAAGCAGATACCCGACGCGCACAGACTGATGTTGCACCGCCACACCAACCTGCAGTGAAGCCCGTGCCGACGGTGGTGTGCACCGGTGACGCGGTGGAATTGCCCCAGGCAAGCTCTAGTTCCTCGGCGATCGGCAGCGAACGTCGATAATTCCCGTCAGTGGCAAATCGCAAACCTTGGAGGTTAGCCGAAACACCTCTCCACTTCGTCATCCCAGGGCGGAGCAAGGAGCGAAGCGACGCGGCACAGACCCTGGGATCCATTCCGTGACATCAGCCGAAGAATGCAGCGGCTCAGGATAAAAGCTGATCTGTAGTGATCCTTCGCGCCCCCCTGTGTCCTGCCCTCTTTGCCAAAAACTTGACATCTCCCCCACTTGGGGGGAGATCGGCCGTCACCACCGCCTTCGCGAACCGCCACTGTCGCAGGAGCGAGCGGTGCGCCAAAGCTGCCAATCTCCCCCCTTGTGGGCCCTTGTGGGGAGATGTCCGGCAGGACAGAGGGGGGCGCTGTCCCTCCGCCATCAAAGGTTCTGCACCGTCGTGACGCTCTGATGTCACGGAATGGATCCCAGGGTCTGCGCCGCGTCGCTTCGCTCCTTTCTCCGCCCTGGGATGACGAAGGCATGGGTGGCCTGTGGCTAATCCCCAGCGTCAGAGATGGTGGCTGCAGGCCGGCCGGCAGCGACCGTCAGTCAAAGAACCAAATCCCCTGTGCAGAACTAGCGGTCTCCGGTCGGCGCGCTCAAAACCATGCGCACCCTCGGGTCACGGGCATGCTTGGGTCGACATGCATTAGCCGGGAAGCCCGCTGGGCACCTCACCTTCCGTTACGGCAAGGCACTGGACTCGCTGCGCGATGCCGATATTGTGCTTGACGAGCGTTGGTGCCGTGCTCTGGCGACGGCAGCCGACGGGGAGATACCGGCGGCTTGGTTTTCGCAGGAACAAGTCCCGGTCAACACGGGAGGAAGTCTGATGAGAATTGGGGTCTTTCTGGCCGGCTTTTCGGCTTTTGCCGCGCTGGTTGGCGCGCCTGCCTTTGCCCAGGACAAGCCGTTTGCGGGAGTTACCGTGAACGTCATTACGCAGACCGGTGCGATTCAGGAGCCGCTGCAGAGGCGCGCGCCCGAGTTCGAAGCGCTCACCGGCGCCAAGATCAATGTCATCGCGGTGCCCTTCTCGGATCTCTATCAAAAGATCCTCACCGACTGGGCGAGCGGCACCAACTCGGTCGACGCCGGCGTGTTCGCCCCGCAATGGATGGTCGATTACATTGCCGGCGGCTACCTCGAGGACCTAACGCCGCGGGTCGAGGCCGACAAGGACATCCAGCAGGAGGATGTGGGCGCGTTCTTCCGGGACTTCTCCGAGAAGTACAGCGGCAAGACCTACATGATCACGCTCGATGGCGACTTCCACATGATGTACTACCGCAAGGACGTGCTGGAAGCGGCCGGCCTGGCGGTGCCGAAAACCTGGGACGAGTATCTCGAAGTCGCCAAGGTCACGCACGGCAAGGACATGAGCGGCGATGGCACGCCGGATTTCGGCTCGTGCATCGCCAAGAAGCGCAACGCGCAGAGCTACTGGTTCGTCACCGATGTGGTCGGCTCGATGACCCAGTCCAAGGGAACCAGCCAGGGCACCTTCTTCAACACCAAGGACATGACGCCGCTCGTCAACAACGACGCCTTCCGCAAGGCGCTCGACTTCCTGTCTGAATCGACCAAATACGGCCCGCCGGACGAGCTGAACCTCGACGTCAGCGATACAAGGCCGCTCTTCGCTTCCGGCCGCTGCGCGCTGAACCTCGACTGGGGTGATGTAGGCACGATCTCGATCGATCCGGCCCAGTCCAAGGTGATGGGCAAATGGGGCGCGGCGATCATGCCTGGATCCAAGGAGGTCCTGAACTGGGACACCGGCAAGCTCGAGGCCTGCACGGCCGATAACTGCCCGCACGCGATCGACGGCGTGAACCACGCACCATTCGCTGCCTTTGGCGGCTGGGGCGGCGGCATCAACGCGGCGGCCGATCCTAAGGTAAAGGACGCCGCCTACGCCTATTTCTCGTTCATGACGCAGCCGGCACAGTCGAACGCCGATGTGACCGTCGGCGGCACCGGCTTCAACCCGTATCGCACCTCGCAGCTCGGCTATAGCGACCTTTGGAAGAAGGCCAATATGAGCGAGGATGAGGCTAAAGTGTACCTGGGCGCGATCAACGACAGCATGAGCAGCCCGAACATGATCCTTGACCTGCGCATCCCACAAAATCAGAAATACCAGCAGGTCGTGCTCGACGAGGCGGTCTCGCGCTTCCTCGCCGGCGAAATCGACAAGGAAGCGACCGTCGCGGCGGTCGAGGAAGGCTGGAATGAGCTGAACGAAGAGATTGGCAAAGACAAGCAGCTCGAACTTTACAAGGCGACCATCGGCGCCAAATAGGCAGCCAAGCAATCGACCCGGCGTGGCATCGATCCGCGCCGGGTCTCATGCCTGCCCCACTTTCCCGGGTTATGATGACCGCAACCGACACTATGCCAGAAGCTGCCGACCGCCGCAGCTGGGCCGAATGGCTGGACGGTCACTCGGGCAGGATCATGGTGCTGCCAGCCGTCGTCGTGCTTCTCTGCTTCGCGATTTTTCCGCTCATCATCTCGGCCTATCTCGCGCTTTCGCGCTTTGCGCTCGCGCCGGGCGGATTCACGCTGAAATTCATCGGACTTGTGAACTTCCGCAAGCTGCTGGTCGGTTCGCAGCAGTATCACCTGCTCGGCAAGTTGGGCACGTTCGGCTTTGTCCAATCCGCAGTGCTGGCGTGGATCGCGGCAGGGCTGCTGTTTCTTCTCGCCCGCTATCTCTGGCGTGGCAGGCCGACCATCGCCGGTGTGGTTGGTCGCCTTCTCGCGACGGCAATGGCAATGGGCCTGGCGATCCTTGCGCTGGCCACCATGGCGCCGGGCGGCGTGCCAGGGACTGTCGTCAACACGCTTCTCTACGTGTTCGTCGGCGTTTCCGTGCAGTTCGCACTGGGGCTGGGCCTCGCACTCCTCTGCGGCCAACCTATCCGCGGCCGGAATTTCTTTCGCGTCCTCTTCTTCATCCCGCTGATGGTAACCCCGGTCGGCATCGCCTACACGTTTCGCATGCTCGCCGACATGCAGAAGGGACCCTTCGCCCCGCTCGTGCGCGCTTTCGGCATCAGCGAGTGGTCGTGGGCCACAGAGGCCTGGTCGGCGCGACTCATGGTGTTGGTCGGCGACACCTGGCAGTGCACGCCGTTCATGTTCATCGTGCTGCTGGCGGCCATTGAGAACCAGCCGCGCGATCAGGTCGAGGCGGCGCGGCTCGACGGAGCCAACGGCTTCCAGATTTTTCGCGACATAACTTGGCCAGCGATCGCGCCGATTGCCGCTACCGTCGTGCTGATCCGGCTTATCGAGGCTTTCAAGATCATCGACCTGCCGAACGTGCTCACCGGCGGCGGCCCTGGCCTGGCAACGGAATCAATGACGCTCCATTCCTTCATTTCCTGGCGCACTCAGGATCTCGGCGGCTCGGCCGCTGTCGGCTACATGCTCCTCTTCATCTCGACCATCGTATGCGTCTCGTTCTTCAACTTCGTGGTCCGGCCGGCGCGCCGGTTCGAAGCATGAGCGCCGACCCGCGCTCACTGGCGCGCCGGCTGTTCGAGCCGGCTTCGATCGACAGCCAGGCGCCGGTCGCCAGGGTCGTGACTTATGCGCTGCTGTTCCTGTGGGCGCTGGTCGTGGTGATTCCTCTCTACTGGGTGTTGATCACCTCCTTCAAGGGGCCTGGCGAGGTCGACAATGGGCCGTTCTATCTCCCGTTCGTCGACTTTGCCCCTTCGCTGCAGGCATGGGATTTCATGCTCGTGCAGAATTACACGCTGCGCCCTTATATGAATTCGGTCGTCGTCGCGGTGGCCAGCACGCTGCTCGCCGTCCTGATCGGCTCGCTGGCGGCCTACGCTCTCGTGCGTATCCGCTTTCAGGTGAAGCTCGCCGCCGTTGGAATCTTCCTGGCCCTGCTCACCGCAATCATCGTGGCGGTGGCCACTTTCGGCGTGCGGTGGGAGATTGCCATTGTCGTGGCGGCCGCTCTCTTCATCATTGCGCTGTTCACGCTCGTTGGACGCACGAAGCTTGCGGTCGGCAATAACGACATCGAGTTCTGGATCATCTCGAACCGCATCATGCCGCCGATCGTCGCCGTGTTGCCGATCTACGTGATGTTCCAGCAGATGCGCCTGCTTGACACACAGGTGGCGCTGATCGCCACCTACACCGCCATCAACTTGCCGATCGTCGTGTGGCTGACGCGCGATTTCTTCGCCGGCATCCCGCTCGACCTTGAGGAGAGCGCACAGATAGACGGAGCCTCCAAGTTCCGCGTGTTCTTCACCATCGCGCTGCCGCTGGTGCGGTCCGGCTTGGTCGCGACCTTCCTGCTGGTGCTGATCCTTGCCTGGAACGAGTATCTGCTGGCCCTCTTCCTTTCCAATGTCGATGCGCAGACGATGCCGGTACTGGTATCGGCACAGAACACGACGCGCGGGCCGCAATGGTGGAACATGTCGGTGTTGATCACCGTGATGATCGCCCCGGTGATCGTCATCTCCAGCATCCTGCAGAAGCACATCGCGCGCGGGCTGCTGGTCGGCGCAGTGAAGGGCTAGTCAATATGCGGGTCACCCTGTCCGATATCTACAAGTCCTTCGGCGCGGTCGAGGTGGTCAAGGGGCTCGACCTGGAGATCGAGGACGGCGAGTTCCTGGTGCTGCTCGGCCCTTCGGGCTGCGGCAAGACGACGGCGCTGCGCATGGTGGCCGGGCTTGAATCGGTGAGTTCCGGCCGCGTCCTCATTGGCGACCGCGACGTCACCCACGTGCTGCCCAAATATCGCGATGTGGCGATGGTGTTCCAGTCCTACGCGCTCTATCCGCACATGACCGTCGCGGAGAACATCGCATATCCGCTGAAGCTGCGGGGCGTGCCGCGAACCGAACGCGACGCCTCCGTCCGCAGCGCCGCCGTCAAGGTCCATCTTGAGGAGTTCCTTGACCGCTATCCGCGGCAGCTTTCCGGCGGTCAGCGGCAGCGCATCGCACTCGCCCGCGCCATGGTGCGGCGGCCGAGCGTCTTCCTGATGGACGAGCCGCTCTCCAATCTCGATGCCAAGCTGCGCGGCCACATGCGCTCGGAGCTGAAACGCCTGCAGGCCGATCTGGGCGTTACGACGATCTACGTCACCCACGACCAGATCGAGGCCATGACCCTGGCTCACCGTGTTGCCATCATGAACCGCGGCGTCGTGCAGCAGATCGCGACGCCCCGACAGATCTATGACGATCCGGCGAACCTGTTCGTCGCCGGCTTCATCGGCTCGCCGCCGATGAATTTTCTCCAGGGCGAGCTGGTCGAGGGGACCTTCGCCTGCGCGGAAGGACGATTTGCGACCAGCGTTGCCGAAAGCCGGAACAAGGTCACTGCCGGCATCCGGCCCGAGGATTGCCGGGTCACTGACCCATCTGGGGGCAAGATCGCGGCGCGGGTCTACGCTGTGGAACTGATCGGCGATCATACCTTGATCACCTGCCAGTTCGGTGGCGCCACCGTGACCGTGAAGGCCGATAAATCGGCGCATTACGATATGGATGAGCCGATCGGCATCACCTTCCAGGATACTGCCGTCTTTCTGTTCGATTCGGAAACCGGAGCCCGCATCGGCCGCGGCCGTGGACAGGCGGCCGCGTGACTCTCGCTAAAGCGCGTCGCGGCTGAATGGATTCAATGCGACGCGCTTTAAGTTCTTGTTTTTATGCATGTCGTTATCGCAAAACCGCTGCGCACTTTTGCGCGACATACATTAATTCTCCTCCACGAACACCTCTTCGCGCTTCTTCTTGACTGCCGGCAGGAAGACGATGACGAGGACGGCGAACGCGATGAAAAGCAGGCCGGCGCTGATCGGCCTCGTCACGAAGGTGGTCGGGTCGCCGCGCGCGAGAATCATGGCGCGGCGCAGGTTTTCCTCGAGCAGCGGCCCGAGCACGAAGCCGAGCAGCAGCGGCGCGGGTTCGCAGCGCAGCTTGGTAAGGAGATAACCGAGCAAGCCGAAGAAGGCGACGGCGTAGAGGTCGTAAATGTTGGTGTTGACGCTGTAAACGCCGATCGAGCAGAACGCCATGATGATCGGGAAGAGCACGTAATAGGGGATCGTCAGGAGTTTTACCCAAAGCCCGATCAGCGGCAGGTTCAAGATGATCAGCATCAGATTGCCGATCCACATCGAGGCGATAATGCCCCAAAACAGCGCCGGCTGTTCGATCGCGACATTGGGGCCGGGCACGATGCCCTGGATGATCATCGCGCCGATCATCAGCGCCATTACCGGGTTGGCCGGAATGCCGAGCGTCAGCATCGGGATGAAGGAGGTCTGCGCACCGGCATTGTTGGCCGATTCCGGTCCGGCGACGCCTTCGACGGCGCCCTTGCCGAATTCCCCGGGGTTTTTCGATATGCGTTTTTCGACCGTGTAGGAGGCAAAGGCTGCAAGGATCGCGCCGCCTCCAGGCAGGATGCCGAGCGCCGAACCGATGATGGTTCCGCGCACGATGGGCGCCGCCATGCGCCGAAAGTCCTCGCGGGTCGGCATCAGGCCGGAGACCCTTCGGATCATCACGGCGCGCTCGTGCTCGTTTTCGAGGTTGCGCAGTATCTCGGCGACGCCGAAGACGCCGACCGCCACCGCGACGAAATTCAGCCCGTCGGCATATTCGCTGATGCCGAGCGTGAAGCGCGGCGTGCCGGTGTAGATGTCGGTGCCGACAATGCCGAGCAGCAGGCCGAGCACGACCATCGCCAGCGCCTTGACAATCGAGCCGTGGGCGAGCGCGACGGACGAGACAAGGCCGACGATCATCAGCGAAAAATACTCGGCAGCGCCGAATTGCAGCGCGATCGCCGTCAGCGGCGGGGCAAAGATGGCGACGAGGAAGGTCGACACCGTGCCGGCGAAGAACGAGCCTATCGCCGCGATCGCGAGTGCCGCCCCGGCGCGGCCGTTCTTGGCCATCTGGTAGCCGTCGATTGCGGTGACGGCTGACGAGGATTCTCCAGGCATGTTGATGAGAATGGCGGTGGTCGAGCCGCCATATTGCGCGCCGTAATAGATGCCGGCGAGCATGATAAGGGAGGAGACCGGGTCGCCGATCTGGAAGGTGATCGGCAACAGCATGGCGATGGTCGCGGTGGCGCCGATGCCGGGCAGGACGCCGATCAGCGTGCCGAGAAGGACGCCGATCAGGCAGAAACCGAGATTTACCAGCGTCGTTGCCGTCGAAAAGCCGAGCGCGAGGTTGTCGAGGAGTTCCATGTTCATCGCCTCACAATGCCAGCCATGAAGGGAGCCACGGGCCGAAGCGCCGGAACGGCAGGCCGAGCGCGTAACTGAAGACGAGGAACGCAAACAGCGTCAGGCCGGCAGAGAGCACGAGCGCGGTCAGCGGCCGCATGCGGCCGCTGGCAAAGGATGCGATCAGCGCCGTCAGGAAGATCGAGGGGAGGAAGCCGAGGCCGCGCACGGTCAGGCCGAAGAAGATCGGGGCAGGGAGGATGAACAGCATGCCGCGCCAGGCTACATGGCCGATCGGCTCGCTCTCGAAGCGCACCGCTTCGACGAGGATGACGGCGCCAAGCAGGATCAGCACGATCGCCAGGACCAGCGGGAAATAGCCCGGTCCCATGCGGAAGGCGGTGCCGATTTCGAGGCCGAGCGACTGCAGCGCGAAAAATCCGCCGAGGAAGATGAACAGCGCGGCGCATATGCCGTTGGTCGTGTCGATCGTGAAAGGTTTCATGACGTCCTCCCAGGCCCGCGCCGCGGGCGCGCCGATGCCGGTGTGAAAAAAACGAGGCGCTGGTGGGCGCCCCGTTTGTGAAAACCTCAGTCAGCGTACTGGCCGGCGGCTTCGATGATCGGCTTCCAGCGCGTGATCTCGCCTTCCAGCTTGGCCTTCAGCGCGGCCGGTGTCGCGTCGGCGTCGGACGACGGCTTGGTGCCGAGTTCGGCGAAGCGGGCGGCGACATTCGGGTCCTTCAGCGCGACCTGAAGCGACTTCGACAGGCGTTCGGTGACCTCGGCCGGCGTGCCCTTGGGCGCGTAGAGGCCGTGCCAGATGCCGACCTGCACCTCAGGGAGACCGGCTTCCGTCGTCGTCGGGACATCCGGCAGAACATCGAGGCGTTCGGGCGAGGTGACGGCATAGGCCTTGATCGTGCCGCCCTGGATCTGCTTGGTGGTATTGGTCGTCTGATCGCACATGATGTCGACCTGACCGCCGAGAAGATCGGTCATGGCCGGGCCGGTGCCTTTGTAAGGCACGGTGACCAGAGGGGTGCCGATGGCGCTCATGAACAGCATGCCGCACAGATGCGAGGCCGCGCCTATGCCGGCGTTGGCGACGGTGACGGTATCCTTGTTGGCCTTGGCGTAGTCGACCAGCCCCTTCAGATCGGTCGGCTCGAGGTCCTTACGGCCGACGATGGTCATCGGCACCTCGGTAACGAGGCCGACATATTCGAAGCTGTTCAGCGTGTCGTATGCGAGCTTTCTGTATAGCGTCGCGCTTGTCGCCATGCCGATGTGATGGAGGAGCAGCGTATAGCCGTCGGGATCGGCTTGCGCGACGCGTCCGGCGCCCAGCGTGCCGCCGGCGCCGCCGACATTCTCGACGATGATCTGCTGGCCGAGATCCTTCGACATGGCTTCCGCGACGAGGCGCGTGACCGTGTCGGTCGGGCCGCCGGCCGAAAACGGCACCACGACGGTGATGGTGCGTTCGGGATAGGTTTGCGCCCCCGCGGCGAACGAATACAGCGTGACGGCTGCGGCGGCGGCCAGAGCGGCGGCGAATTTTCTCATCTTGATTTCCTCCCAGGATATGAATTCCCAACCGCTGCCTAGAGTACCTCTCAACAGCGGCTGTGGTGGAGTAATAACTAGCGCAAGCTAGCGGATTGCAATCGGTCGCAAACCGCAAACTGCGATTATGCACAGCCGTCCGCGCAAAATGGGTGAAAGTGACATCGAGCCGGAGGTGGGTTGCGGGTGCGGGTGCCTATGGTCGAAAACTGATGGCTGTCCGTTTGGCGAATATCGGTTGAGGGCTCTCTGTGCCCTTCTCCAGACTATGAGGTAGAAGTGGAGATCGGCTCGCCTGATACCGATCTGCGAATGGCATGTTCGACGCCGCGGAGTTCGGCCAATCCCTTGAGCCGACCGATGGCCGGATAGCCGGGCTGGGCTCCGCGCGTCAGGTCATCGAGGATATCCTGGCCATGGTCGGGGCGCATCGGGATGACGGCGTCCTGGCGTCCTTCCTTCTTACGCCGCGCTTCCTCGTGGAGCAGCGCGGCGACCACCGCCACCATGTCGGTGTCGCCGGCAAGATGCTCGTCCTCGTGGAACGAGCAGGGGGTGCCGGCCGCTTCAATGCGCACATTGCGCAGATGCGCGAAGTGGATTTTTGGTCCCATCCGCTCGATCATGCCGGGCAGATCATTATCCGGTCTTGCGCCGAGCGATCCCGTGCACAGTGTCGCGCCGTTGGCCGGGCTGTCGACTGACTCCAGAATGGACCTGTAGTCGGCCTCGGTCGACATGACGCGCGGCAGGCCCAGCAGCGGGAACGGCGGATCATCCGGATGGCAGCAGAGACGCAGGCCGAGGCGTTCGGCCGTGGGCACGACCTCCGCCAGGAAATCGACGAAATGCCGGCGCAGGGTTGTTGCGTCGATGCGGTCATAATTTGACAGTTGAGCCGCGAGACCGTCGAGAGACGTGTCTTCGGTCGAGCCGGGCAGACCGGAATTGACGCTTCTTGCCAGAATCTTCCGCGCACCGTCATCCATCTGCGCGTATCGCCGCTCCGCCTCGGAGGCGATCTCCGGTGTGTAGTCGCCGAGCGCCCCTTGGCGTTTCAGGATATGAATGTCGAATGCGGCGAAGTCGATCAGATCGAAGCGCATGGTGGTGCCGCCATGCGGCAGGCGCCAGGCAAGATCGGTGCGGGTCCAATCGAGCACGGGCATGAAATTGTAGCAGATGACCGAAATGCCGGCCCGCGCCAGGTTTTCCAGCGATGTAATGTAGTTGGCAATATGGCTGCGCCACTCGCCGACCTGCGTCTTGATCGCTTCGGAAACCGGCAGGCTCTCGACAATCTCCCAGTTCAGATCGCTTGCGCTTCCATCCGGCAAAGACGCGACTTCGCGCTGACGTCTTTCGATTTCGGCGGGCAGCCATACGGCGCCGTGAGGAACGTGGTGAAGCGCCGAGACGATGCCTTGCGCCCCGGCTTGACGCGCATCCGCGATCGTCACCTTGTCGACCGGGCCGAACCAACGCCACACATGTCTCATTCGAACACCTCTTTAAAAGGGAATCGCCATGCCGCTGCAGCACCCGCGCTTCCGCCGCCGTGACCGACCCGCTGCTCCTCTTTCAGCGGCTGCTATCAGATTCCGATGTATCTGACACCCCATCCTGCTCGGCCGGCCAACGGCGATGCACTGATGCTGATCCATCGACGCGAATGGCAATAAGCGGCTGCCTCAACGAACGCCAGCGCGAAATTCCCTGGCTAAAGCAGCGCTTCGTACAGATCCCCGATCTTTTCAACTTCGAAATCCGCTGCCCTGCTCTTCAGGATGGCGGCAGAAGTGGGGTGGTCCAGCATATCAGCCATCGTCTTTGCCAGGGCTGCGGCATCGCCAACCGGCACCAAGGCGCCGAAACGACCGTCACCGAGAATCTCGCGCGGGCCATGTGGCGCATCTGTGGCGACTACCGGGACGCCGGCAGCCATAGCCTCGACCAACACATTGCCGAAGCCCTCGCTCGTCGAGGAAAGGACGAACAGATCGGCTGCGGCATAGCAGGCCGCGGGGTCGTTGACGTAGCCGGCAAAGAGCACATCCGCGCCGATACCGGTTTCCTGGGCATAGGCGCGCAACTCGGCAGCCAACGGACCTTCGCCGAAGATGACAAGCCGAGCGCGGCGGCTGGCGCGCAGGATAGCGAAAGCCCGCAGCAAGGTCCGATGATCCTTGACCGGCACCAGGCGCCCGGCGGTGGCGATGACCGGGCCACCACCCATGGTCTCCAGCGTTGCCTGCCATGCATAGGAATCTTGCTGGAGCGCCGCAGCCGGCGGCAGCGGGTTGTTGATGACGACAACCTTGGATTGAGGAAAGCCGCGGGCCGCAATGTCGCGGCCGACACCCACTGAGACGGCGATGGCTTTGGTTGCACGCGCTGCAACCAGAGCGGAAAGCCAGACCGCTATTCTCGCGCCGAGGCTGCTGGAAGGCAGTGAGGCCGCTGCGTGGAAGCTTGGAAAGAACCGCGCTCGGCTTCGCGCTAGGAGAAGCGCCAGCGCCACGACCAGATTGGCAAATTCGGGGGCACTATAGACCGCATGGGGAGCAAGGCGGTTGAACAAACGTGCGCTTCGCACGATGCCTTTCAGCGTCGCCCACTTGCCGTAACCCTCTCCCCGGATGGGAAGGTCGAAATCGACCAGATGCACGGCAGGGGAGCGCAGCGCGGCGTTAGGTCCTTCCGCGTTCCAGGTAAAAAGTGTGACATCGTGCCCACGCGATGCCAATTCATTCGCCATGAGGACGAAGACACGCTCGGCGCCGCCGCCCCTGAGACTGGCAATATGAAAAACAATGCGCTTCGCCATGCCTGGATTCAGGCTCGGCTGACGTCGATGCCTGATCGGTTCGGCGGTTGACGCACGTCGCGCACTATTCCCATGGCAAGGGCAAGCAGCATGCCTAGAGCAAAGCCAGCGAAAGCTCCCAGGCCTGCCGTCAGCGGGGTGCGGGGCGGCCACGAGCGCCCCTTTGGCGGCACCGGGGTGGAAATCACCTGTACATTCGTGGTGTCGATCTGCTCGCGCTCGGTGATTTGGCGCGCGCGAGCCAGGAAGCTTTCATAGATCGTCCTCCTCGAGGCGGCATCGCGTTCAAGCTCACGCAGGGCGACCTGGGACTCGCTGTCGGTGAAAACATTGCTCTTCAGATCGTTCATTTTGGCGCTGAGAGAAGCCAATGAGGCGTTGGCCTTATCCAGGGTGGCTTTTGCCGTGCCGACCGTGCGGGAGAACTCTACCCTGAGTTGAGAACTGACGGTTTCGAATTCTGTCCTCAGCCTGACAATCGTCGGGTGGCGCGGACCAAAGGTCATGGACTGCGAATCGATTTGCTGCCGCAGGCCGTTTGCCTTGTCGCGCAGTGCTGCGAGTGCTGCCGAAACCGCGGGGTCAGGATTGGCTCCATTGACACCGGAAGCAACCAAGGCGTCGTAACTTGCCTGCGCAGCGATGACGCGCGATTGCGCCTCTCCAATTTCGCTATTGAGCTGCGTCATTGTCTGCGAACTGACAAGCTGGCCATTGCTGGAGGACAGGTTGTGGCTGCGCCTGTAGCTCTCGACCTTCTCTTCGGCCGCCTGCACGTCGCGCTTGAGTTGGCCGAGCCGGCCCTCAAGAGCAGCTGCGGCGCGGCTGGCACCAGCAGCTTCGGCCTTGGCCAGTTCGTCCTGGAAAACCTTTACTATGGCTTGCGAGATCAGGATCGCCTTGCCGGTGGTTTCTGCCGATACCGCGAGGGTTGTGACGAACGACGTTTCGTCTGCAGCGACGCTGACCCGCTCCGCAAGACTTTTTTGAGCAATAAGCTTCGGATCGAACTTGCCGCCATTCGCTGCAACGCCAGGCGTGGCGGCGCTCTGGTCCGGGTCGAAAAACTCCGGATCGTTGGTTAGACCGAGTTCGTCGACTACCCGTGCAAGCACGTTGCCCGAGGTCAAGATGCGCTGCTTGCTGCGCGCGTTGAGCAGTTGGCTATCGACCTGGCCCGGTTGCGAGTAGAGATCGTTTTCCACAACCTGCAAATTGGCGGGATTGATGAGGATTTCCGTCGTGACGGTATAACGCTGTTTGCTCAGCAACCCATAGGCGGCGCCGATGACGCCGCCGGCCACTGCCAGCATCAATGCCACGACGAGCCCGGCACGCAGCCAGACAAAAAGGCGTCGAAAATCGAGTTCAAGGAAATCGCCGATCTTGTCAAGCGTCACCGTCGGGACAGGCTCGGGTGTCTGCGGAGTGACAGGGGCGGGGGTGCGTGCCATGACTGGGGCATCCTGTTGCAGCCTTGCCCTGCTGGCGCGCCGCGCATTGGCGATCCGCTCGAGTGCGCTGATATCGGAATCCGCGGCAGAGGGAGGGGTTGTGCCGGAAGCGGCGGACATGGTGCTAACTCTGGTTATTCGCTTTGCGGGCCAGCACTACAGAAAGATCGTTAATATGTCATTTTCCAAGTTGGCATATTTTGCCGAGTCACGCACCGCGTCTGTTCGGCGGTCCCTTGCATGGATTTCGTTGGCCAGAATGCGGTTTGAGTACCTCCACTTGGATGGGCCATGAGCTATCCCGCTGCCGCATCGGAACGATTGTTGTCCAGCCAGGCGCGCCGTCAGAACGCGCTGTCGCTTCTGTTTTTCCTATGCGCTGCGTTCGCGTTCCTGCTCCGCTTCACGGTGTCACCGCAGATCATGAACATGGTCGTCGACTATACGGCCGACGGTGGATCATTCTACGAGAAACTGCATTTCGGCACCTATGCTATCTTTCTGCTGCTTCCTTTCGTTCTTTTCAGCCGACCGTTTCTGCTGCAGGGCGACGAAATTGGAATATTCAAGGCTTTGCTGCTCTATTCCGCGCTGATTTTCGCGCTGGTGCCGTATCTGTTCGTCACCGGCCGTGCGGGCTCCTCCGGGTTCATCATCGATACCTATCTGGTGGCGGGCGCCGCAGGCCTCTTGATGCTGGCCTTGAACGCGGAAGTGCGGCGGGCGTTGGGCGACATCGTGCTTGGAATGGTGATCGTCAGCGCCGTGATGGGCACGATCGAAGCGGTGACTCAACATCGATTTCTGCCTTATGGTCTCAACGAACTGCAGTTCAGGCCAATCGGCCTGTCGGCGCACCCGCTGGCACTGGGCGCGCTCTGCGCCACAGCCATCGGATTCGTGCCGCTGACGCGCTGGCGCATATGGGTGCGGGTACTGGCGATCTTCGTATTGCTCGTCGGTTGTGCTGCCTCAGGCGCTCGCGCCGCGCTGATGCTCGCTGCCGCAGAAACCCTCATTCTGCTGATGTTCGTGCCTTGGCCGCGCCTGACTCTCAAACATCAGCGGCAGGCCAAGTCCGTCGTGCTGCTGTTCGCCCTGGCGGGCGGCGCAGTGCTGGTGGCCATACTGTTTTCGGGCGGGCTGCTGAATCGATTCGGCAACACGATCTTTGACGAAAATTTCATGGCGCGTGTGACGATCTACCAGGTGTTCGGGCTCGTTAGCTGGAAAGACATCCTGTTCGGCATGAACGTCGACGACCTGCTGGCGATCGTCAACGAGAAGCTGCATCTGCCCTACATCGAGAGCGCGCCGGTGGTCATCATCATGCTCTTCGGCTTGCCCATAGCCGTGCTCTTCATCGTGCTGGTATTCTGGTTCATTTTTCGGCTGCTGCGCGCGGCGCCGCTGCCGGCATGGATCGGCACCATGACGTTCCTGCTTGCTGCGCTGTCGAACAACGCGCTCTCGTCAAAATCGCCGGAGATCGCGATCATCGTGGTGCTGCTGCTTGCCTATAGAAACGCGCCGTATAGAAAGCAGCCGAAGGGCATTTCTTCGGCCGCGGTTGCATCCGAGCCGAAACTGGATCGGCTCGACTAAGCGCAACCTCCGGACGCGTCAGCCGGCGCTATCCACAACCTCGACATTGCCTGCGCGATTAAGCGTGTGAATGCCCGTGCGGAGCCATGCCGGCCCCGGGCCGATCGGGCGGGGCGGCGCAAAACGGACGTCGAAATCGTCAAGCCGGTCCAGGCGCATCAACCCGAGACCGCCGCCATAGGCTCTCGACCCGTTTTGCACCGGCAGAACTACGGCGTCACCCTGGCGAATAAAGGCGCCGCCGGGCCGAGCGGCCGAGTGATCGACGGCGATGGGATTGAGCGCATGCGCAACCCACGGCCCGCGCAGCGAGGGTGAGGAATAGACCGTCATCGTATCCGACGCGCTGCCGTAACCGAACCGCTCCGTCCCCAACAGCCAGAAGCGCCCATCCGATTCGAGCAGCGTGGCGTCATTGAAATCCTTGTCCGTCATCAGCACGGTATCGCGTACCCAGCGATCGGGAAACTGCGCGGCGCGGTAGAGCACAAGCTCGCGCGCCGCCGCACTTTCAGGAATCATGAAAATCTCGCCGGCCTGAGCGAACACCTGCGGATACGACAGGTGGTGCATTTCCTCCAGCACCACCCTCGGCACACCGAAGGTGCCGTCGTCACCCAGTTCGGCGACAGAAATCACGCCGCGACCGATAGCGTAGGGAAATTCCTCGACAAACAGATAGTGGCGGCCATCCCGCTCGAGGACGAATGGATCGGCATAGAATCGCTGGCCATCGTCCGCGAGGACGGTGAACGGCGTACCGTCGAGTTGCCCGGTTTCGGCGACACCTGGCCCGTCGATCAGCCGATAGGCAACCTGCCAATAGAAGGGGCGCCGTCCAAGTCTGAGTTTTTGCACGGCGCGATCGACCAACCCCTTGCAGAAAATGGGCAGATAATGCCGGACAAAACCGCCGTTCCTGAGGATCGGCGCCGGGCCATCGGCAACTGGCACAACTTCGCCCGCGGAAAAACGGGCGACGCTTTGCGCAACCAGCGAGATGGCCCCGGCGAGCAGGTCGTTGCAGCTGCGAGATAGCCAGAGCCGATCGCTGAGCATCGGTCGCCCCCGGGCGACTGTGACACCATCGAGGCGAGCGGCAAGTTCCGGCAATCGCCCGCTCGCCAGCATCTCGGCCACCCCAGCGGGGAAGGTGCTGTGACCGCAAAATTCGAGCGTCAGAACCGGCGTGCCACGTCGTGCGGCAGTGCCGGTGAGATCGATTACGAGGTCGGCTGGACCAGAACCGCCAGACGGCAACGGCTCGGAGCGGCTTGCCAATGAGGGACCGAAGCGCCGGCTCTCGATCGCCAGCACAATATCCAGGCCGCGTGCGAGCGGCGCAGGCGTCGCCGCGCGGCTGCTCGAAACCACGTGACCCGCTGCGTTCAACCGCACCAGAAGCTCATTTTCCCAGCGCCGAGATCCGGCAGTGTGGCCGATAATTAAAATATTACTCAATCGAATATGTTCTTTTTCAAGACTACTCTGCCAGGATACCTATCGGCTTAGGCTTTCATAAGAGTTACTGGGGAGAACGCGGGCTTGGCTGTTAATCATATATTAAGATTTAAGGTCACGAGGGCGGCTTCTGCCGCTATTATAGCTCTTGTAGCGAATAATCAGCAGGTCGCGACGCCTTCCAGCGACCAGGATCAGCAATGAACGTCCTTTCACATCCGAAACTGCCATCCAGGCAAAAACTGCTGATCGTGTTCGGCACGAGGCCGGAGGCGCTCAAATGCTTTCCGGTGGTGCGTGCCGCACTTGCCCATCCGGGTTTTATTACCGAGACATGCATCACCGGCCAGCATCGCGAGATGGTCGACCAGGTCATCGAGTTGACCGGCCTGCCGGTGCATCACGATCTCAACGTCATGCAGCCCGGCCAGACATTGTTCGACGTGACCTCGCGCGTGCTGCTGGGCATGGCCGAAGTGCTGGAGAAGGCGAAGCCCGATATCGTCCTCGTGCAAGGCGACACGACCACGGCGATGACTGCGGCTCTGGCTGCCTTCTACAAGCGCATCCCGGTCGCCCATATCGAGGCAGGTTTACGCAGCCACGACATCAACTCTCCCTTTCCGGAAGAACTGAACCGCAAGATTGCCGGCGACATCGCGAGCTGGCATTTCGCGCCGACCATCCAGGCGCGCGACAATCTCATCGCCGAAGGAAAGGCTGCGAGCACCATCTTCGTGACCGGCAATACGGTGATCGACACGCTGTTGCATTTTTCCGGCGCAATCGACGCCGACAAGCTGATGAGGGCAAAACTCGCCGCCCGCTTCCCGTTCCTCGATCCCGCCAAGAAAATGATCCTCGTCACCGGACATCGCCGTGAGAATTTCGACGGCGGTATCCATCGTATCTGTACGGCACTGAAGGGGTTGGCGATGCGCGAGGACGTGCAGATCGTCTATCCGGTCCATCCCAACCCCAATGTGCGTTCGGTGGTAAACGCAGAACTGGGCGGCGTGTCGAACATCCATCTCGTCGACCCGCAGGATTATCTGCCGTTCCTGTACCTGCAGAAGCAGAGCTATCTGGTGCTGACCGACAGCGGCGGCGTGCAGGAAGAGGCGCCTTCGCTTGGCAAGCCGGTGCTGGTGATGCGCGAGAATACCGAGCGGCCCGAGGGAATCGCGGCGGGCACCGCCCGTCTCGTCGGCACCGATATCCAAAAAATCCTGTTGAATGCCAACAGCCTGCTCGACGATCAGGCGGCCTATCGCGGCATGGCGGAACGACACAACCCGTATGGCGATGGCCGGGCCGGTAACCGGATCGTTGAGGAACTGCTGCATCATGGCTGAGATCAAGACCGTTTCCGTTATCGGCATGGGCTATATCGGCCTGCCGACCTGTGCCATCTTCGCCAGTCGCGGGCTCGACGTCATAGGTGTCGACGTCAACGAAGCGGTGGTCGAGAAGGTCAATCGCGGCGAAATCCACATCGTCGAGCCGGACCTCGATGGTTTGATCCAGAAGGTTGTAGCCAACGGCAAGCTTAGGGCTTTCAGTACGCCGCAGCCGGCGGACGCCTTTATCATCGCAGTGCCGACCCCGATGACCGAGGACCACAAGCCTGACGTGAGCTATGTGCTCGCGGCGGCACGAAGCATCGCCTCGGTGCTGAAGCGGGGAGACCTTGTGGTGCTGGAATCGACATCGCCGGTCGGCACGACGCGCATCATGACGGGGCTGCTTGCCGAGTTGCGGCCCGATCTCAAATTTCCTCTGGTGCATGGCGAACAGGCCGATGTCCTGGTCGCCTATTCGCCCGAGCGCGTGTTGCCGGGAAAGGTCCTTACCGAGCTGATCAACAACGATCGCTCGATCGGCGGACTGTCGCGCAAGTCGTCGGAACGCACCGCGGCACTCTATTCAACCTTTGTTGCCGGCGACCTGTTCACGACCCGGGCCGAAAGCGCGGAACTGGTGAAGCTGACCGAGAACGCGTTCCGCGACGTCAATATCGCCTTTGCCAACGAACTTGCGGCAGTGTGCCAGGATCTGTCGCTCAACGTCTGGGAGGTGATCGATCTGGCTAACCGGCATCCCCGCGTGAACATCCTCCAGCCGAGCCCGGGCGTCGGCGGCCACTGCATTGCGGTCGACCCATATTTTATCATCGACGCCGCGCCTAACAGCACACGGCTGATGGCTTCGGCACGCCGGATCAATTCCGAGCGTCCCTTGTCGGTGGTCAGGGACATAGAAGCCTTGCTCGACCCTTCCCGCAAGCAGACGATCGCTTGCCTTGGCCTCAGCTTCAAACCCAATATCGACGATATGCGCGAGAGCCCGGCCGTCGAGGTGGTGAAGCTTTTGTCAGATATTCCCAACCTGAAGATCATTGCGGCCGAACCAAACGCACACAGGCTGCCGCATGAGCTCGAGGGCAAGGGCATCGTCTTCACCGATGCGCTTTCCGCTATCGACCGGTGCGATATCGTCGTCCTGCTGGTCGACCATCGGCAGTTCAATCTGGTTGATCCCGAAGCGCTCAAGGACAAGAAGCTCATCGACACAAGGGGTTTGTGGACCTGGCGCAAGGCACGCAAGCCCGACGCCCGCATCGAAGGCAGGAAATCAGCGCTCGAACACCTGGCGCTTCCTGCAAGTGCAGAGGAGGCCGCATGAACGCGCACGACCCGGCATGGGCGCAGCATCGCGTGTTGGCGTCACGGCGCCGGGAATTCCTTGGCGCGCCGATCCATGCACTGACCATGGCCGAGACGCTGGCCATCGCCGATGAGGCGATGACCCTGCGGCGGCCGCTGCATCATGTGGTGGTGAATGTCGCCAAGCTTGTGAACATGCGCAACAATACCGAGCTGCGGGAAGATGTTGCGACGGCGGATGTGATTAACGTCGACGGCATCGGCGTGCTTTGGGGCGCGCGTCTTTGCGGGGTCGCGCTGCCGGAGCGGGTCGCCGGCGTCGACATCATGATCAATCTGCTGAGCCTCTGCGCGAAGCGTGGCTTCAGGCCCTTCCTCCTGGGCGCCGAACAATCCGTTCTCGATGCGGTTAGAGTGCGGCTTGCCAGGGATCATCCGGGCATCGTCGTCGCTGGCATGCGCAATGGCTATTTCAAGCCGGAAGACGAGGCCGGCATCGTCGAGGCGATCAACGCCTCGGGCGCCGACTGCCTGTTGGTGGCGATGCCGACGCCGCGCAAGGAGCGCTTTCTCAAGCGCTATCGTAACGAACTCACCCCGAGTTTCGTCATGGGCGTGGGCGGCAGTTTCGACGTCTATGGCGGCAAGGTTGCCCGGGCGCCAAAACTGGTTCAGGCGGCCGGTCTGGAGTGGTTGTTTCGCGTGGCACAGGAGCCGCGACGCTTGTGGCGCCGCTACTATGACACCAACACGGCCTACGCAACGCTGCTGTGCCGGGAGTTATGGGGCCGTCGGGGGCGCCGAAAGGTCGATCTATAAGGAGCGATTGCCCCAACAAACAGGGCGCCCGGCCTGGGGCTACAGCATCGGTCCGAATTCGGAATCGCTTTCCAGGACTACGGCACGGCAAATTCAAAATGCCATCGCGGGTCTATGCGAGCCGTAGCCGCGCCCTCAGCTTGGCTACGAATTGCATCGCGGCGGCAGGGTAGAACAGCCAGGTCAGCCCGAAGAAAACCACTGCGCCAGCGGTGCCGCCGGCGACGAGCGAGAAGATGGCCGGCACATCGCCGAGCAGAGCGCTGGCAAGGCTGGCGGCCAGCCCCGTGCTGAGCGAGATGGCGACCGAAACGCCGATGTCGCGCCATGGCACCGGCACCGGCGTGAGCCGTTCGCTGATGATGATGCAGGCTAAAAGGCCTGCCAGCGATCCGCCCGCCAGCGCTAAAGCAGCGCCGACCTCCGCCATTGGAGGGATCAACAGTACGGACAGTGCGATTGTCGCCACCGAGCCGAAGGAATTGGCGATGATCAGCAGCCACGGACGCTTGTGCGCATGCACCACGGTGCCATAGACGAAGCTCGCGAGATTGGCACACAGCACGCTGAAGGCGATGATCGGAAAGAGCAGGCCGAAACGACCGTGATATTCGGAGGGCAGCAGGAACTGCGTGATATCGCTGCTGAGTGCGACCAGCATTGCCGCAACCGGCAGGCAAAGGCGGATCATCAAGGCCATCAATTGCGACAGCAGCCGGCCCGACGCCGCGGGCCCGTCGTCGTCGAACCGGCTGACCACCTCGGGAAAGGCGCCCATGTTGATGGAGTTGGCGACCATATCGATGGGCTGGCGGGCCAGTGCGTAGGCGGCCGCGAAGATCGCCACTGCGCCGGCATCGTAGTAGATCTTGAGGAACACACGCTCGGCGCTGTGCAGGCCGAAGCCTACCAGCGCCATGATGACCAGGGGCACACCGAGGACGAAGAACTCCTTTTGGGTGAAACGTGGCGGACCGGCAACGACGCGTCGGGATGCCATTAGGCCCGCCACGATACCGGCGATTAAAACGCCGAGGCTCGATCCGAGCGATACCGTCAGAAAGGAGTCTTGAAACATGACGATGGCGCCGATCGGCAGCGCGAGTTGCAGCACGGCGCGCAGGAACTCGAGCATCGAATAGACCGAATGACGCTGCTGCATCTGCAGCACCGTCAGCGCGAAGCGGCCGATGGAGCCGGCGATCAGGTAGCTGCAGACGGCGATCGCGAACTCGACCCAGCGCTCCGGCACGATCACTGCGGAGGCGACCACGGATATAATCAGCGCCAGTGCGGTGCTGCCAAGCAACACCCGCCCGGCCAGCATCAGGCTGCCGCGGCTGACGTCGCCTTTGCCGCCAAGCCTGAGCAAAGCGATGCGCAGCCAGTTGGTGACGGCAATGTCGGTCATTTCGCCGACGGTCACCACCAGGGTCAGCAGGCCATACTCGGTCTGATCGATCAGCCGCGTCACGATGACCAGCAGGAGCAGCGCGGAAATCCGCGTCAGCAGGATCGCCGGGGCATAGATGAGCGTGGAGCGGAGCAGCAAAGGGTTGTCCCCGGGAAATTCATCTTCGATTAACCGTCGACCGGCGGAAAATCCAGCGCGATGACGGCAAAGGGTGAACAGATTCAGTTTGAACTAACGGATTCGTCGTAGACCTATTTGAAACCTTTGCCTTGTCGTTCTGAAATGGGCTCATGTTGCAGCGTCTGGTTCACAATCGAAAAGTCCATGTGCTTGTCGCGACGCCTTCGGGCGTTTCGGGGCAGGGAGGCATCGACCGCATCATGGGGGCGCTGAAGCAGGAGTTCGAGCGGCAGGAGATCGCCGACATCGATGTGCGCTTCCTTGCCAGCCGCGGCCCTGGGCATGTCGGATTTTCGATCTTCTATATGTTGGACTTTTGCTTGCGGATGCTCACGGCGCGTTTGGCCAAGCGCGCCGATGTCATCCACATCAATATATCGGTCTCCGGCAGCACCTATCGCAAGTTGGTGATCGCCGCCTGCGCACGGCTGCTGTCGATACCCTATGTCCTGCATCTGCACGGGGCGCAGTATGAGACATTCTGGAAGGACGATCGCAGTTTCATGAGCCGCCGCATCGAAGCTCTGTTCGAGCGTGCCGGTCGGGTGATCGTCTTAGGCGGGCTTTGGCGCGACTTCGTCGCCAGCCGGGCACCGAGGGCGGCCGGAAATATTGTCATCATTCCCAACGCCACGGCGGTTCCCTCCTTGGCCCATGTCGGTGGCGGCGACCATGTCCATATCCTGTTCCTTGGCCGCATCGGCGACCGCAAGGGCGTGCCGCAATTGCTGGATGCGCTGCACCGCATGGAGCCGATGAAAAATTGGCGCGCCACGATCGCCGGCGATGGCGACGTCGAGGCGGCACGGATGAGAACGGCCGAACAGGGCCTTGCCGAGCGCGTTATCCTTCCTGGCTGGGTCGGCCCCGACGACGTCGCATCGCTGATCGCTTCGGCGGACATTCTGGTGCTGCCCTCCTTTGCCGAAAACCTGCCCGTCTCGGTCATCGAAGGCATGGCCGCAGGCCTCGCGGTAGTGACGACGCCTGTCGGCGCCGTGGAGGACATCATCATCACCGAGCAATCCGGGTTGCTGGTGCCGCCCGGCGATGTTGCGGCGTTGACCGAGGCGCTGACACGGCTGGTCGAGAATCCGACATTGAGAGCCAGGCTTGGTGCTGCCGCGATGGCCGTGCATCGGGAACGGCTTGAGCTCGCACCGTTCGTCGGCGCGATCTGCGACGTCTGGAGGTCGGTCGCGTTAAAGGCTCAATCGGTCAAGCGCTGACGCTGTCCTGTAAACGCGGACGCTGAGGTTGCGACGCGCAGCTGTGGGTCGAGCGCGACATCCGATCCCAGTGGCGTCACTGCGGCGCTCCAAGCTCGAATTCGCGATGGAATATCTCCAAATTCAACAGCGCCCATATCAGCTTTTCGTGGTCTGCGGCGCCCTTGGTGTGCTCCGAGACGATTTGATCAAGGTATTTCGCGCTCAAATAGCTGCGAATGACGGAATGAGAGGAGCAAAGATGGTCGTGCACGTAGTTCCTCATCGACCCGCGGAACCATTCGGCGACGGGCACCTTGAACCCGATCTTGCGGCGGTTGAGAATTTCCTCAGGAAGCATGTTGGCCATGCTGTTGCGCAAGATCAGCTTACCCATCCGCCAACCCACCTTGTAGCGATCCGGCAATTTGCTGACGAACGCAACCAGATCGCGATCGAGGAACGGCATTCTTCCTTCGATTGAACCGGCCATCATCATCCGGTCGCCTCGTTCCAAGAGATTGTCGGGCAACCACGATGTCTGATCGAAAAACAGCGCCCGGCGAAGATGGGATGCCTTCGCGCTTGAGGAGAACGGGAGGTTGTTACGCTGATTGCGGCAATTGGCCGGCGCACCGGTGAGGCGACCGTGTTGCCGCGCCGTCATGGCTCCAAACCAGGAGATCATCCGGGTGGCAAAGTCCCTTTCGCCCGCGCTTCGGGCAAATGTATCGAACTTGGCCGATGCGCCAGGCATAGCGCGGATCAAAGGGGCGAGGAGGTTGTCGTGGAGCAAGGCTGGAACGAGCGACCGGTAGATTCCAGCCAGCGACTCTGCGCGATGTTTGGGATACCCGCCGAGGACCTCGTCTGCCCCTTCCCCTGTGAGCACCATCTTGACGTCCTGCGAGGCTCGCTCCGACATCAGGTAAATTGGAATATCCGAACTTTGTGAAACGGGCGCCCCCAGATGGCGAATCAACTTGGGCAGGTGGTCAATCAGGTCGTCCGCTTCAATGACCAGGTCGCAATGATCAGTCTTGAAATGGTCGGCGACGCGTCGGGCGAATGGGAGTTCGCTATAAGCCGGTTCGCTGAATCCGACCGAAAATGTACGAATGGGCTTGTCGCTGTGCTTGGTCATAAGGGCGACGATTGCTGACGAGTCGAGGCCTCCGGAGAGAAAGGCGCCAAAGGGTGCATCGCTGCGCATTCTGATTTCGACGGAATGGTCGAACAGTTCCAGGAATCGTCGCTTGGCGGTTTCGTCGTCGATATCCTCGGTCAGCTCCGTTTGATCTGGAGGCGTATAATAGCGCGTTTCCGTCACTGTCCCTTGCGACCAAACGGCATAGCTTCCGGGGTTAAGTTTGCGGATCTGTTTAAAAAGCGTGCGTGGTCCAGGCACGTAACGCCAGCGCAGATACTCGTGCACGGCGTCCAGATCGAGCTGCTGCGCATTTGCCTGCGATGACAGCAACGCATTGATCTCTGAGGCAAAGGACAGCAATTTCTTGCTTTGCATGAGGTAAAGTGGCTTTTTGCCGAAGGGATCCCGGCCGAGGATCAATTCGTGCCTCTGAGCATCCCAGAGCGCAAAGGCGAACATGCCGCTCAATCGGTCAAACATGGACAAGTGCCACTGATCATAAGCTCTGAGCAGCACCTCGGTATCGGAGCGCGTTCGAAATTGGTGACCGAGGCCGATCAGTTCCTGGCGCAACTCGATATAGTTGTATATTTCGCCGTTGAAAATAATTCTGAGACGGCCGTCGTCGATATGCATCGGCTGATTTGAATCGGCGTTTAGGTCAATAATCGCCAGCCGGCGATGCACCAATGCCAATTGGTTCTCGCCGGTGTTCAAGTCCAAGAACTCGGTGCCTTCGGCATCGGGACCACGATGCCGCAATGCGTTGGACATTCCGGCGGCCCGATCTTGTGGATTCTCGACCCTCGGCCCGATCCAGCCGGCAATTCCACACATTATCTCTTCCCTGGGCGCGCGTATTGGCGCCGCTATTTACGACGAATGTATTAAACACTTGGTTGCCGACGAAACCGGATCGCGAGGAAAAAGCCGCCAAGGTGATTCAAGGCAGAGGTTGATCGGTTCGATCAGACTCTGCCGGCCTTATTTAAGTACCACCGACGGTTGCGGCCGCAGACCGTAGCTCCTGCCGTTGCTTGATTGATAGCCAGCGAGAATGCTGGCTAGACGGGCCATTTAACGAAGGCAGACCGATCTCGATCCAATGCGGCGGGGACAGGTGGCGTTGCCGCCCGGCTGCCTACCCGCAGAGGGTATGGCAACTATGGCAGGCCCAGTGCCCGCAACATCTCCTGGTCCGGGACCGCAGGCCCTTCGGGCCGGATGACGGTCATTCCATAGGGATTCGAGAATTCCCAGACAGACCATGGTATCGCGAAGCGTTCCGCCTGCTGGCGCACCGCCGTGAGATAGCGCAGACGGTCAGCGTCGAACGCGCCCATTCGGCCGTCCGCCGACATGAGGATGGCGCCGAATTCGCCCATGAAGAGCCGCCGGCTTGGGATGCCCTGCGCCTCGGCCCAATCGACCGCCTGACGGAAGCTCGCTTCGAGTTGGCTCAGGCCCCAATTGTGCTCGAAATATCGGGTGATTGCTTCACGCGCCGCGACCATGTTCATCAGCTGCTCGATCGGGCTCAAGCCGGCCGCGTCCATCTGCGCCTTAAGGGTTTCGGTCACCTTTTCGGGCGTGCTGCTGTCGGCCGGCCAGGGCAGGCCCGAGGCGAAGGCACCTGTCCCGTCGGGCCGCTGGTGCGTGAAACTGTGCGGCTCATACATGTGGAAGCTGTAGTAGAGGTTCGGATCGTCAAACCCCGGGGTGAGATTGACCAGTCCGGCAATGCTGCCGCCACAGGCGCCTGTTGCGACGATGGTGAGTTCGCTGCTGACTGCGCGAATATCGCGGACCGTGTCTGCCATGATCCGCTGCCAGTCATTGCTCCCGCTCGAATCACAAGGGTAATACGCCGGCTCGTTATAAGGCTCGAGGGCTACCTTGTCGGTGCCAACCTTGACCAGCATGGTGGCGACCGCCACAACCATTTCGCGATAGCTGGCAACGCCCTCGCTGTCGGCACCGTCATAGATCATCTCCATGCTGTAGGCCGGAACCTGGGTGACGCCGTGCAGGTCGAAAACCACCTTAAGGCCGGCCGACGTGACCCGCTCGACCGCGGCGGCAAGTATGTCCAGCGCCTGCTGCCGTTTGACGCCCTCGCTGGCAAGCAGAGGGCCGGGGTCGACGCTCAGCCGGACGAAGTCGAAGCCCATCGATCGAATGCGCGCAAACGCGTCGCCGCCGGGCCAATCGGCGAGCGGCCTATGTCCAGCGCGCCACTCCTCCTCGCTGCGATAGGGCGGCCAACGGTAGGATCCATCGTCGTCTACCGACGACCAGTTCAGCCATTCATGCACGCCAACGCCGCGCTGGAGCGGGATCGGCGCAGCGTTGGCGGCTATCGCCATGCCGAGCACCCACGCCGCAACACACGCCATCCTTCTCATCATCACTCTCCGTATCATGGTCGGAGATATAACCGCAGGATCGGAAAAGGAGGATTGCCGTGGCAAGGCTTTTCGACAGCATGGTATATAAGAATCGAAACCTTGGCGGAGCGCGTATGAGAATCGGCTGGTACATCAACCGGTTGCGCAGCATGGAGCCGGCTGAGGTGTTGCACCGGCTGGGCGAGCAGCGTCGAAGGATCGCTTCGCGCCGCCGCGACGATGGCTGGGAGCGCTATGCTTCGCCCCAATTGCACCCGGTGCTGTGTGGATTGCGCGATGCTGCGCTGGATGCGACACCGGCTCAACGGCAAGCCATAGCGGCGGCGGTGCAAAACACGCTTGGGGGCCAGTTTTCCGCACTTGGGCGGACATGGCCACGGCGCGACAGCGATCGGCTGTTTCCTCCCGAGCTTTGGCGCCTTGATCCGGTGACCGGCAGGCTTTGGCCAGGCCCCGAGACCCATACTTTCGATATCGATTTTCGTCATGGCGGCGGCCGCGGCGATGTAAAATACGTTTGGGAGATCAACCGGCTGCAGCAGCTGCCGCCACTGGCCGCCCACCTGCTTCTCGCCGGCGACGACCGGTCCCGGATGGCCATAGAGGCGGCGGTCGACAGCTGGCATTCAGCCAATCCGCCGTTTCGAGGGGTTGGCTGGGCCTCCGGCATCGAAGTGGCGCTGCGAGCCATCAGCCTGATTGTCACCATGGACCTCGTCGGTGACCGACTGGGCGCGGCGACACGGCAGCAAGTGGGTGAAATACTAGCGGCAAGCGCCTATTGGCTGCCGCGGTTCCCTTCTCGATTTTCCTCCGCCAACAACCATCTCGTCGCAGAACTGGCTGGCGAATATCTGATCGGCCTGGCGTTGGGGACCGCACCCGACGCTGCACGCGGCGCCCTCCTGGCTGAGGCGCGCAAGCAGATACTCGCCGATGGCGCCGGTGCCGAGCAGACCCCGACATACGCGGCCTTCACCGCCGAACTCATCTTGCTGTGCGCCGCTGCGGCACGCCAGGCCGGAACGCCGTTTCCCTCGCCCATCGAAGCGCGTCTGGCCGCATTTGCCAATTTCGTCGCCTGGCTCCCACCAGCCGCCGGCTTTGGCGACAACGATGAAGGTCGCGTGCTGACGCTCGGGGATGAGCCGGACTATGTCCGATCCGTCGCCGCCGCCATCCACGGCTTTCTACGGATGCCGGGCAACGCGGCGGAGCCAGACGATTTTCGTGCGCTTTTCTTTGGCACGCCGCCGGAACCGGCACCGGTATCGCATGGGCTGCAAACGTTCACGCAAGGCGGGCTCTCCGTCTGGCGCGGTGAGATGAATGGCCGCAGCATCGATCTGACCTTCGACCACGGCCCGCTCGGCTATCTCTCGATAGCAGCTCACGGCCATGCCGACGCGCTGTCGCTCACCTTGTGCATCGATGGCGAGCCGATGCTGGTCGACCCCGGCACCTGGCTCTACGGTTCGGGGGGCGTCTGGCGCGACTGGTTCCGCTCGACACCGGCGCACAACACACTGAATATCGAGGGCAAAAGCCAAAGCATCATTGCCGGGGAGTTCAACTGGTCGCACAAGGCGGTTGCGGCATTGGTGGAGAGCGAGCCGGGAACGCAGTGGAAGCTACGCGCCAGGCATGACGGGTATAGAAGCCGCTTCGGCGTCGTGCATCAGCGCACCGTGATGCACCAGGCCGACGGAATCGTCGTGACCGACCAACTGCTCGGCGGCAGGCGCGTGGCCGAAGTCGTCTTTCAACTCGCAGCCGGCCTCGGCGCCAACCGGGACGCAAACACGGTTATGGTGCTGCGCGGCGATGAGCCGCTGATGGCCATTCGCTTTCCAGACGCTGCGGTCGACATCCGCGCCGGCGGCGACGCACCGGGGCAGGGCGGCTGGGTTTCACCGCGTTTTGGCGCCAGGCAGCCAGCCGAACGCATCGCCTGGCGCGGCGAAGTGGGCGAAGACGGGATTGAAATCCACCTCGCGGCAATCCCCCCGCCGCAAAGATCGTAACCGCCGCCGCAGCGGAGTAGGCCATCCGGTGTGATTATTATTTGCGCTCGGACATTTAGCGTTTTGTTACGGTTGACCTGCTAGCTGCTCGTAGCAGCCGCAATAGCCATCTGGTTGCAGGCAACATGCAGTGGATTTGGCAAGTTTCTTGCTGTGCAGTTCGCCGGATCGCCATCTTACGGCCCAGGAGCCACTGCACCGATGTTTTCTGAATTCGCCAGAGTGATTGTGGAAAAGCTTGCGAACGTCAATCTGCTGACGCTCGGCCTGCTTTTGTTCACAGCAATGGGCAGCGCGGTCATCGCTTACTGGCGAACCGTCGAGCATAAATCCCTCAGGGACTTTTTCGATTTCGCTTTTCCGGCGGAAGTCATCCTGCACCCGTCGGCGCGAGCGGATGTTCTATTTTGGGTCACCAAACGGGCGATAATGCCTTTCCTGCTCATCCCTGCCGGCGTCACCTTCGTTGCCGCCGTGGGCTATGGGACACACCAGGCAATCGGCTGGCTCTTTGATATCCAGGCGCCGCTCATCGACGGCCCGGCCGGACCGGTGACGATCGTCATCTTCACCGCAACCATGCTGATCGCCTACGATATTTCGTACTATCTCTACCATGTCGCCCAGCACCACTTCCCGTTCCTATGGGAATTGCACAAAGTGCATCATTCGGCCGAGGTGATGGTGGGAATCACCAAGGATCGGGTTCATCCGCTGGACGACCTGATGAACCGTATCTGGGATGGCGTCATCCCGGGGATCTGCTTCGGCATCTGGAGCCTGATCGCGCTCGATCCAGTAGAGATCGCTATCTTCGGCATCAACGTCTATGTCATCCGCAACATCCTGATGATGGACTTTGTTCGCCATACCCATTTCAAGATTTCCTTCGGCCCGCTGAACAGCATCGTCTTGTGTCCGCACTGGCACCAGGTGCACCACAGCATCGACCCTCGCCACTACGACAAAAATTTTGGCCTGCTGTTTTCGTTCTGGGATCGCCTCTTCGGGACGCAGTTTGTCCCGGATCCGGATGAAGACCTCAAATTTGGCCTGATAGATCGCGATGTGCGCGACTATCAGTCGCTCTTTGGGCTTTACATCCTGCCGCTCAAGAAGATGGGAGGGCATGTCGTCCGACTGTTCCCGAGGCGTCCCGATGTCATCGCTCAGCCACAGGATCGTTCCCCTTCATGAACACCATTGTTTCGATTGACGCTTCGAGCGCAGAGCGCCTGGAAGTTGTCCGTTCGGCGGATCGCCTGGCTGCGATCGAAGCCGATTGGATGCATCTTTGGCATCGCACCGATGGGCTGATCTTTCAGAGTCCTGCCTGGATTTCGGCATGGTGGAGTACCGTAGCGAACCGTGACCAGCGCGCGCTGCGGATCGGCCTGGTCTGGAACGGTGACAGGCTGGTTGCCGTCGTTCCCCTGACGATCGGCAAGCGCAAAGGCCTGCGGTTTCTCGAATGGGCGGCCAGCAGCTATACTGATTACGGGGATATCCTCGTTGCTCCGGAATGCTCGTTATCGGCCCTGCAGGACGTATGGGCCCAGATCTGTGACGCCGGTGGCTTCGATATTGCCTTTCTCAATCATCTCTTGCCGGGTGCGGCGGTCCGCAAAATTTTCACTCCGGATACCTCCGGCGGGATCAGGCTTCGCCCCAATCACAGAGAGGAAGTCAGTTATCGCGTGGCCGGACAGTGGGAGAGCGGAGCCGCGTGGTTCGCGGAGCAATCGAAAAAGACGCGGCAGAACTATCGGCGCGGCGTCAAGACGTTGGAAGAAGCGGGGAAAATAAAATTTCGCCTGCTTGCGCCAGACGAGCCATTGCAGCCGGTACTAGACCGGCTCTCTGCCCTGAAGCGCAGATGGCTGGTGGAGCGCAAGCGTGAATCCCAACTTTTTGAAGAGGGAGCGCCAGTGCTCGCGGCACTCGTCGACGCGCTGGCGCGCGCTGGCGTGCTGCGCATTTTCGTACTTGAATGCGATGGCGCGATGGTCGCGGTCTCCATCAACTTCGTCCAGCACCACACCATGATGGCGTTCGTGACCACTTTCGATCCGGATTTCAGCCAGGCGTCGCCCGGCATGATCCTGATGATGGACTACATACAGTGGTCGATCGATCACAGCCTGGGCACGGTCGATTTCCTGTGCGGCGCAGAGTCGTTCAAGCACAAATTCGCAACGCAGGGTGTCGTTCTGCAATCCGTTCTTGGGGCGCGTACGGCGCAAGGCTCGATCGCTTCTCTTGCCGATCGTATGCGTCAGAGGGTCCGGCACGTACGCGGGCGCGGACCGGTGCCGACATCTTGATTTCGGCTTGATCGGCGCCGGAACACCGTGTCCGACAGGCAATGGCAAGCGGTGTCCTATCGCTTCCTCATCGGGTCGCCGGCAGCACCAACCGCTCAAAGTGTCGATTGTGTCTGAGATGGAACAGCCCGCCAGACCTTGTTGCCGACGTCATCCGCCACCAGCAGGGCGCCGCTCCGGTCTATCGCCACCCCCACAGGACGGCCAAAAGCCTTGTTGTCCTCGCTGAGGAAGCCGGTGAGGATGTCTTGAGGCGGACCGGAGGGCCTGCCGCCGGTAAACGGTACGAAAATCACCTTGTAGCCGCTGTGCGGCTTGCGGTTCCACGAGCCATGCTGCCCGACGAAGGCGCCATTCCTGTATTGAGGACCGAACAGGTCGCCCGTGTTGAAGGTCAGGCCCAATGAAGCCGTGTGCGCCCCGAGCGCATAGTCCGGCTTGATCGCCTCGGCGACGAGGTCGGGCCGCTGCGGCTCGACGCGATCGTCGACATGCTGGCCAAAATAGCTGTAGGGCCAGCCGTAGAAGCCGCCATCCCGCACCGAAGTCATGTAGTCCGGCACGAGATCGCTGCCGATCTCGTCACGCTCATTGACGGCGACCCAGAGCTCGCCGCTTTCCGGATTCCAGGACAGGCCGTTCGGATTGCGCAGCCCGGAGGCGAAGAGACGCGTCTGTTTCGAGGCGAGATCGATTTCCAGCACGGCGGCGCGGTTCTCCTCTTCCTCCAAGCCGTTCTCGCCGACATTGGAATTGGATCCGACCGTCGCATAGAGCTTTGTCCCGTCCTGCGAGGCGGTCACGTCCTTGGTCCAGTGGTGGTTCCTCCCCGCAGGCAGGTCGACGATCTTCTCCGCCGGTGCGGTGACCTCGGTCGCGCCCTCCTGGTAGGGAAAGGCCACAATTGCATTGGCGTTGGCGACATAGAGCTTGCCGTTGAGCAGGGTCATGCCGAATGGCGAGAACAGCCCTGTGAGAAAGGCGGTTTTGGTTTCAGCCACCCCGTCGCCATCCTGATCGCGCAGCAGCGAAATGCGATTGGCGCTATGCGTTCCCGCGCCGGCCTGACTCTGGAAGAAATCTACGAAGAAGCGGCGTATGCTGAAGCCCTCGTCCGGCTTGGGCGGCGCATTGCTCTCGGCCACCAGCACGTCGCCGTTTGGCAGCACGTACAGCCAGCGCGGATGGTCGAGCCCGCCGGCAAACTCGTTGACCGCAAATCCCTGGGCCGCCGTCGGCTTCGTGCCCTGCGGCCACGGCCTGGCCTTGGCGACACGGACGGTCGGCAGCCAGGTCGGATTGGGGTCCGGCAGGGTCGGGTTGGGGCCATAGGTCTCCGCGATCGGAACTGTCGCCTCTTCGCGGGACAGGAAGAAGACGGCCCCGCCGGCGACGACAAGAAGAATGATCAGCACGAGAAGGGCGGTAAGCAAGTTTTTCACCAGACCTCGGAAGGTCGAATGAACGCAAACGCGCTTATCGCGTTCCGGTTGCGGACGGAGCGGCCGATAGGGAGAAGTAGGCCGCAAGCGCACGGACGTCGTCGTCTGTCAGGCCCTTCGCGGCATTGGCCATGAGATGGCCGAAGCGCGTTCCGCCACGCTTTCCCGCCCTGAACAGCCCAAGCTGCGCCTCGATATAGCGCTCCGGCTGGCCGGCAATGGAGGGATAGAGCGGGCTGCGGTCGTGTCTTCGGTGACAGCCGAGACAGGCAGGCACGCCGGCGTCCTTCACCCCTTTCTCGGCGATTTCCCTGCCGCGCCGCACAAGTGCGGGATCGCCCCCGACGCCGGGGTGCATCGTCGGCAGGGCGGCGAAATGCTTGGCCAGGTCCGGCCAGAACTGAGGCTTTGCCTCAGTTGCGGGCAGGCTCATCAACCCGCTTGCCCGGCCTCCCTCGGCATAGGCACGCAGGCTTTCAAGGAGATAGGCCTCGCTCTGCCCGGCGAGAACGGGTATCGCGGGAGCGCGCCCGAGCCCGTCCGCACCGTGGCAGCGGGCGCAATCCGCGAGCGCCTGCCTGAGGGCTCCGGCTACGCCTGCAGGAGGCGCAAGCCTTTCTCCATAGGCGAGATCACGATAGATGGCTTCGTCCATCGACGGCAGTTCGCGTAGGAAGGCGACCATCGCCCAGACTTCGTCGTCGCGTTCCTGAGTCGGCCAAGCCGGCATGCCGGTAAAGCGCACGCCGTGCTTGACGATGCGGAAAAGCTCCGCGTCGGACCATTCGCCGACGGTCCCGGCAAGGTCAGGCGGCTGCGGCAGCATCCTCATGACGACAGGAGATCGCGGTTCGCCCGGCGCACCGTGACAGATGGCGCAGCCGCGCGCGAAATGCCCGGCGGCCGGCTGGACCGCATGGCGCGGCAAAGCTTCCGGAATATCGACCGCCAGGGCATAGGTGCGCACAGCCGATCGCATGGCGAAATGGAGAAACCATTCCGTGATCTTCCAATGGCCGCTTGAGGCACCGACATTGAAAAAGCCGATCCAGGCCGCCAGCACCACGACAAAGGGCAGAATGGCAAGCGCGATGGCGAGCTTCTTCCAGCTGATATGCATCAGACCGCCTTTCGCGGCGGGGCGGCGAGCATGCGCGCAAAAAGCGTCACACCGCCGGCCAGATAGACCGCGGCGCCGACCACAAGCATGACTACGCCGCCAAGCTCCTGATCCTGCTGCGCGGAAAGCGCGACGCCGAGGCAGCTTACCTCGCCTGTCCCATAAAGCGGCCTTGGGGTCAGCGCCAGCAGCGCGCCGAGCAAGGTCATATGGATTGACGTGAGAAGCAGGGCGAAAGCGCCGGCGGCATTGCCTGCGGTATCCGAGTCGCGGCGCGGCAGGCAGGCCAGCCACAAGAACAGCCCGGCGGCGAGGAACGTGGCCTGCTCGATGGCGGTCGCAAACAGCGAGCTTTCCGCCAGCGTCCGCAAGGCCGGCGCGTGCCAGGACCAGACGACGATGAGTTCGACGAGGGAGGCGGGAAGGGCGAGGGTGAACGCCCGGCTTGCATCTGGTGTCGGGCCGAGCGGGATCCCAATCGCCATCAGCGGCGCAGCGATCGCCACCACTCCCATATGCGCCAGCATGTGCGCCGAAAACGAATCCTGCCAGGCGTCGAGCAGCGGTCCGAGCCAGACCAGGGCAAGGACAAAGAGACCGAGGATGAGGCATGCGCGTCTCACCGGATACACTCCGTCAGGAACAACGCGGGCATCGCGGTGAAGATCACGGCGATGAAGCTGAGACCCGAGAGCAGCAGCGTCGCAAAACCCTGGAACAGGGCCCGGTCCCGCTTCGTCGGATCGTCATGCGGCGGATCGTCGGTGCCGAAGCCCCATTGCCGCCAGGCGAGCCATGCGGACAGCGCGATGAGTGAAAGGGCGATCACAGTGGCGGCGGCGATGCCCGCGCGCACAGCGCTGAAACTCAGCCCGACAAGCTCGGGCTTAGCGCAATAGATCGCCGCGCCTATGTAGCAAACGAGGAAATGCGCAACCCACACCACGGGCGCGGTAAACAGCGTCCAGAGCGTTTCGATCTCTTTCGGGATGAGCCGCATCGCCGCCTCACATCGCTGCCGGAAAGAGGCCAATAGTGGCGAAGGTGATGACGGCGGTGACCAGCAGGAAATGCCCGTAGAGCACCACGTTGCTTAGATCCATGTCATGCTTCGGTGTCAGTCGGCCCGCCAGCGAGCGGGCCAGGCAATAGGCCTGCATGACCGTGCCGAGCGCGGCATGGGCGAGCACCCAGATCACGAGGATCCACACGATTGCGGGATAGACGTGGCGCGTCGGGTCCATGCCGGGAGACCACGGCGCGGCCAAGCCTGCGGCGGATGCGGCAACGGTCGTCAGCAGGGACAGCACCAGCAAGCCGCGCATAGCGGCCGTGGCGCCGCGCCTGTTGAACATGCGGGCCGCCACCATCAATCCCCACGCTGCAGCGAACAGGATGGCAGCCGCCAGCGACCAGGCTGCGTCAGGCCCGGCAATCCCCGCGGTGAAGTCGATATGGATCGTCCAGTAGAAGAAATAGCCGAAGACGAGGCTGGCGAAGGCCGTGCCGTCGCCCACCATGGTGATGAACATCGCCCACCAGCCGACCGAATCGGGGCCGGAGGCATAAAGCGGCAGGCTGAGCCCCAGACCGACATCCTTTTCCGGCTTCTCTGGGATTTCTCCGGTGCCCGTCCAGAGCCAGTAGATGACGGCGCAAAAGCAGGTGATTGCGGCCAGCGCCGTCGCGATCCACCAGTGGAAGGTAAGCGCGATGAAGGCGGCCCCGAGCGAGAGGGCCGAGACGATCGTGACATGGGACGTGCCGCCGACCCGCAGCACCTGGATGGGCTCGGCGTCGAGCACGGAGGTGACCAGGCCTTCGCGCCATCCCTCTTCCGCGTCGGGCAGGTAATAGCGGCCGCCATTGACCTTGCGCGCAAGATCCTTCTGGTCCCAGAGGGGGTAGCGGCTGCGCACGATGGGTATCGAGCGGACGCCCCAGTTCTCCTCCGGCTCGGAGATCCATTCCAGCGTGCCGGCGTTCCATGGGTTGAATTCGCCGCGCGGCTCCCTGTGCTTCGGCCTGAGCACGTCGAAGACGACCACCAGCACGCCGGCGGCGAAGATGAAGGCTCCGGCCGTCGAGATCAGGTTCAGCCAGTCCAAGCCGATTTCGGCCGGATAGGTGAAGACGCGCCGGGGCATGCCGCGCAGCCCGCTCAGATGCATCGGAAAGAAGGCGATGCTGAAGCCGCAGAACATCAGCCAGAAGGCGAGCCGCCCGAGACGGGCGGAGAGCTTCTTCGCGTCGATCAGCGGATAGTAGTAATAGAGCCCGGCCACGACCGGGAAAAGCATGCCGCCGATCAGCACATGATGGAGGTGCGCGACGACAAAATACGTGTCGTGCGCCTGCCAGTCGAAAGGTGCGAGCGCCACCATGACGCCCGTCAGGCCACCGATGACGAAGATGGCCAATCCTCCGGTGCCGAACAGCATCGGGGTCGAGAAGATCACCCGGCCGGCCAGCATGGTGGCGATGAAGACGAAGATCTGCACGCCCGTCGGGATCGCCACCGCCTCGGAGGCCGCCGAGAAGAAGGCCAGCGAGATCTGCGGCAGGCCTGTGGCAAACATATGGTGCACCCACAGGCCGAAGGAGAGGAACCCCGTCCCCACTGCCGCGAGCACGATCCAGGAATAACCGACGATCGGACGCTGGGAAAAAGTCGGCACGATCATCGCCATCAGCGCGATCGCCGGCAGGAAGATGATGTAGACTTCCGGATGGCCGAATATCCAGAACAGATGCTGCCACAGCAGCGGGTCGCCCCCGCGCGCTGCGTCGAAGAACGGCCAATCGAACATCCGTTCCATCTCGAAAAGGAGGTCGCCGGCGATCAGCGGCGGGAAGGCGAACAGGATCATTCCGGCAACGATCAGCAGGTACCAGGCGAAGAGCGGCATCAGGTTGATGCGCATGCCCGGCGCGCGGCATTTCATGATGCCGACGATGAGTTCGACGGCGGCCGCGATCGAGGCGACTTCGATGAAGGAAAGGCCGAGCAGCCAGATATCGGCGCCGATGCCGGAGAGCTGCTTGTCGGTGGCGAGCGGCGGATACATGAACCAGCCTGCCGACGGCGCCGCATTGAAGAAGATCGAGCCGCAGACGAAGATACCGCCGAGGAGAAAGCTCCAAAAACTGAACGCCCCGAGGCGCGGGAACGGCATCTCGCGCGCGCCCAGCATCGGCGGCAGCAGGAAGATCGCGACCGCCTCGAAGATCGGCACCGCGAACAGGAACATCATCACCGTGCCATGCAGGGTGAACGCCTGGTTGAAGAAGTCGGCCGACAGGAAGTCGTTGTCGGGCACGGCGAGCTGCAGCCGCATCAGCAGCGCGAGCGCGCCGGCGAACAGCATGAAGGCGAAGGCGGCCGAGCCGTACCAGAGGCCGATCTGGAAATTGTTCACCGAGGTCCAGTAGCGCCAGCCGGCCGGATTGGCCCAGACGGCGCGCAGCCGATCTTCCTGCGCCTTGTATTCCTCCCGCGAACGCTCCTTGATCGCAGCGCTCATTGCAGGCCTCTCAGCCAGGCGGCTATGGCGCGAATGTCGTCCGGCGGCAACATCTCGAAGGCCGGCATCCTGGAGCCGGGCTTGATCAGGTCGGGCCGGGCGATGAAGCGGGCGACGGCGTCTTCGGTGTTGGGCAGGATTCCGGCTCCGACGGTAACGCGGGAACCGAGATGCGAAAGATCCGGGCCGATCAGGCCGCGCGCATCGGTGCCCGCGACGAAATGGCACGACCCGCAGCCATGGCGCAGGAACAGCGCGCCGCCGCTCGCGCCGGCGCCTTCCGCGGAAATTGCCTGGGCGGCGAGCCAGGACCGGAATGCTTCGGGCTCCATCGCCACGGCCGAGAACGCCATCAGCGCGTGAGACGTGCCGCAATATTCCGTACAGGGCCCGCGGAAGATACCGGTTTTCGTGGCCATGAGCGAAAGCCTGTTGGTGCGGCCGGGGATCATGTCCATCTTGCCGCCGAGCGGTGGGATCCAGAAGGAATGGATCACATCGGCACTTTTCAGGGTCAATTCGACCCGCTCGCCGACCGGCAGCCTGATCTCGTTGGCGGAAGCGACCGGCGGCCGCTGAGATGGGCGGTAGACAACTTCCCACCAGAACTGCCTGCCGATGACTTCAATCCGCAGGGCGGCGGAGCTCGCCTGCGCGAAGGGCCGAAGGCCAGGCATCAGCCACAGTGCATAGGCGAGCAGGGCACAAAGCGTGACCGACGGGAAGACCACGCCGCCCCAAAGGATGATGCTGCTGGCAGACTTTTCGGCCAGCCTGCGGCGATTAAATAGGGCTGAATGAAGAAGCAGGCCGACCACGCCCAGCCAGATGACGGCGCCGCCGCTTAGCATTACCCAGAACAATATGGCTATCTGCTGCGCTTCCGCTCCCGCGGGCTCAAGTACCGACCGGGCGCCGGCATAGCCGCTCGCGAGCAATAATGACGCAGCGGACAGGCTGAAATATTGACCCATTTCCAACCCCTCCGCCGTAAACCGGCGAGAGGGGCGGAAGGTTCCGGGCAACTGAGCTTTCGAACCAAGCTGCATTCGCCGCTGCTCTTTGGGCAATTTTTCAACGCGTGACGAAACAATTGCGCTCGATCCCCGTTTGCCCGTCATAGCGAGTGTTGGGGGGAATGTTGGGGGCGGGTGTTGGGATCGCCCATGCCAAAGGAGGCGACGATGAGCGCAACCGGCTTGGAAGTTTTTGACAAAACCCTGCAGACGACAAACATCTGGCTGGACGAGATCATGGCCGACCACGGGCCCGATAGGCGCGTTGCCTGGCATATGCTGGGAGCCGTTTTACGCACCTTGCGGGATTGGCTGCAGATCGAACTGGCTGCCAATTTGGGAGCGGAACTGCCGCTTCTCGTGCGCGGAGCCTACTATGATCGGTATAGGCCGCGTGATCTGCCGGCCACCAGCCGTTCATTGGAGGAATTCCTGCAGCGGGTGGCCGAGGAGATGAAATCCACTCGACCCGTGAATCCCGAGGATGCGACGAGATCCGTGTTCAAGGTACTCGCCAGGCATGTCGACCTCGGCCAGTCGGCCAAGGTGCGGGACGCGTTGCCGAAGCAGATCCGGGCGCTTTGGCCCGAAAGTGTTGGAGTCTAAAGCGCGTCGCGTTCGACCGGCCTCATGCGACGCGCTTTAGGTTGTTTTTCATGCATGTCGTTGTCGCAAAACCGCTGCACACTTTTGCGCCACATGCATTAGCAGCAGCAGGACAAAAGTCCGGCTGCCGATACGGTTCTCAGCTGCCTCCGCCCGGCCGGTCTTTCCCCTCGCGATACAGTCGCTCAGTGGCCCGATCGCTTTCGGGCCGCCAGCAACGACGATCAACCACATACTGTTCTCGAACATGGAACATCTCCTTTCCCTCGTTACCGAGAAGGAGCGAAACCGTTGCTCCTGGTGCAGGGTTGGGCACCGCAGTGTAGCTCTCTTCACCGAATCACCCGTGCGCCGCCAATTCAACTGCTGAGCGCAGGCGGCATGGTTTTCCTCCAGAAAAACAGCTTGTTCACAGCGGGCTGTTGCACTCGGCACGCGCTGATGGAAGAATGGACATCCCTCGGAAACGTTCCATTGTGCGAGCCATTCGCTGGCTGGCTTTCAGGCGTTCACTATATCTGTCTCGACCCCTAACATCCGGTCGCAGACGCACTACGTGATGATAGGGAACCACAAAGGCTTTCCGATAGTTGAATGAAGGGCGACAGCAACCAGACCGGCCGGGGCGAGGATACCATGCGCGAGAACCAGTCCGACGTCTTCGATCTGTTTTCGGAGATTTACACGAATGTGGCGCAGGAGGAGATAAGCATCCAGCAATATCTCCTTGCCTGCCGCGAGGATAAATCGATGTATGCCTCGGCGCCCGAACGGATGGTCGAGGCGATCGGCGAGCCCACCCTGGTCGACACCAGCATGGATGAGCGGCTCGGCCGCATTTTCGCCAACAGGACAATCAAGATTTATCCCACCTTTTCCGAGTTTTATGGCATGGAGGACACGATCGAGCGCATAGCCGGCTATTTCCGCTATGCCTCTCAAGGGCTCGAGGAACGCAAGCAGATCCTCTACCTGCTTGGCCCTGTCGGCGGCGGTAAGTCCTCGCTCGCCGAACGGCTGAAGAAGCTGATGGAGCAGCGTCCGATCTATACGCTGAAGGTGGGCGGCCAGATCAGCCCGGTTTTCGAATCGCCGCTCGGGCTTTTCAATCCTGACCGCATGGGCGACCTTTTGGAGGACAAATACGGCATCGCGCGGCGCCGGCTGAACGGCCTGATCTCGCCGTGGGCGGCCAAGCGCCTCGATGAACTGTCCGGCGACATCTCCAAGTTCAGCGTCGTGAAGCTGATGCCTTCGCGGCTGCGCCAGATCGGCATCGCCAAGACCGAGCCGGGCGATGAGAACAACCAGGACGTTTCGGCCCTGGTCGGCAAGGTCGATATAAGACAGCTCGAGCATTTCAGCCAATCCGATCCGGACGCCTATTCCTACAGCGGCGGCCTGAACCGGACCACGCAAGGGTTGCTTGAGTTTGTCGAGATGTTCAAGGCGCCGATCAAGGTCCTCCATCCGTTGCTGACCGCTACCCAGGAAGGCAGCTACAACGGTACGGAAAACTTCGGATCTTTCCCTTATCAGGGCATCGTCGTAGCCCATTCCAACGAGTCGGAATGGCTGCAGTTCAAGAACAACAAGAACAACGAGGCGTTCCTCGACCGTATCCTGGTGGTCAAGGTGCCGTACTGCCTGCAGGTCACCGAAGAAAGGCAGATCTACGAAAAGCTGCTGCGCGAAAGCGAGTTGGCTTCCAGTCCCTGTGCACCGGAGGTGCTGGACATTCTCAGCCGGTTCACCGTCTCGACCCGTCTGGCCGAGCACGACAATTCGCCGCTTTACACGAAGATGCGCGTTTATGACGGCGAGAACCTCAAGGACATAGATCCCAAGGCGAAGTCGGTTCAGGAATACCGCGATGCCGCCGGAGTCGACGAGGGCATGACCGGCGTCAGCACACGCTTCGCTTTCAAGATCCTGTCGCAGACATTCAACTACGACACCAAGGAAGTGGCCGCCGATCCTGTGCATCTGATGTACATTCTGGAGGAGGCTATCAAGCGCGAGCAGTTCCCGAAGGAAACGGAAGCCGCCTATCTTGACTTCATAAAGTCGGAACTGGCGACGCGTTATGCCGAGTTCATCGGCCATGAGATTCAGAAGGCCTATCTGGAATCCTACAGCGAATACGGCCAGAACCTGTTCGACCGCTACATCGCCTACGCCGATGCCTGGATCGAGGATCAGGACTACAAAGACCCCGATACAGGCCAGATCCTCAACCGCGGGGTGCTGGACAACGAACTGTCGCAAGTCGAAAAGCCGGCCGGCATTGCCAATCCCAAGGACTTCCGCAACGAGGTCGTGAAGTTCACGTTGCGCGCCCGGGCGAGGAACCATGGCCGCAACCCGTCATGGACAAGCTATGAAAAGCTGCGCGAAGTCATCGAGAAGCGGATGTTCGGCCAAGTCGAGGATCTGCTCCCGGTGATCAGCTTCGGCTCCAAGCAGGACAGCGTAACGGAGAAGCGGCATACCGAGTTCGTGCATCGGATGGTCGGACGCGGTTACACCGAACGTCAGGTCCGCCGGCTGGTGGACTGGTACATGCGGGTGAACAAGGCGGGCTGAGTCCGGCCGGGATGGTTCCATGCCGATCTTTGTCGATCGCCGACTGAACCCGAAGGACAAGAGCCTCGGCAACCGCCAGCGCTTCCTGAAGCGTGCGCGCGAAGAGCTGAAGCGAAGCATCCGGGATCGGATCCGTATCGGCAAGATCGCCGATGTCGACAGCGAGCACGCCGTCTCCATGCCGGCGAGGGGCACAGCCGAGCCGAGCTTCAGCGATGCGAAGGACAGCGGCAGGCGGCAGCACATCCTGCCGGGCAACAAGCATTTCGCTCCAGGCGACCGGGTTCCCAAGCCCGGCCAGGGCGGCGGCGGCTCGTCTCCAGGGAAAACGGTCTCGGAAGACGATTTTCGTTTCGTGCTCTCGCGCGAAGAGGTGCTCGACCTCTTTTTCGAGGATCTCGAACTTCCCGACATGGTCAAGCTCAACCTCAAGGAGATACTTGCCTTTAAGCCGCGCCGGGCCGGATTCGCCGCGACCGGTTCCCCGACCAATATCAATGTCGGGCGCACGATGCGACACAGCCATGGTCGCCGGATTGCGCTCAGGCGTCCTAGGCGCGAGGAACTTGATGCGATTGAGAAGGAACTCGCAATCCTGGAGGCAGAGCCCCAGAGCGCGGCGGCACACCAGCGCATTACAGCGTTGCGGGAAGAGCTTGAGCGACTTGAGCGCCGCCGCAAGCGGATCGCCTATGTCGACCCCGTCGACATCCGCTTCAACCGTTTCGACGCCCAGCCTGTGCCGAATGCCAATGCGGTCATGTTCTGTCTCATGGACGTATCCGGCTCGATGGGCGAACGCGAGAAGGATCTGGCCAAGCGCTTCTTCGTGCTGTTGCACCTCTTCCTGAAACGGCGCTACGACCGCACCGAAATCGTCTTCATCCGCCATACGCACGAGGCGCAGGAGGTGGACGAGGAGACCTTCTTCTACAATACCCAAAGCGGCGGTACGGTCGTTTCCACGGCACTCGAGGAGATGCATCGCATCATCGCGCAACGCTATCCCTCCAACGAGTGGAACATCTATGCCGCCCAGGCATCGGACGGCGACAATTTCGTAACCGATTCCGAGCGCTGCATCGGTCTCATGGACGGCCAGATCATGCGCCTGTGCCAGTATTTCGCCTATGTCGAGATCATTGACGAACGTGAGAGCCATATTTTCGGCAGCACCGACAATGGAACCTCGCTCTGGCGCGCCTACAGCGCTGTCAACCAGAGATGGCCGAATTTCCAGATGAGCCGTATCGCCAACGCAGCCGACATCTATCCGGTCTTTCGCCAGCTCTTTGCCAGGCAGCCGGCCTTCCAGAAAAGTGCTTGAGGGGGAACTGATGGCGAACCAGGCCAGCAAATCCAGCCAAACCAGCAAATCCGGTTTGCTCTTTTCAGGGTCCGACTGGGATTTCAAGACACTGTCGCGCGCCTACGAAGCAATCGAGGCGATCGCGATCGAAGAGCTTCACCTCGACGTCTATCCGGTGCAGATGGAGATCATCTCGTCCCAGCAGATGCTCGACGCCTATTCCTCGGTCGGCATGCCGCTGATGTATCGCCACTGGTCTTTCGGCAAGCATTTCCTCTACCAGGAATTGCTCTATCGCAAAGGCGGGCGGGGGCTCGCCTATGAACTGGTCATCAATTCCAATCCTTGCATCGTCTACCTGATGGAGGAAAACACCATGGCCCTGCAGGCCCTGGTGACAGCTCATGCAGCGCTTGGCCATAATCATTTCTTCAAGAACAATCATCTGTTCCGGCAGTGGACGGACGCCAGCGCGATCCTGAGCTATCTCGATTTCGCCAAGGGTTACATTGCCCGTTGCGAGGAGCGGCACGGTGTGGCCGCGGTGGAGGCGATCCTCGACTCGGCCCACGCGCTGATGGAACAGGGCGTGTTCAGATACCATCGGCCGCCGAAGCTGTCGTCGGAGCGGCAGCGTGAAGGCGTTCGCGAGCGCCTGGAGTACGAAGAGCGTTCCTACAATGACCTGTGGCGCACACTCCCGCGATCGAAGGACGGGACCAAGGCCAGCGAAACGGACCTCGGCATGGCGGAGCGGAAGAAAACGCTCAACCTGCCCGAGGAAAACCTGCTCTACTTCCTGGAAAAAAACAGCCTGGCCCTGGAGCCTTGGCAACGTGAAATCATCAGGATCGTCCGCGTCGTCGCGCAATACTTCTATCCGCAGCGGCAGACGCAGGTGATGAACGAAGGTTGCGCCACGTTTGTGCACTACACACTCATGAACATGCTGTTCGATCGCGGTCTGATCACCGAAGGCGCGATGCTGGAAATCCTGCGCAACCATTCGAACGTGATCTTTCAGCCGGGCTTCGACGACCCGCGTTTTTCCGGCATCAATCCCTATGCCCTGGGCCTCGACATGATGCAGGACATCCAGCGCATATCGACTGAGCCGACCGCCGAGGATCGTGACTGGTTCCCCGATATCGCCGGCAACGGCAATTGGCGCGAAACCCTGCTCTACGCATGGGCGAACCATCGCGACGAATCTTTCATCCGCCAGTATCTGAGCCCCGCTCTGATGCGGAAGTGGCGGTTCTTTATCCTCGCCGATGCCGCCAGCGAACCGCATTACGAAGTTGCGTCGATACACAATGAGCGTGGCTACGAAAAAATACGCGCCGGGCTCGCCCAAAGCTACGACATCGGCGCGAGCCGGCCGGATATCCAGGTGGTGGATGTCGATCTGCTCGGCGACCGACAGTTGCGACTGGAGCACAAGGTGAAGGACGGCATCGTGCTGGAGGAGGCCAGTCGCGACGCGACACTGCGCCATATCCGTCGCCTGTGGGGCTATGAGGTCAGCCTGGCGGCGATCGATGCACAAACGGGCGGGACGCTCAACGAACGTTCGACCAGCCAAATCGGCGAATGACCAAAACCGGGATGGCCGGCGACGGCCTCCTAGCCGATTTCCGCTTTTGGGTCCAATGCTCTGGCCGTCGGACCCGGGAAGGTCGGTTCCGTGGGAATTTCGGATGGTGTCTCGGGAGGAATTTCGACGGGCTGCCTCTGCGGGCTGGGAACGGGATCAGGAGAAGGCGGAGGAACGCCCGGAGGTTCATCCGGCGGAGTTTCCGGCGGAGCAGGCGGCCGGGCAGGCTCAGGATTGGGATTATCCGGTATCGGCACGGGATTGTTCGGATCAGGATCAGGATCGGTCATGGACACTCCCCGAAGCTTGCTTCACATCTCCTCGGCGCCAATGTGTTTCCAATTCAACAGCACCGGCGCCCATGAGTAGCTCGTTTTTGCTGTCGACCCCGGCGTGGACGTGGGTCGTTCGCAGCGGGATTTCCTCGGAGGAGGATCATCCAGGGTGACAACCATCGCGCCGAACGATGGTTCCCTGCCGTTGCGGTGGGGCTCAATGCCAGCGGTGTTGAAAAATGGAGCGGCGGCTCCACCTTCGTCGCCTTTACCGTGTCGGCGAGCACGCTATCTACGCCGCGTATTACCAGGACGGTTCAGGGAGCAACAGCATGCGCGCGTTCATGATTGTCACCCTTCTTCTGGTCGCAATCACAATGGCGCTCTCGCTCGCGCACGCGTTGGAGTTGCCCGGCAAGTTGCGCCTCAAGGAGGCGACCTACAAATCTGTGCAGGCGATCTACTATCCCGGCTTCACGATCGGCGGGTTTGCCGAGATCGGCGGCATCATTGCACTCGCCATCCTGCTTTACCTCACGCCTTATCCAGGCGCTCGATTCTGGTGGACCTTGGCGGCCCTTGTCTTCTTGGTGGCGGAGCATGCGACCTATTGGCTGGTAACGCATCCCGTCAACAATTTCTGGCTGGAGGATGTCGTTGTGTCGAAACCAGCCGCGACGTTTTTTTCAACGCTCCGTCGGGAGCAAAGCGGCGACTGGCGAGACTTGCGCGACGTCTGGGAAGCCTCGCACGTCGCCAGGGCAGGCCTGGCGATGCTGAGCCTGGTCTCAATTGCTGTCGCCGCGACATTTTTTGCTGGGAGTGAATAGCAGGAGGGGAAGCACAGCGACGCTACTTGTTCGTCCGCATCTTTTGCCTTGGATTGATCCCGCCAAGGGCGTTGGTGTCGTTCTCGACATCGCCTTCGATGGTGTTTTCGCCTTCGAGTACGAGTTCGTCGCCTTCCTTGATCGTGCCCTTCGAGGTCCCGATACCGGGATTGTTCCTCAGATCGGCATCGCTAGGCTTTTTCCACTTTGGATGTTTGGTTCCGCTCATGGCACAACTCCTTCGAAAAGGGTCCTGTTTTAGAAACAGCAGGGCGCGATGAATGTTCCGCCGAAACTCACCTTGACGCGGCCTTGTCCGAGAGGCGGCTAAAGCGCGCCGCATTTGACCGGCCTCACGCGACGCGCTTTAGTTTGTTGTTTTATGCATGTCGTTATCGCAAAACCGCTGCACACTTTTGCACGACATGCATTAGAGCCCGAACGGATAGGTGTCGGGAACGCCCGTTCCCACATGCTCCGGCCCAAGCGGCGTCACCGCGACGGTTTCGTCAAACCAGACGAACGCGTCAAACTGCTGGGAAAGTGAGGCATCCGCGTAATGGCTGCGCAGTTCGGTTTCCGGCCGATAGATCACGCCGATGAAGCGCTCCAGTCGACGCTCCAGAAGCCGATCGCGAAGATCGTCGTCGCGCTTGATGTCGAGCAGGAAACGCGAGACGCCGCAATCATGGCAAAGCCGTTCGTAGCTATCGCTATGGGAAGGCCGCACCCGCTTGATTTCCATCTCGCTGTCCCAGTCGGAGGCCGCGGCCACTGTCCCGGAATGCGTACTGAGCCCGATCGAGGCTGCCTCGTCGCCGAAGCGTTGGCGGCAGAGCTGGCCGATGTTCACTTCGTCCCTGACAATCCCCATTTCGGTATAGCGGGCATCCCCGATATGGGAATTATGCGCCCACACGACCGCTTTGGCGTTAGGCCCGCGAGCTTCCAGCAGATGCTCGAGTGTCTCGAACATATGGGTGTCGCGCAGGTTCCACGACTGCGCGACACCATAGTACATGATCCGGTAGTAGCGTTCCGCGGAAGCGATCAGCCGGGCATTCTGGGTGGCATCCAGAAAATCGACGCCGTCCTGCTGCGCATAGTCGAGCTGCCTGGCAAGCAGTTCGCGGCACTGTTCGAGCACGGCCTGCTCGCATTTCTGGTAGCCGGAGGTGAGCGCGACACGGCCGTAGGTGGATGGTTCATGTTGCCAAGGCGTCAGGCAGCCATAGCGTTCACGTGCGATCTTGGCTGCCTGCGGATCGACCCTGTCGAGATATTGCAGAACCGCGGCGATCGATCCGCTCATATTGTAGATATCGAGGCCATAGAACCCCGCCAGTCGGGACGATATCCTGATGCGCTCATTGTGTTGTCGCATCCAGTCGACGAACGCCGCGACGTCCGTATTGCGCCACATCCAGGTGGGAAACCGCTGGAACGGCGGATCGGCGTTGGCCCGCGGCGGCCGATGGCGGACGTAGCGGTCGATCGCCGCTGCATCGGGCCAGTCGGCCTCGACTGCGACGATGGTGAAGCCGTGCTTCTCGATGAGCCTGCGGGTGATCGCCGCGCGGGCTCGGTAGAACTCCGACGTGCCGTGGCTCGCTTCACCGAGCAGGACGACGCGCCGGTCGCCAAACCGGTCGAACAATTCGCCGAACGCCGGATCGTCGAAGCCCGGCAGCGGTTCGGCCGCCGCCGCGATCATCTCCGGCAGGCTGCGCGTGCGCGCGCGTCCGGACGGACGATCCGCGATACGGTTGCCGCTCTCGGGCCAGCCCTGCTCGCCGATGAGCGGGACAAACCGCACGCCGCCGAAATCCTCCTCGCTGTAAGTTGCAGCGCCCGTTCGGGTGACCTTGAGAAGGCGCTGATCATGCGGTTCGTCGCCGACCGGGATGACGAGCCTGCCGCCGACGTCGAGCTGTTCCTGAAGGGCAAGCGGCGCACCGGGTCCGCCGGCTGCGACCAGAATGGCGTCGAAGGGCGCTGCGTCGGGCCAGCCTTTGGTGCCATCGCCGGTGCGGACTTCGATATTGTCATAGCCAAGCTCTTCGAACCGCTGTTTCGCCGTTTCCGCCAACCCGGCGTGGCGTTCGATCGTGTAAACGTGTTCGACGATCCGGCTCATCACGGCAGCCGCGTACCCTGAGCCGGTGCCAACCTCCAGGACATGGTCGCCCGGTCCGATCTCTGCCATCTCGATCATCAAGGCGACGATGTAGGGCTGCGATATCGTCTGACCCTCGGCAATCGGCAGCGGCCCATCCTCGTAGGCGAATTCTTCAAAGCCGGGAGCGACGAAAGCCTCGCGCGGAACCTCACGCATCGCTTCCAGCACCTCGCGGTCATGGATGCCACGGCGGCTGAGATGGACCTCGACCATTCGGTTGCGTGCATCGGAAAGATCGAGCATCTTTTGCTCCTTTTGCTGGCTGGCGGTCCTCCGCACTGATTGTCCCCCAATCGTGCCTAACGGCTCCCCGGCGACAATCCCTCGATCAGCGTGCGCTCGGCTCGGCAGCGCTTGATCTCGTTTCGGCGGCTCGTCTCCTTAACCGTTGGCGAGCTTCCAGGTTCCTGCAAAAGAGCGATTGGCGGGCGCAAATGGCGGCCCCAGCCGAACTTATTTCCGTGAAAATCCTTTCTCCGGGGCGATCGCACTCCAGATATCGACGGGCGAACGCATTCTGGAGACGTTTCGATGAACGACGAGGCTCGGACCACCGCGCAGCCAACAGGCATTGATCAGGTCAATCTCATGGACCGCTATTGGCGCGCCGCGAACTACATTTCGGTTGGCCAGATCTATCTGCTCGACAATCCGCTGCTGCGCGAGCCGCTGAAGGCCGAACACGTCAAGCCGCGGCTGCTTGGCCATTGGGGCACGACACCTGGCCTCAACTTCATCTATGTCCACCTGAACCGCGTCATCCGTGAACGCGGTCTCGATATTCTGTTTATCTGCGGCCCAGGTCATGGCGGCCCGGCGATGGTCGCGAACGCGTGGCTCGAGGGCACCTACAGCGAGATCTATCCCGAAATCGGCCAGGGCGAAGACGGCCTGAGAAAACTCTTCCGGCAATTCTCCTTCCCTGGCGGGGTGCCAAGCCACGCTGCTCCGGAAACGCCCGGCTCGATCCATGAAGGCGGAGAACTGGGATATGCGCTGGTCCATGCTTTCGGCGCGGCCTTCGACAATCCTGATCTGGTGGTCGCCTGCGTCGTTGGCGACGGCGAAGCGGAGACCGGTCCGCTCGCGGCGGCTTGGCACTCCAACAAGTTCCTCAACCCGGCATCCGACGGCGCCGTGCTGCCGATCCTGCATCTCAACGGCTACAAGATCGCCAACCCGACGATCCTTGCCCGCATGGATGACGTGGAATTGCGAAGCCTGTTCGCCGGCTATGGCTACGAACCATTTTTCGTCGAAGGTCACGAGCCAGTTCCCATGCATCGGATGATGGCCACCAAGCTGGACACCGCGCTGGACAGAATCCGTTTCATCCAAAAGCGAGCCCGTGCTTCGGGCTGGCAGGGAGAGCGCCCGCTGTGGCCGATGATCGTGCTGCGCAGCCCGAAGGGGTGGACGGGACCGAAGGAGGTCGACGGCAAGAAGGTCGAGGATTTCTGGCGCTCGCATCAAGTGCCGGTGTCGAACGCTCGCGGCAACGAAGGACACCGCAAGATCCTCGAAGACTGGATGCGAAGCTACGAACCGGAAAAGCTGTTCGACAAAAGCGGGCGTCTGCTTCCAGAGCTGGCGATGCTTGCGCCAACCGGGCCCAAGCGCATGGGCTCAACCCCCTATGCCAATGGCGGATTGCTGAAGCGCGACCTCGTGCTTCCCGATTGGAGAAGCTTGGCGCTCGATGTGCCACGTCCGGGTGGCGCCAAGGCCGAGGCGACGCGGATTCTCGGAAGCTATCTCCGCGACGTCATGCGCCTGAATGCGGATGCCAGGAATTTCCGGCTGATGGGGCCGGATGAGACATCCTCCAACCGCCTTGACGACGTCTTCGAGGTCACGAACCGGGTCTGGATGCAGCGGATCGAGCCCTATGACGTCCACCTCTCCCGTGACGGCCGCGTCATGGAAGTGCTCAGCGAGCATCTTTGCCAGGGTTGGCTGGAGGGCTACCTGCTGACCGGCCGCCATGGCCTGTTCTCATGCTACGAGGCGTTCATCCACATCGTCGATTCCATGGTCAACCAGCATGCCAAATGGCTGAAGACATCCCGTGAGCTTGCCTGGCGCAAGCCGATCGCCTCACTCAATTACCTGCTGACCTCCCATGTCTGGCGGCAGGATCACAACGGCTTCAGCCACCAGGATCCGGGCTTTGCCGATTTCGTCGCCAACAAGAAGGCCGATACGGTCAGGCTCTATTTCCCGCCGGATGCCAACACGCTGCTCTGGATCACCGAGCATTGCCTGAAAACCTACAACCGCATCAACGTGATCACCGCCGGCAAGCAGCCAGCGCCGCAATGGCTGTCCGTCGAAGACGCAGAAGCGCACTGCAGGGCGGGGGCGGGGGCCTGGGAATGGGCCGGGACGGTTGCGAAGGGCGAGGACCCGGATGTGGTCATGGCATGCGCCGGCGACGTGCCGACACTGGAGACGCTCGCTGCCACCGACATTTTGCGTTCCGCGCTTCCGGACCTGAAGGTTCGCGTCGTCAACGTGGTCGACCTGATGACGCTGCAGTCGAATTCAAAGCATCCGCATGGTCTCGCCGATGAGGATTTCGACGCTCTGTTCACGAAAACCAAGCCAGTCATCTTCGCCTATCACGGCTATCCCTACCTCATCCATCGCCTGACCTACCGACGCGCCAACCATGACAACATGCATGTGCATGGTTTTCGCGAAGAAGGCACCACCACGACGCCGTTCGACATGGTCGTACTCAATGAACTTGACCGTTTTCACCTGGCGCTCGCCGCGATCAAACACGTACCTGGGCTCGCCGAACGTGCGAAAGGCCTTGCTGCCGAACTTCAAGCGAAGCTTGTGGAACATAGGGCCTATGTCCGCGAGTACGGCGAAGACATGCCCGAGATTCAGGAGTGGAACTGGCCGGAGAACAGCGCGACGAAGGCCGGCGATTGATGCGACACGCAATTCTTGCACTGAACGCCGGCTCCTCCAGCATCAAGTTCGGACTATACGACCTTGAAACCTCCGCGGAACTGCAACTTGTCTCGCGTGGCAAGCTGGATCTGGGCGATGCGCCGAGGCTCAGCGCGAAGGCGGCCGATGGAACAGTGCAGTGTGATCGACCGCTTGCCGGAGACGCGCGCAACGCGGGCATCGACGCGTTGCTCGATTGGATCGAGAGCGAACTTGGCGGCAGGAAACTAATCGCCGCCGGCCATCGCATCGTGCATGGCGGGCGCGAGTTCGTCGAACCCGTCCGTCTGACGCCTGCCGTGATCGAGGGCTTGGACAGGCTGACGCCGCTTGCTCCGCTGCACCAGCCTGGCAGTCTCGCGCCGATCCGGACACTTGCAGCGATGCGGCCGGATCTGCCGCAGGTCGGCTGCTTCGACACAGCCTACCATCAGACCATCGATTCGATCGTGAGCCGCTTCGCACTGCCGCGCAAATACGATGCGGAAGGGATCCGCCGCTACGGGTTTCATGGTCTTTCCTACGAATATATCGCCGGGCGGCTCAAGGAGATATCGCCCGCTCTTGCAGCGAAGCGCACGATCGTCGCCCATCTCGGCAGTGGAGCGAGCCTGTGCGCCATGCGCAACGGGAGAAGCGTCGATACGACGATGGGCTTTTCCGCCCTCGACGGCCTGGTCATGGGCACGCGTTGCGGCGCCATCGATCCGGGCGTGCTTTTGTACTTCGTGCTGGAGAGAGGCATCGCGGGGGAGGCTCTGCAGCACATGCTCTATGAGGAATCCGGGCTGCTCGGAGTATCCGGCATCTCGGGCGACATGCGCACGCTGGAAGCGAGCGACGATCGCCACGCCCGCGAAGCGGTAGACCTTTTTGCTTTCCGGGCCGCAAGGGAAGCTGCCTCGCTCGCCAACACGTTGGGCGGCCTCGAATGCCTCGTGTTCACCGCCGGCATTGGCGAGCGCTCGGCGCCGGTCCGCAAGGCCATATGCGAAAGGCTTCATTGGCTTGGCGTGGCGATCGACGAGCCATCCAATGCCTCTCATGCTGAGATCATTAGCCGGCCGGACAGCAAGGTTGAAATACGCGTCGTCGCGACCGACGAGGAGAGCATCATTGCCCGCCACGCGCGCACAAAAGGGAATGCTTGATAACGCAATCATCGCGCGGTTTGCCAGGGCAAGGAACCCTGCGCGTCCGCGACCGTTTCCCCTGTCTGATTGCCTAAGGGAGATCTGATCACCAAGGGAGAAATCCAATGGCCGAAACCACCAGTATGGCAGGCGCCTCAAAGGCGACAAACGAAGCCCAGGAGGCGATGAAGAAGCAGATCGCTGAGCTTCGCCGCGAAATCACCAAGATAAATCGGACCCTTTCCGACCGCGCCGAGGAGGCACAGGGCTGGTACGACAGCGCCGCCGAACGGGCCTCGCGCGCAGCCCGGCAATTGCGTAGCCAGGCGCACACCGTGACTGAAACTGTCCAGCAGAACCCAGGCACAATTTCTTCGGCGATGATGCTTGGCGGCGTGCTCGGTGTTCTCTTGGGAATTGTGATTGCAAAGAGTTCCGAGCCTGAACGGCGGTGGGGCCGCTCAGGGTGGAAACTTGCCGTATGAGCCGTATGCCGGAACAGGTTGTTCGCGCCAAGAACGGTCATTGCCGAGCAGATACTCTAACGTCGCATTCGGGGGCCGTCAGCGGACTGGCAGCTTCCGGCTGCAGATCGTTGATTGCTGACATTCAGGTCGGCGTTGTCATCGTCGTGAGCTGACCCGTTCCAGAAGTTCGGGTGCGAGCGCACTATGACGCAAGGCGGCCCCTCTGCCGACCTTCCGCACCCAATATTCCTTGCGAAGGATGATCCCTTTGAGGGCATCCAGCGCTCATAACACAATTGCTTCAACGTAGCGGCCCAGTCGGTCTTCTGCGGGGTCGCGCTCGGACAGCCGTTCACTCCGGCAAGCCCGCGAACCGCATGTGTCCGATCCAGCGCTCAAGGGCTCCGGGGGTGGTGTAATTCTTCTCCCACTGCTTGCGTTGTTTGCTGATGGAGTCGCCGGGCGAGTCTTTGAGGAAAACCGCAAGTGCTTCCTTTGCCTCCCGCTGGTTTCCCAGACAGGCGTGGATCCCGGCAAGCATTCGGTGTGCGCCGCTCGGGATTCTGGACATTTTCCGCATCGCCGTCAGCGCGGCCCCGCAATCGTTCTTTTCGTAGAGCGCCCAGCCCATGTCCCAGTGGAGCCAGTCAGGGTGGAAAGGATCGATGCCCATAGCCTGCTTGATCCGATCGATAGCTTCGTCGATTCGGCCGGCAAAGATCAGCGGGGCCGCACTGCCGACGAGGATATTCGAGTCGCTGGGATTCAGGGCGATCGCCTGATCGTACCGCGCAATGGCCTGATCGATCTCTCCGGCTTCGGTATGAATTCTGGCGCGGACATGATGCGCGTTGGCATCGTCCGGAGCGAGCAGAATGGCCTTGTCGGCGTATTCGGCGGCGCGCTTCAACGCCTCGTCGGGGTTATTTTCCTGCTTGTGCCAGAAAACCGCGTCATTGCGATAGTGCCAGGCCATCCCGATATAGCCGAACTGGGCGTTCGGATCCGCTTCGATCGCCTTGAGGCTGAACTGCCGTAGCAGCGCGTTCCCCGCGGCGGAGAAATCCTTTTCGTTCTCGGCAAACCCCATCAGGACATAGCGGAGCGCGCTGACCTGCGCGGCGTCGCTCTTTGGCAGGGGGCGCTCGATCCTGCGCCCGACCCTATCCGCAAGCGTGCGGATGATCTCCTCCTGGACGACGAAAAGATCGGCAATTTCGCGGTTGTAAGTGTTGGCCCAGACATGCGATCCGTCATGCGCATTCAGCAACTGGGCAGTCACTTTTAGCTGGTCTCCGATCTTCTGCTGGCTGCCTTCGAGGAGGTAGTCGACGCCGAGTTCATCTCCGATCTGCCTAGCGTCAACCGGGTGGCCGCGGTACCTGAAGCTCGAGTTCCGGGCGATGACGGCATAAGTCTTGCTCCGAGCAAGCTCGGTGATGATCCCCTCGGCGACGGCATCGCTGAGATATCCCTTGTCCGCGCCGGTACTGAAGTCGTCGAAGGGAAGGACCGCAATCCTCGGCATGTCGCTCGAACGAACCGGAGCGGCCCGCCATATTTCCGCGCCGTAGTATACGCCGATCGCTGCCGCAACGAGAACGAGTGCAGCAAGAATGAAGCCGCGTCGCGAGAATCTTGTCTTGGCTCGTTCCGTGCCGGCTGCGGCGTGCAGCCACGGCGCGTCGGCGAAGAGGTTGACGTTGTAAACGCGGACCGGTCGATCAATGTTCTTCAGCGTCTGCTCGCCAGTGTCCTCGAAGGTCAGATCGAGCCGGTTGCCGATATGGTCTCGCACAGAGCCGGACACGGCGACGCCGCCGGGCCTGGCGATGCTCTCGATGCGCGCCGCGATGTTGACGCCATCGCCATAGATGTCGTTGTCCTCGAAGATGATGTCGCCGAGATGGATGCCGATGCGAAATTCGATGCGGTGGTCCTCCGGCACGTCGACGTTGCGCTGGCGCATCCTGCGCTGGATATCTGCGGCGCAGGCAACTGCATTCACCACGCTCGGGAATTCGACCAGCATACCGTCGCCGGTGACCTTGACAATGTGGCCCTGATGCTCGGCGATCTTGGCGTCCGCCATCTCGCGCCGGTGCGTCTTTAGCGCCGACAGCGTACCGGCCTCATCCAGCCCCATGAGGCGGCTGTAGCCAACCACGTCGGCGGCGAGGATCGCAGTGAGCCGGCGCTCCATGAGGGAAATCCGGGTTATTCAGAGGAGCCTAAAGTATCATGTTCAGCGCTACGTGCCATACGAAATCCCGCTGGCGCGCCGCCCCGAGCATCAGGAGTGGCTCGGAAACGGTTCGATAAACCGAACCTGCGCCTTTGCGGTACCCGTTTGGCGCTTTTTGGCAGGCGAGCCGCGCCTGCGCACCCCATGTCCGGAATTGGCGCGGCAAGCCGACGTTGGCGCAGCGATCTGTACAGGTCCGTAAATGGCGCGACCGAGCCGGCCGGGACGAACGTCTCGGATTACACGGCGATGGAGCGTTCTACGTCTCAATCGGGGCCGAAAACGGTCTGACGGCTATTGGATCAGAACCAGCGATAGGTGCCGTTCGTCCAGCTACACGCCAATGGCAGGTTCCGACCCACGTCGGCCAAAGCGAGTGCCTTGGCCGCAGCCCGAAGCAGACCTCGTTGTGCGCGACGTTGATGCTGCAGTCCGCACCCACCGCGCTGTTTATGGCATAGGCCCTTGGAAATTCGTCGAAATCGGTCCCGAGAAACGCCGCTGACGTTTTGCAATGCGTTCAGAGGCTCGCCCAACTCATGCGTCTCCCTTCGGTTGCGGAGGGTTGGGAGCAGCGACTGGGCCGTAGTTGTCGTGAAGACGCCACCACGTGTAGGGATCGCCCTGAGGACGCCCGGGCGGCACCTCCTGCCAAGTCTCCTGCCGACCTAACAGCGTCATGTCGAGAAATGACCAGACGGGACCTATTTCCTCAATGCCGCGTCCGTTCAGAAAGTAGGTGCGGAAAATACGTTCACCGCGCCGAATGAAGACGTTGATGCCGAATAGTTCTTCAACACCGAAATCCCGAGAGAACCGCTCGTCGGGCAGCGAATAGAACGGGATGTGGTTCCATCCCATCCGTTCGCGCAGGCTCTCGATCTTGTCGATAGGAGCAGCAGTGACGAAGGCGAGGGTCGTGTCGCGTGCTGCAAGATGGGCAGGATGAACGACGGTGTCAGCAAACATCGAGCAACCGCTGCACGCCCCATCCGGCCAATTCTCGACATCGGGCGCATAGAAGAAACGATAGACGACAAGCTGTCGTCGTCCTTCGAACAGCCCCAGCAGATCCCTATCACCATTCGTGCCTATGAATTTGTAATTGCGGTCAACTTCGGTCACCGGAAGGAGTCTGCGCTTGGCGACCAGACGATCCTTGGTTTTCATCAGGGCCTTTTCCTCCGCGAGCAGCTTCTCGCGGGCAGCGTTCCATTCATCTTCCGAAACCACATCGAAGTCGCCAATGGGTTCGCTCATAGACGGAGCAGGGACTCCGGGACCTTCTTGTCGGGCCATGTTCTCCTCCGCTGAAAGTGTTGCCTGTTTGCATGCAACGGCTATGCAACACGCAGGTTGCAAGGAAATGATTTATCCGCGGTTCGATGCTTCTACTCTCCCTGAGCACGACCGTCTGCTTTCCAGCCGAAACCTACCTCGACAGGGTCGGACCGCAAGGTCGGCAGAGGATCAGATGATGACATTACGCATGTCGCCTGAACAGCTTCTTTTGCTGGATGTTTCTCGAAAGCTGCCTGACCGAAATCCACCCAATCTCGCTCTTGGCTTGTTCTGCACATGAGTGGCAGCTTTCAGGATTCAATAATGTGGATCTGAACGACCGAAATTGGGCGCATTGCGGTCATTCGCAACGCGGACGGTGGAGGTCACCGCTGGGTCAATGGGCGTGAATTCGGCACGGGCGAACGAACTTCCGCAACGGGTCGGAACAGGTAATCCGTATCGGGTACCAAGCGCCAGATTTCTACCACTAGCGGCGCTCAAGCATGGTTTTTGCGCTGTCAGCATCCGTTACGACGACCGTCGCCAACCCGGCCCGCGCCACAGCTACAAGAATGGCACGTTTGTGCGTCCCGCCTGAGGCGATGATGCGGCAGGGAATATTGCGGTAGTCGTCGAGCTCCGGCGAAAGCACCTGGCCGGTTGAGAGTGTGGTCCACAGGCTTGCCGTCGGCATCGGGATAGCGGCCCGGCCAATAGAACTCAACCGGAAAAACGCGCTGTTTGCGGGGCACGACACTGGAGCAAAAGACTGGGCCACCATCGCCGCGCTCGTCGAAACCTGCAAGCTTAATGGTGTCGATCCACTGGCCTACCTGACCGCAATGCTCACGTCGCAGCAGCTTATTGCGTCCTCGTAAGCGCGTTGAAGGAGCTTTAGTCCTCTGTAGATTTGGCTTTCGGTAAGACTTGCGTATCCCATCACCAAGCCGAGGCACCTCCGATCCAATGTCTGATCGAAATAGTGCGGTGATATGGAGTAGATGCCGACTCCGAGCGAGGCGGCTCTCTCGATGAATGATGTCGCCATAGAGGGCGGCATGTCGCCGAACCAGACGACGACGTGCAGACCGGCCTCCGCGCCTTCGACCCGAACGAGATCCCGGAATTCAGCCTGCAGAGCGTCGAGGAGCGCTACACGTCGGCGGGCATTTTGACGACGGGCCTTGCGCACGTGGCTTTCGTAGACGCCGGATTCCATCAGGGTCGCAAGCGCCTCCTGTTCGAGGATGGGCGCATGCCTGTCCGTCAGGCGCTTGGCCTGGGCAAAAACCTCCTGCAACTCGCGCGGGATGACGAGGTAGCCGATCCGGAGCGTCGGCGACAGTGTCTTCGAAACCGTACCAATATAGATGACGTTCGACGCGCCTCCAAGCGCGCGAAGCGGCGGTATGGGGTTCATGTCGAATCGATATTCGCTGTCGTAGTCGTCCTCGACGATGTAGGCCCTCTTCTCTTCCGCCCATCTTAGCAGTTGCTGGCGTCGCCCCATGGACATTACGCTTCCCAATGGAAACTGATGTGAGGGCGTGACGTAAGCCAGCCGCGCGCCAACATCCGCCAACAAGTCCGCTCTGATGCCTTCGGCGTCAACCTCCACCGGGGCAGCGATGGCCCCTGTCATCTCGAAGACGCTCCGTGCCATCGGATAGCAGGGCTCTTCGATGGCGAACCCGTCGCCCTCATCGAGAAGGAGCCGGGCGCAGAGATCTAGTCCCTGCTGAGAGCCGTTGACGATGACGATCTCGCCCACCTCGCACCTGATGCTCCGCGCTCGCCATAGATAACCCTGCAGGGCGGTACGCAGGCGGATCAAGCCACAGGGCTCGCCATAGGATAGCTTGGGCGGCCGTCCCAGCGCAGCATCGTTCATGCCCTTCCGCCAGGCAAGGGTCGGGAAGTCAAAGGCCGACATGTCGCCGTAGCGGAAGTCGGCGACGAGCCTCTCCGACGGAACCCGCATCGGAATGGCTCGGGATCGAAGCCTTTCCCCGAAAGCGGAGAGGCTGTGTGGCTCTGCGGCTGTATGAAGGACTTCTCCCGGCTCGCTGTGCGCGATCTTGATGGCCACCCGTGGCCGAGCGCCATGTCGAATGACCACGAACCCCTCGGCGGCGAGCTGTTCGTAAGCGGACGTCACAGTCGTTCGTGAGACGCCAAGCTCGACCGCCAGTGCACGAGCCGACGGAAGCACGTCTCCGCGGCCGTATACCTCCGCCACGATCTGTTCCCGCAGGTTCTCATAGATCCCGCGCGCGCCCAGTCCCGACGACGAATTCTGCTTGCGGGGTGGCAACTGGACCATCGTGATTACCCAAATGAAGACGTTTCGTTGATCCAGACATTACCGGGAAAACTCAGTCAGGCAAAGGCCTGAGGGCAACTGGACCAGCATCTTTTATCTAAAAGTGGCTCTTGGTCAGGGCCAGTTGGACGGGTATTGATGATGCCAGTTTGCACCTTCCGAAGAAGTAAAATGCTGGCCGACCAATTCATCATCGTCTTTACCGCCTACGTCATCGCTGCCGGTAGTCCCGGCCCGAGCAATATGCGCATCATGGCCGTCGCCATGAATGACGGCCGCAGGGCCGCGCTGGCAATCGCGTCTGGCGTAGTCAGCGGCTCGATCTTTTGGGGCCTGATGGCCGCGACAGGTGTCTCGGCGATCCTCAGTCGATACGCGCAGGCACTCGTGGTCCTGCAGGTGCTCGGAGGCCTATATCTTCTCTATCTCGCCTTCAAAGCGGGCAAGGCTGCGCTTTCTTCAGACAAGGATCAGCTTCGCCCGACGAACGAACGGAAGGCGACGGCGGCCACTCTCTACAAGCGCGGACTGCTAATGCATCTCACCAATCCGAAATCGATCCTTGCATGGATCGCACTGATGACGCTGGGGCTCGGCTCTGGGTCGTCGCCGTATACGGTACTCGTGATCCTCGCAGGCTGCGCGGTTCTGAGCGTCACCATCTTCTGCGGCTACGCGATCGTCTTTTCGACCGCTCCCATGATCCGCCTGTATCGGCGGGCGCGGCACTGGATCGAAGGCACGCTGGCCGTATTCTTCGGATTTGCCGGGCTGAAGCTTCTCCTGACCCGCATCTGAAGGGTTCTTTCATGTCTATCTTCCAAGGCCTTTCGGCATTCCCGATCACCCCGGCGGACGCTTCCGGCAGGCTCGATACCGCCGCCCTCGCGCGCCTTCTGAAGCACATCGAGGAGGCGAGAGCGGACTCCATCGGACTGCTCGGCAGTACCGGCGCCTACGCTTTCCTCACGCGAGAAGAGCGTCGACGCGCGGTCGAAACGGCGATGGACACGGTCGGCGGCAAAATCCCGGTTATGGTCGGCGTCGGAGCGATCCGGACCAGCGATGCGGTGGACCTTGCCCGTGACGCGAAGGCTGCGGGCGCCGACGGCCTGCTGCTCGCTCCGGTTTCCTATACACCGCTCTTTGACGACGAGGTCTTCGAACACTTCGCCGCAGTCGCCGACGCGGGGCAGCTCCCGCTTTGCATCTACAACAATCCCGGCACAACCAAGTTCACTTTCAGCCTGGACCTCATTTCCCGCTTGTCGAAGGTGGCGAACATTGAAGCCGTGAAGATGCCTTTGCCGTCCGGATGTGACTTCGCTTCCGAACTCGCCTCCCTCCGGTCTGCGACCGGGTCGGCATTCAAGATCGGCTACAGCGGCGACTGGGGCGGGGCGCCTGCGCTGCTCGCCGGGAGCGACGCCTGGTATTCCGTCGTCGCAGGACTTCTGCCGTCACAGGCTCTGGCCCTGACGCGAGCGGCGCAATCCGGGGACGCCGCCACCGTCGAGCGATTTGACGCCGCCTTCGGACCGCTTTGGGCGCTGTTCCAGGAATTCGGCAGTTTTAGGGTGATGTACGTCGTCGCCAAGCTTCTGAACCTCTGCGACGTCGATCCGCCACGCCCCGTCCTCCCACTGAGGGACCAGGCACGGCAGCGCGTCGCCGCCGCTCTCGACCATCTCGATGCGGTTTTCTCCACTGGTTCCAAAGTTTGTATTGAACTTCGATAGACAGTCTTTCATCAGGACATTTCCATGCTGAATTCCAACGCCTTCACCGTCTACCTGTTCACGGCATTCCTTCTGGCGATTACTCCGGGTCCGGGGATTTTCTATGTCGCCGCCCGAACTCTTTCCGGCGGCCGCTCTGAAGGAATCGCTTCGAGCCTTGGCAATGGTCTCGGCGGGCTGTTTCATGTCTTAGCCGGCAGTCTTGGCGTCTCGGCGATCGTGCTGGCAAGCGCCGAATTGTTCACGGCACTCAAGGTGGTCGGCGCGCTCTATCTGGTCTGGATGGGATACCGAACCATTCGCCATGCCAGGCTCGGCTACAAGTCGCTGGGTCATTCAGAGCCGCCCGTCGGCGCGATGCGGGCCTTCAGGGATGGCGTTCTTGTGGAAGCGATGAACCCGAAGACGGCCGCATTCTTCCTCGCCTTCATTCCCCAGTTTGTCGTTACATCGTCGGATCACGTTGCCCTGCAGTTCGTGATCCTCGGCGCCGTCTCGGTTGCTCTTAACACGCTCGCCGATATTGTCGTGGCGTTTGCAGCCGGAAGACTTCGCGATGGCGCGGCGTCCCGTCCGCATCTCATTCGCCGGCTTCGTGAAGGCTCGGGCGGCGCTATGATCGTGCTTGGATGTGGGCTGCTGCTAGCAAAGCGCCCGGTTGCTTGACCGGTTCGGCCGGCCGCACTTGCCGCCGAAGGCTCGTTTGGCGATACAACCAACTGACGGAGAAGAACATGCGGCAAGCGTTGATCGTATGGGGCGGCTGGGATGGACACGAGCCGGAAGAAGGTGCGCGCGTCGTCAAGGCGATGCTCGAAGAAGAAGGGTTTGGCGTGCGCGTCGAAACCACGACCGAGATATTCGCCGACCCCGCGATCGCCGATTTGAGTCTGATCGTCCCAATCTACACGATGGCCAAGCTTGCGAAGAACGAGGAGCTCAACCTGACAAAGGCGGTCGAGGGCGGTGTCGGCCTGGGCGGCTATCACGGCGGCATGTGCGATGCCTTTCGTGAAGCCACGGAATACCAGTTCATGTGCGGCGGCCAGTGGGTGGCCCACCCGGGCAACATCATCGACTACCGGGTTGACATCACCAAGCGCGACGATCCGATCATGAACGGCATCGACGATTTCTCGTACCGCTCCGAACAGTACTACATGCATGTGGACCCATCGAACGAGGTGCTGGCGACCACCACCTTCTCCGGCGAGCACGCCTCCTGGATAGAAGGCGTGGTCATGCCGGTCGTCTGGAAGCGCCGGCACGGCAAGGGAAGAGTGTTCTATTCGGCGCTCGGCCATATCGCCAAGGAGTTCGAGGTGGCGCAGATGCGAACAATATTTCGTCGTGGCCTGGTGTGGGCGGCGCGCTGAGAGCGCCGACGAGGCAAATGCCGAACGCGCCGCCGCATCACCGAGCAATGCGGCGCAGGGCCAAGGCAGCGACAGTGATGGCCGCTGCCAGAAGCGGCAGCCAGGCTTGTGGATCGCCCATGGCATGAAGCGTCAGGCCGCTGAGCAGCAGCCACAGCAGCGGGATCGCAAACAGCAGCGGCACAAGCCCGCCGCTCGCTGCAAGCAGGACGCCGAGCGCTACGATCGCCGTCGGGTCCGGCGCGATGCCGAAGACCTCGGCGCTCGACCATGGCCGCCCGAAGAGCGGCGGCAGGAGGGGATAAACGACGAGGCCAACGACCGCGATCAGCAGCCCGAGCCGCCCTGCGATGTCCCGCCGGTCGAAGGCGAGGCCGCCGCGTGCGGCACCGCCGATCGCCAGCAGCAGCGCCTGCAGGCCGAAGGCCGGCGCGACATAGGCGATCGCCCAGTTGATCGCGGCATAGCGGCTCCACAGGAAGGACCAGCCGACGAAGGCAAAGAGCGCGGCGAGGACGAGCGCAATCCAGAGACCATGGCCAGGCGGCCGCCGCAGCACGAGCAGGACGATGGCGAGGCCGGCGGCGAGCGTCAGGAGATGCAGCGGCCAGAACGCGGCATTGGCCAACCCGAACATGCGCCAGTAGACGCGTGGCGAGAAGAGCAGGAAATCTTCCAGACGGTAGGTCCACCATTCCGACATCTAAGCAGGTTCCGCAAAGTGTCCCACGGTTTTGCGACAAGAACCTGCGACAAACAACAGAATCAAAGCAGGCATTCGTGGGCCAGCCCACGAATGCCTGCTTAGAGGTCCTGGACGTAAGCCGCCATCCGCTCGCGCATGGCCGCGTCGGGGAGGGGACCGGTCGCCGCCATCACGTTCTCGCGCACATGGTCGACGCGGGTGGTGGCGGGGATGGCGACGGTGACGGAGGGATGCGAAAGAATGAACGTCAAAATGAACTGCGCCCAGGTCCCGGCACTGATCTCGGCCGCCCAAGCCGGCAGCGTCTCCCCTTGGAGCTGGCGCGTCAGCGCGCCCTGGCGAAACGGCCGGTTGACGATGACGGCCATCCCGCGCTCGGCCGCCAGCGGCAGGAGCCGTTCCTCCGCCTCGCGGTCGACGACGTTATAGGTGAACTGCACGAAGTCGAGCGGATGCGCGCGCATGATTTGTTCGAACAGGTCGTGCCGTCGTCCTTCGGACGTCGTGATGCCGACATAGCGGATCCGCCCGTCCGCCTTCATGGCGAACAGGGTTTCGAGATGCGTCTCCCAGGCGACGAGGTTATGGACCTGAACGAGGTCGAAGCGCGGCACACCCCAGAAACGGCGCGACTGCTCGATCTGCGCGGGTCCGTCGGCGGCGGAGGAGGTCCAGACCTTGTCGGCGGAAAACAGCGCTTCGGGCCGGCCGAGCTTCTCGAGGCCATAGCCGATCACGGGCTGCGAAGAGCCGTACATGGGCGAGGAATCGATCATGCGGCCGCCTGCCGCAAAGAAGGCCGCGATCACCTCGGCGCACTCGTCGCGTAGCACCGGATCGTCGCCGACATTGAAGGTGATCCAGGTGCCCAGCCCCACTGCGGGAAGCATCTCTCCCGAGGAGGGCACGGCCCGCATCACCGGCGCAGGCGGCGCGCCGGGCGCGGTTCCCGGCAACACCAGAGCCGCTCCGGAAGCGGCGGCAGCCTTCACGAATGTCCTGCGGGTGATGATCATTCGTTTGCCATCCCTGTCCTTCCGACCCCCTGTACTCCCGACCACAAGAACGGTTCCGGGCGACCGCCTTCGCATGGCTGATCGGCGGGGAGTGCGGTCGGTCTCTGGCGACTGTTCGGAATATAGAACGTCTGCCTGAAATGGGAACGAACGGTGCAGGCCTGGATTGCGCCACCAGCCCGATTACCTGGAAATGGCTCCTGTCCTGACTTGATGGCGCTGGCGGGCATATGCCACGCAGCCGTCTACCGTGCTGACGCAGAGCGTATCGCGGTGGTTCGGCGTGTTGTTGTCGCCGGCGTAGGCAACCTCGGCAACACGGCCATCGACCATTCGGATTTGGGTGTTGCAATAGCCGCCAGGATCGACATTGAGCGTTCCTCCAACCGTCGGGATCGCACCCACGGCCAAAGTTGGAATCACGACGTTGAGGTTGCCGCGTTGAACGGTACGCTGATAGGTCCAGATCTGGCTTCCGCCCGCATCGGCGGTGGCAGTCGGAAAGCCGGCGCACATTCGAACGTCCGCCTCGCTGAGACCGACCATCTCTTTGCGGGCTGCCGCCGTTGTGGCGTCTTCCTTTGGGAGGTTCGACGTGTCGTCAGGGGCGACGCAGGACGACACGATGGAACTGCCGGCCAAGAGAACAACAACAAGGACAAGCGTTCGGATGCGGGAAGATATCATACCGACTGTGGTGATTTGCGCTGAGCCCCGAGATCCTAGTTAGGCAAGCAGACAATCGAGTCAACCTGCACGGCATCACGATGTCGTTTGTCGTGCCGCCCGGCTGACCTTGAGCTAACGGTGTCCGATGCGATCGAAGCCCAGATGGGCCACGCGCACGCGCCGCTATCGTGCGCGATGTAAACGAGGCGACCCGTGAGGCCTATGTCGACAAGGTGCGCTTCATGGTCATTGCCGACACGGCGGCGGCGGAGACCGCGCTGTTTGCCGGCGAACTCGATGTCCTTCCCGATCTTGAATCATCGCGTGTCGAGGAAGCCAAGTCGCGGGGCATGACGGTGCTGTCGACGCAGGGCCTGTCGTGGACGGCGATCCTGCTACAAACCAAGGATGCGCCAGGAGCGGCCGTTCGACAGCGATCGGAGCAGCAATGGCCGTTGTGCATGGCCGAAGCGCTTCTGACGTTTAGTATGAGGTGACGGTTGACCGTGGAGGTCTGTGACCTAGCTTTATGACCTAGCTTAAAGCTCAGGCGGACCGTCCAGAACCGGAAATGGCGGAATGGTACGCACCGTGGGAGAACTTTCGGGACGTTGAGATGCAGAGGTGCAAGTCGGCTCTCACAGCCTGTGCGCCCTTGGCGGCCGATAATCGGCGGCCACGGCATCTTCAGGTTTCGATTCAAACAAAAGTCATCTGCGCCGGCATGTCTATCAGCGCGCGACAGGCGCTCCGTCATGCAACAACAATTCGAGCACTGGAGGGATCTCGGAGCAAGTGTCGGAGGGACACTGCTCGAAGCAAGTGACAGCTTCGAAAGCGATCAAAGGCTTTAGCCAGCACCAAGACGAGGGGGCAAACACCGCTTCACGAACTTGAGAATACACCCAAGACCGCACAGGCACGGCAATGTCAAATCCTCTTGCCGAAATTTACGCAAACGACGCAGATCTCGCCATCCTGGGCGGGATAGCAACATTTGCCTCGGTGGGCCTCTATCTTGTGCTCCGGCGTATCCTTATCGCGGTGCAACGGCGTCGCCTCAAATCAGATGTGAGCGAAGGCGGATCTGATCCCCCCGATGAGGCATCTTGGGATTGGGAAAGCCCGGTCGACCTTGCAACCGAGCCTGCTTGTTCTTCTCAGGTTGCCACGCCCTCAGACACCGTAAACCTGGATATTCGGCATCAGGATGCCGATTGCCTTCGGTTCGGGGTGCGAATCGAGTATTTCGACGTGATCTCCGAAGCTTGCGAGAGCTCGTCTGTGGCCCAGACTAACGCTTTCGCTTCCGCGACGAACATAGCGCAATCCGGCCGACTTGCGACATCGATCAGGGAAATCGCTGGCTATGTTCAGAGGCAGGTGGCGGCTTATCTTGCCGCCCTAACTAGTCCAGTATTGACGGCTCTGAGCCGTATGCCGACGCAACTCGCCCTCGCGGAGGATCCCGACCTCACCACAGCGACGGCCTCACCTCCTCGCGTTCGTAGGCCGATCGGTCTTGTACCCCGCTTTGGCGTCGCCGCAATCTGTCTGGCCGTGCCGCTTAGCTATGCGATGACGAGACAAAACTGGGTCGAAAGCGCCCCCGCCATTTCGCGGGTCCAGGGCAACGCCAATCCGGACCTTTCGCGACCCATCGAGCTTCCGGCGAGTGCTGCATTAGATGTGCGTGGGCCAGCCCAGGGAGACGAGCGCACGAGTGTCGAATTGCTCAGCCCGGATCTCACGGCTGCCCGGGCGCAAGTCGGAGCAGCTGCTGCTCAGGCAGCCGCAGCGAGGGAATTGGCCGGCCAGGAGCACCAGGCGGCGGAAGGCGAGCGCGCCAGGAGCGCCGCTCTGCAGCGAGCGCTGCTCGAGTCGCGCAAGGAGATCGACGCGCTGAGGACAAGCATGGCAGCCGCCGATAGCGTACGCCAGGAGCAATTGCGCAACGAGCTCGCGGCAGCCCGCACAGTTGACGCATTGCGGCGCATTGCGGGAGATACCCGCACGATGCTGCGCGAGGCCACCAACTATGTCTTTACGGAGATGCCCGCTGCTCATCTGGAGCGTCAGCGAGCCGGATGGGTGGCGCGCGATCTATCGCGAGCGCAGGCGCAAATTGAACAGCTTCAGGCCGAGGCCGCCGAGGATCGCGCCAAGGCCAAGGCTTCGCTGGCGCAAGCGAGCGGAATGCTCGACGACGAACGCCGGAAATCAGAGGACCTTCATGGCGACCTCGCCGAAGTGAAACGGTCCAATGCCGCGCTCATGGAGCGCGCTTACGCGGCTGAGCAGGGACGGACCGGTGCAGTCACAGCGAGAGAACGAGTGGAGCAGACCGCAGCCGAGACGGAGGGCGCGCTGGCTCGAGAACGCGCTGCAGCAGCGTCGATTCATGAGGAGCTGAAAAAAGCTCGCCTCGAGCGCGACGCGGCTGAACAGGAACGAGCCAGAGCAGTCTCAGCGAGAAAGCGTGCCGAGCAGACTGCAACCGAGACAGCGCAGGCTTTGGCGTTAGAACGCGCTGCAGCGGTCTCGACGCGAGAGGAGCTGAAAAAAACTCGCCTCGAGCGCGACGCGGCTGAGCAGGAACGAGCCAGAGCAGTCACAGCGAGAAAACGAGTGGAGCAGACTGCAACCGAGACGGCGCAGGCTCTGGCACGAGAACGCGCTGCGGCAGTCTCGACCCATGAGGACCTCGATAAAGCTCGCCTCGAACGCGACGCCGCCCGAGCACTTTTGGTAGGGGTCGCCAGGCTGAAGGAGGCTCTGGACAAGCAACGTGAAGTCACTGTTTCTCTTGCCCGCGACCTGGCCGCCGCGCGCGCGGACAATGACAGGCTCAGGGCTGAGCGTCGCAGCGCCCAGATTGAGCCGCCGCTGAAGCCGCGCGCTGGCCGCGCGGCAGCCGCTGCCGGCGGGTTGAAGGCTGTCAGCCAGAAGACTGCACGCAGCAAGATTCGCGCCCCGGCGCGGATTGCCCGGGTGCGTTCTCTCATACTTCCCTATCCCCTCAGGCCAAGACAAGCGACGTTGGAGTGATTTCCAAAACGACTGTGCGGTCCTCCTATCGAAGGCCCAGGGCCTTTGGGAGGCATTGCAGTCGCACCCTCTCACGACGCCGCGGATGATTCACCCGTTCGAATTCATCCTGCTCTCGTCGGCGAGGAGTTCTGCGCGATACGCTATGTCAGCCCGATCACGCTGCCTGTAGCGTTCAATTCGCATTTGATCGGCGCCTGGCGCGTCTCCACCTTGCCTTGCCGTCCATAGTCGATGCTGACCTCAACGGGAGCCGAGATCGTATCCGGGCTCAACCGACGTATGGAACCTGCGCTGCTGACGCGCACACTGGTCGCGCCAAACGGGGCGGCGGCCGACTCGATTGCATTATGGCAGGCGCGAACGATTTCATCCGGGACGCCCGGCAGCGCTTTGATTGGACTAACCGTCGATGGACTGTTGATGTCGCTGGGAGGCTGGAGGCTGGCCGGGAGGTCGAGCGACCGTCCGGCTCCTGCGGACCGGGCGACACTGACGGCAGTGGCGGCCGTAGTTGCCGCAACTGCTGCCGTTGCAGCGGTGCCGGTCCCATCGTCGTCCACCGGTGACCTACTGCTGGAGCCGCTAGGTCCTTTGTGCGCGCCGCCTTTGCGGCCTTCACCGTGATGGCTGCCAGCGCTATTGTCTCCGCCACCATGGTTGCCACCGCTATTGCCTCCGCCGCGCTCGCCGCCGGCGGCAGCTCCTGCGCAAGCTACCGCGATCGAGCAAACGAATGCGACATATGCCCAGCTGGATTCAGGGGATTGACGCACGACCACCTCCATAAAGTGCGTCGGTCGAACCGTCTTTCCGCGGCATGCAGTCAGGACGGCGCAACCGCCGCCGCCCCCAGGCAAACTCGCGACTAAGGCGCCCACGGAGGTAACTAGGGGATGAATCCGGTGTATCAAGGACGCGGGTACGTGGCAGTGGCCTCGCACGGGACGCGAATTGATCAGACGGCCATGGTCAGGACCGGTCTCATGGATTGCCTCTCGATGACCATTCACCATCAAGAAGCTAGGCGTCATCGAACTCGGTAGTCCCGGCATCCACATCGCACGATGCGATCACCGTCGTATGCGTGGCTCGCGCGCACGCAAGAACGGCGGCAAGCAAATCCCGATCCTTGCAAATCCCAGTTCTGGCCGTGGATGAGCCTGCCGTTCCGGGTTGCCTCCGGCAGGATCGCCGCGCCCGTGCATCCGTCGGGCTCGTCGTCGGAAACGCCTTTCTCGCGCCGGGCAAGCTGCAGGAATTCGGTACGCGCATTGACCAGGACGATCGAGGACAGGTCGAGGTTGGCGCCTGATGCAATCCCTGCCATTTCCTCGACGAGATCGGGCGCCCATTGCCGCAAGCGAGGCGGGAAGATGCCGGAGAACCGCGCGACATCGTCCCGCCTGAAGCCGAAACGGTCGAACTGGCCGGCATAGATCGCTACCGAAGCGCCGATACGCCCGCGCGCCTGTTCGCCATAGGCCATGCCGCGCGCTCTCGGCGCTCCATCGATCTCGAAGCCTCAACTCGTCTGAGTCCGGATAATAATGCATTTTGATTGAATGAAAAGCAGGAGAATTCGCTAGATTGCCAGTTCGAACTGCGTGGCGCATATCTATAATGCGAACGCTTGAGGAAGCGCCTATGAACGAAACGATCATCGACCGGCCGGCACGCAGCGAGGCGGCCAGTCCGCTGCAGATCGATCTGGCGCGGCGGATCCTGGAGCGGATCAAGGATGCGGGCTGGACGGTTGGAACCCGCGTCTCGGTGCCGGACCTTGCCCGCACGTTCGGCGTTTCGCGTTCCCCCGTCAGCGCGGCGCTGGAACTGCTGGTCGCTCAGGGCATCTTAAGCCCCTTCGAGACAAGGGGGCTGCAATTGGCTCGCGATGTCGCCGACCTCGACCCTGAGGATATCCTGCCCAGTTCTCCGCTCGAGGAGCTTTACCGCAGGATGATGCGGGAGCGCGCGCTCGGTCAGTTGCCCCAGGAGGTGTCCGAGGCGGAATTGATGCCGCGCTATCAGGTGTCGCGCGGCATCGTGCGCAAGCTATTGCTCCGCTTTGCCGCCGAAGGACTGGTGCAGCGCCTGCCGGGGCATGGCTGGCGTTTTGCCGACACACTTGTCGGTGAGGACGCCTACCGGGAAAGCTATGAATTCCGGATGGCCGTCGAATGCGCGGCGCTGCGGTCGCCCATGTTCAATGCGGATCCCCAGCAGCTGGGGCCGGTCCGGCGCGCTCACGAGCGCATCCTGGCGATCGTGTCGACGGGCAAGACGCTGATCGGCGGCGACGAATGGTTCCGGATCAACGCATCCTTTCACGAAGGGCTTGCGGCCTGTTCCGGCAACCGGTTCCTGGCGGATGCGGTGCGCCAGCAGAACAATCTGCGCCGGTTGCAGGAATCGGCAGGTTTCGAGGAACTGCCGGCGGAACGCATCGAGCAGTCATGCCGGGAACATCTGGCCATCCTCGATGCTGTCGAAGCGGGCGAGATCGAATGGGCCGAGGCGCTGCTGCGCCAGCATCTAAGGCAGGCCTCCGAGTTCGCTTCGCCGCAGCGCTCGATCTGATGCCTGCGACGGTGAGCATCATTCCATCATCATTCCACGCCGCCCGAGCGCCACGCGCTCGATGGCCGCGCAATGCGCCGACACCGGCCTCCATGAAGAATTGGGGCGATCTAGAGCGAGCGTCCGCCGATCGCTTCACACCAATCCGCTCCGTCAAATGCCGGGATCGGATCTTTTAGGACCGATTTTCAGCGGCGCATCATTTTCATCCGGATTGGGGACGGGAGCTTCGTCGGGAAGTCTGTCCGGGTCCGGCTCACGCACCGGCTTCGGTTCAGGAAGCGGCGGTGGCGTGGGCGCCGGAGTGGGGGTTGGTTCGGGAGTGGGAAGAATGGCCATGGTGCGATTTCCTTCCTCGCTGCACTCTGCCTTGGCGGGTCACCGACGTCGGCCGGGATTCTAACGCCACCCGTTTCGACCGATTTCGCTCTACGGGCTGGTGCACGCAGAACGACCACGTGTGCCTATGGTTCCGATGGCAACCTCCGATGATCCCGCAGGCGTCAGGCACTCGTGGCAGGACGGCGCCGTCAGAAAAGTGATCGAATGGTACGCGCATGAGGGCCTTGTCGGCGTCGTGTAGCGCCATAATTTCCATTTCAGGGTGGGACGAACTCACCTGTTGAATAGGAGGCGGCCGTGAAGCACCAAACACTTGACCAACTGCATACCGTTGCCGACGTTCACGCTGAAGCAACAGACCTAGTAGCGACCCGAAGCCAGCGTCTCGAACGTTGGGCGAAACTGCTGGAGAAAAATCCCGATCGGCGTCTCGAAGCGTTGACGGGCACCGAATACAAGTCCCCTGAGATACGCGAAAAGATGCGTTATAACGACTCGCCTCTCACGGTTGCCTTCGAGGACCCGATCTTTCGCGCACAAGGCTTGAGAGACGACACCTACGGTGAAGCCAGGCGCTTCTTCGAACTGACCGACTGGCAGTTGCACGAAATCGTCTGCCATTGCCATGTCGGCGCCACGATACGAGCGCGATGGGCTGCCTCCCGCGTCCGTGCGGCAATGTCCGAGAGGTTCGGCTTCTTCGCCTGGCTGCGAGGAACATTCATGCATTGACGCTAGCATTGACGCTACGGGCATTGAAGCTACCGGCATTCACGCTAGGGGCCGGCATGTTCAGTTGATGGAGGCGGCGAAGCGATTTCCACGCCTCGCATCAGTGGTCGTTGATGTGCGGATATGCCGTTCGGCGGCGATCCGCCATCGGCGAAGCTCGATACAATCGGCCTCGATACCACAGGGCATGGGCGGATTTCAGTCGGCGGGCGCGGTGTAGCGGCGATGGACCGCTTCCGCGATGGCGGCGCGGCTTCTATGCGGATCGAGACTATCGTCATCCTCGATGACAGCCGCTTCCTCCGCAAGTCCCTGGTCCTTGACCTGGTCGCGGAACCAGGCCGAATAGTCGCCCGCGCGCAAGTGATGCTCCCAGGTGCGGTCGTCGATCCCCTCGGCGATATGGAGGAACATCATGAGATTTTGCGCTTTCAGGTTGAGCTTGCCGTCCGCGCCGCGGAAATAGAAACTGTTGTCGCCAAGATCGCCCTCGGCATATTTCCGAATATGGCGCTTGCGTTCCTGCCGGGGACGCTCGACCGAGATCGGTCTTGCGGGATCGGCTGTCGACCGGTTCCAATACAAGACCTTGTTTTCCGGTGGCGGCACGACGCCCGGCGGTACGCCCTCGCCAATTGCTGCACAGAAGCTTTCAACAACCTTGTCGGCTTCCGGGCCAAGAGCCAGCACCGTGTCGACACCTGCCAGCACATCCCGCGAAACCAGATCGGGATGTACTGTGACCAGAATGGTCGCCGAAAGGCTTTTTGGAAGCGCAAAGGATGTGCCATCGCGCGCGTGCGGCAACAGGTGGTGTGCCTCGTCGATGATCAGCCAGTGCGGGCGTCCGGTGCGGGCGCGAAGCGCGGCAAGCTCCGGCAGCAGCTTGGCGAAGGCGTTTGGCCGCTCCGCGGTCTTGATCCCGAGCATGTTGACGGCGACATTGTTGGACGGCTTCGACAAGAGGTCGAAGATTTCGCGCGAGCTCGGCGGGCTTTTGGCGTCGCCAACCACCAGCACGTCCTCCAGGTCCTCGTAGTCGCCCTCAGGGTCGAGCACGCAAAATTGGAAGCCTTGCTCGACGAAGCGCTCGGTCAGGGCAGTGGCGAGGGTGGATTTTCCGATCCCCGACGTGCCGGCCAGCAGCACGCCGCCGCCGCGCGGTGAAAGGTGCATCACCGCGCCCGATCCGTCGTCCGCGCCAATCTCGATGCGTTGCCGCGCCGTGTCGAGCAAGGCGGCGTCATGCGAGATGAGGCCCTCGATCAACTCCCTCACGCCCGCGCCGCGGGCACCATTCGTCACGTGGCCCGCCGTCTCCCTTACCTTCGGCAGTGCATTGGCGACTGCAACTCCGAAGCCGACGGCGCGCAGAAAGGCATGGTCGTTCTCCGCATCGCCGATGCCGACGACATTGTGGGCGGACAATTCCAGATCCTCAAGGGCAGCCGCAAGACCGGTCGCCTTGTTGACCCCGCTCGGCAGCACCATGACGGCACCCTTGTTGAAGATGATCTCCAGCTCCAGGCCAAGGTCCTTGATCACTTCCAGCACGATGGTCTCGTTGGGCTCCCTGGTGGCGACGACGGAACGTCCAATCGACAGGGGGGCGATCTTGCGCATCATCAGCCTGTCGACGAATTCCGTCGGAGGCGCAGGCGCCAGGATGCGCTCCTCCTTCGAAGCCGGCGTGTAGACGAGCGCGCCGTTTTCGGCGACGACTTTGTCGAAAATGCCAAGCTCCGGGAAAACGCTTTCGAGGTCGGCAAGCTCGCGACCGGTGACCATTATCAACTTGCGGCCGGTTTCCTTCAGCCGCTCAAGCGCGGCACGGGTCGCATCGGAAACGACCCCGTTTTCCGCGAGTGTGCCGTCGTAGTCAGTGGCTAGTGCAAGAGCATACATCGAGTTGTAGTCGGCAGTCCGAAAGCCGAACCGAGAAGCTTTCTTCGCCGAAACTGGGCGGAAAGCCGTCTGCTCGGGTGACGTCCATTGGCCGAATCCCGTCATCGTTTGTCATGGCCGCCCGTAATCATGGCTGATTGGTTCAAACGGCGCTGGCTGTCGATTGTTCCCGGCGGCGCAAGGCAAGCGTCGCGGAGGCCTGGCTTTTGGTTGAGCATCGGCTTTTCCAAAAGCCGGTATCCGCTTGCTAGCCGATGATCCTGAATCCGTTCGGCGCCTGGCCGGGATCGACGTCTTGGGATGTCACGCCGGAGACCGACGCCCCGGTCGGCCCTTTCCACAACCGGTTCATCATCGTCGAAACCGCGCCCTCGGCTCCGACGATCAGTGCCGTTACCGATCCGTCATCCTCGTTGCGAACCCACCCGGACAGACCGAGCCTCTCGGCCTCGGTCCGTGTCCAAACGCGAAAAGAGACGCCTTGCACCCTTCCATTGAGCCTGACGCGTACCGCCTTGCGCTCGTCCTCCATGGTTACCTCCGTGCGGCTGGTTTCTCACACCTTCAACTCACGAGCGGCGAAAAAGGCTCCGCCATCACATTTTTAACGAATTCGGCTGCCCGGCAGTCCGATGGAGACGTCCGGCTGCATGATCTCGTCGACGGAACCATGCGGCGGCGGCTTTGTTAAGGACGGACAGCTGCAGGTTGCTGGGCTTCGGAGCCACGATTTCATGACCAACGATTCTCCAACGGGAGGCGCCATCCCGGCATCCGTTCCGACGATCGATGCAAAAGCGGCGCCGACGCTTCAGCACGCCGAGGCCGAGGTCTTTTATACAGAGGCGATCCGCGAACTTGCCGCGACGGACATCCCCTTTCTTGTCGCCGGCACCTACGCGGTGAGTGCCTATACGGGCGTCACGCGCCAGACCAAAGACCTCGACATTTTCTGCAAGGCCGGCGACTACGCCCGCATTCTCGCGCATTTCAAGCAAGCTGGCTATGCGGTCGAGATCGTGGACGACCGGTGGCTTGGAAAGGTCTTCAAGAGCACGCATTTTTTTGACGTCATATTCGCATCGGCGAACGGCACCATGCCGGTCGGCGACCAGTGGCTGGAGCATGCACGGCAGATCGAGCTGCTGGGCAGTCAGGTGCGGATCGTAGGTCCGACCGAGCTTATCTGGTCCAAGTGCTTCATCCAGGACAGGGGCCGCCACGACGGCGCCGACATCGCTCACACCATCCTCAAGGCGCAGGATCAGATCGATTGGCGCCGGCTGCTTTCCTACCTCGAAGTTCACTGGGAGGTGCTGTTGATGCAGCTTCTCAATTTCCGCTGGATCTATCCGAGCGAGCGCGATCACGTTCCCGCCTGGCTGCTCGACGAATTGCTTGACCGGCTCGCCAAGCAGAGGGAGCTGCCTACTCCCCGAATGAAGATCTGCCGCGGGCGCCTGCTTTCGCCGACCGACTACGAGATCGACGTCAAGGAATGGGGCTTTGCCGGCGTCGGTGGAACAGGAGAATTTCGTGATGGCTGAGAGGAACAAGGCTGCTACGGCAAGGGCTCGGAACGGCGGCACCGTCAAGATTGCGGCTGTCGGCGACCTGCATGTGAAGGAAGACGCCCAGGCCTCTTGTCGTGATCTCTTCGGCGAGGTCTCGCGCGAAGCGGACGTCCTCGTGCTCACTGGCGACCTCACCAATCTCGGCAAGCCGCGTGAGGCCGAAATCCTTGCGGAGGATTTGCGCGCCTGCGCAATCCCGGTCGTCGCCGTGCTCGGCAACCATGACTATGAATCCGGCGCGGTCGAGGACGTCGCCCACATCCTTCGGCAGGCGGGCGTCCATCTTCTTGACGGCCAGACGACGGAAATCAAGGAGGTCGGCTTTGTCGGCGTGAAGGGTTTTATTGGCGGTTTTGGATCGCGCATGCTCGGCTCCTTCGGCGAGCCGGCGATCAAGGCGATGGTCGCCGAAAGCGTCAGCGAGTCGATGCGGCTCGAAAACGCAATGCGGCAGGTTCGCACCAATCGTACGGTTGTCGTCCTGCACTACGCTCCGGTGGTCGAGACGGTCGCCGGCGAGCCATTGGAGATTTTTCCGTTCCTGGGCTCGTCGCGGCTGGCGGAGACGATCGATCGGTTCAAGGTCAGCGCCGTGGTGCATGGCCACGCGCATCGCGGCGTCTACGAAGGTCGCACGCCCGGCGGCGCCCCGGTCTACAACGTCGCCATGCACGTGGCGAAGCCGACCGGCCGTCCCTACGCTTTGCTCGAAATCTGAAACACCCTGCGCGTGGTTAGAGCGGGACACGTTTAAGTTGAACCAGGCATCCCGCTCTATCTGTTTGCTTTAGCCGCATTTCTGCGACGCCAAGAGATTCCACTTGGCTGCAAAATGCGCTAGCGATCGATCTCGCCGAACACGATATCGAGCGACCCGATGATCGCGGCGACATCGGCGATCATGTGCCCGCGCGACAGAAAATCCATCGCCTGCAGATGGGCAAAGGACGGCGCCCGGATCTTGCATCGATAGGGAGTATTGCTGCCGTTCGAAACCAGGTAGACGCCGAACTCGCCCTTCGGCGCCTCCACGGCGGCATAGACTTCTCCAGCGGGCACGCGAATACCCTCCGTGTAGAGTTTGAAATGGTGGATGGTCGCTTCCATCGAGCGTTTCATCGTCGCCCGCGGCGGTGGCGTGATTTTGTGGTTTGGAATTGCCACTGGCCCTTGGCCTTCGGGCGATCGCAATTTTTCCAGGCATTGCTTCATGATCCGCACCGACTGGCGCATTTCCTCCATGCGGACGAGGTAGCGGTCATAGCAGTCGCCGTTCTTGCCAATGGGAATGTCGAAGTCCATCTCGGGGTAGCATTCATATGGCTGCGCCTTGCGCAAATCCCATGCTGCGCCCGACCCGCGCAGCATGGGGCCGGAGAAGCCCCAGGCCCAGGCGTCATCAAGGCCGATCACGCCGACATCGACATTGCGCTGCTTGAAGATGCGGTTGCCGGTGAGCAACTCGTCGAGGTTGCCGCAGACCTTGAGGAACGGATCGCAGAAATTCCAGATGTCGTCCAAGAGCTTCGGAGGCAGGTCCTGGTGCACGCCGCCGACCCTGAAATAATTCGCATGCATGCGGGCGCCGGAGGCGCGCTCGTAGAACACCATCAGCTTCTCGCGCTCGGCAAAACCCCAGAGCGGTGGGGTCAGCGCGCCGATATCCATGGCCTGTGTCGTGACGTTGAGGAGATGCGACAAGAGCCGGCCGATTTCGCAAAAGAGAACACGGATGAGCTGTCCGCGCTTCGGGACCGATATTTCGAGCAGCTTCTCGGCGGCGAGGCAGAACGCATGCTCCTGGTTCATCGGCGCGACATAGTCGAGCCGGTCGAAATAGGGCAGGGCCTGCAGGTAGTTCTTGTACTCGATGAGTTTTTCCGTGCCGCGGTGGAGCAGGCCGATATGAGGATCGGCGCGGTCGACGATCTCGCCGTCCAGTTCCAGCACCAGCCGCAGGACGCCGTGAGCAGAGGGATGCTGCGGCCCGAAGTTGAGGGTGAAGTTGCGAACTGCGGCTTCGGCCATGACGCTGCTCCGCTGTACCGGGTTTTCAGGGCCGAAGCGGCGTGCTTCGGTCCGCCACGCCCGGACCGCCGATCAGGTCCCCGCCGATCATGTTGTTGTCTGGATGATCAGCGTCAGCATGCCGTCGCCATCGATGTTGGCGGCAACAACCTGCGAGGAATCCAGTCCGCTCGCCGCCAGCGCCGTTGCTGCCTGCGGCGACGCATCGATCGAGCTCTGCAGGGTAAGCAGATCTTCAACGCTGGTCTGGGTGATCACGGCCTCGGCTTGTGTCTTGAGTTCCGGCGGCAAATCCTCGAGGGCGACAATCGCAATGCCAGTAAAATTCTGGTCGGTGAAACCTTGATCCGGCAGGGCTTGGTCAGGCAGGGCCTGGTCAGGCGTTTGGTTAGGCAAGCTTGGATCGGGCAGGGCTTCCGGAGCCGGGGGTGCGATTTGGGGAAGCTGCGGGTCGGTGGATTGCGCGTGGATCGGCTGCGCCAGGGCCAATCCCGAAAGGGCGGCAATTGTCGTCAACATGCGCATGATCGTTCCTTCCGTTTTCCGTTTTGCTCGGGGAGGATCACTTGGTGACCACACAACCATCGTGCCGGATTATGGTTCCCGGTCCGTCACGGATAAGGCCCGTCGCAGAGCTATCCCGTCGCGCGTGCCCGCTGCGCGTGGTCGAAAAATGGAACAATTTCTAAAGGCGTTCATTCTCCCCTGATCACACCTTCATCACAGGATCGGCGGGGCGCTGCACCTCGAGGAGAAAGCTATGAGAATCAGCGAGTGCATGACACGGAATGTTCAGGTCGCCAGTCCGGACCAGTCCCTGCGGGATGCCGCACGAGCCATGGCCGATCTTGACGCCGGTGTTCTGCCCGTCGGTGAGAATGACCGGCTGGTCGGCATGATCACGGACCGCGACATTGCCGTCCGTGGCATCGCGGAGGGCAGAGGTCCCGATGCCAAGATCAGGGACGTGATGAGCGCGGAGGTACAATGCTGCTTTGACGACCAGGAAGTCGGCGATGTTCTTCAGAATATGCGCGAACTCAAAGTGCGGCGAATGCCGGTGATCAGCCGCGACCGGCGGTTGGTTGGCATTGTCTCGCTCGGCGATCTCGCCACGAACGGCGAGCCGGCCTGGGCCGGCGAAGCGCTGGGCGGAATTTCGGAGCCGGGCGGCGACCATTCGCAGACGGCGCACTGATGCATCATAACCAGATTTGAAGTTCCTGCTCGATCGACGGCATCGGCGTTCAGGAACTTCGAATCCACGACCGTACTGGAGTCACTCCTTTGCGCTACAGGGACGCCAGCGGAAATCGATTTCCGGGGTCATCCGGGCCGACGCTACGCAACGGAGAATCGATCGATGACCCATAGCCATGCTCCGTCGTCTTGGCGGCGGGCGACCTCGGCGGTTACGGTGCCATCGGGAAGACGGGTTGACGTGAGCGCCAAGTCTCCGCTGATAACTGCCGGTGCCTGAGTTCCGGCAGCAAATTTTCGGCCCGTTGCGGTGATGTCGGCGAAGAGTGCCCGGATCGCTTCGCGGCCATGCGTCAGTCGGCCTTCACCGCTGTCGACGACGGCATGCGGCTCAAAAAGCGCGGCCATGCCGTCGATGTCTCCCGCCCACTGCCGGGAGATCAGCAGGCGCTCCAAATCCTGGGGATCACGCGCCGGTTCACGGCCTGGTTCATCAGTCATGGCGAGACTGCTCCGACGCTCGGTACCAAGCGTTCGATCCTGCGCCAAGTTTCGTTGGAAGACGAGCCGCCGAAGCTCCGCCATGCTGATCGCCAGGTGGAGCACCCTGGCGATCATCCTCCTCAGCCGACATCGCGGGCCGCAACGCGCCCATTCGGCGGCGCCGGCGCGGCGCCGATGGCTGCTGCTGTCGTTGAGGAAGTCGGCGATCCTTGCCGCCGACTTCGCCGAGGCGAAGGTGAGCAGCCGATCGTGATGGACCACGGGCTCGCCGGTCTCGTTGTCCCAGATCTCGAACCGGCAGCTTGGGTTCGGCATGGCTTCGAAACGGTTCTTCACTTCGATGGTCCCGGTGATCGTCGGACCCAGGTTCCGCGACCCCGGCTTACGGATGGCTTACGGGCGCGCTCGCGCGGGTCGCCCTCGGCTAGCTGACTTTCGGCGCGAGGCGCTGCGCGACATGGTCGGCGATCGCCAGGCTTGACGTCAGACCGGGACTCTCGATGCCGAACAGATTGACCAGGCCCTCCACGCCATGCACCGCCGCATCCTGGATGACGAAGTCGGCATTGGCTTCGCCGGGACCGGAGAGCTTCGGCCGGATGCCGCTATAGGCCGGCTGCAGGCTGCTATCGGCCAGGTCCGGCCAGTATTTGCGGATCTCGTCGTAGAAGCGCTCGCCACGCGTTGGATCGACGCGATAGTCGAGTTGATCCGTCCATTCGACGTCAGGCCCGAAGCGGACGACGCCGTCGAGGTCGAGCGTCAGATGGACGCCGAGCCCGCCGGGTTCGGGCACGGGATAGACCAGCCGCGAGAATGGCGCCCGGCCGGTGACCGAAAAATAATTGCCCTTGGCATAGCGAAGATCTGGCACGAATTGCGGGTCGAGCCCGTCAAGCGAGCCGGCAAGTGCCGTGGCGCCAAGCCCGGCGGCGTTGATGAAGCGCGCGGTGGCGATTTCAAAGCGCTCGCCGCTTGTGCCGTCGACCGTGTCGAGCGCGATGCGCCCGCCCTCGATGCGGCCGCAGACGATGCGGGTGTTGAGGCTGAGCGCCGCCCCGTGCTCCTCGGCGTCGCCCAGCAGCGCAAGCATCAGGGCATGGCTGTCGATGATGCCGGTGGCGGGAGACAACAGGGCCGCCGTGCACCGCAGCTTGGGCTCCAGCCTGCGCGCCTCTGCAGCGGTCAAGGGCGTCAAATCGCCCGCACCGCAAGCAGAGGCGTTGGCCAGGATGGAAGCGAGCACCGGCTCCTGTTCGATATTCGTGGCGACGATGAGCTTGCCGCAGCGCGCATGCGGCACCGCCCGCTCCTGGCAATAACGGTAGAGCCTTTCGCGACCTGCCACGCAGAGCCGGGCCTTCAGCGATCCGGCCGGATAGTAGATGCCGGCATGGATGACCTCGGAATTGCGCGAACTGGTCCCGGTGCCGATGGCGTTCTCGGCCTCGAGGATCAGGGTATCCATGCCACGCCGCGCCATCTCTCGCGCGATCGCGAGGCCAATGACGCCGGCGCCGGCGACGATGCAGTCGACATGGTCCACGATCAGGCCACCTCAGCCTTGTTGTTGTGCCTGCTGGTGACCCGTTCGGGGATCAAGTCTTGGCGACGCGCACCGCCGGCTTGGCGCAGGTTCTCGCGTTCCAGGGCCTCGAAGCTGAAATTCTGCATGTCTTCCGTCCATCCGCCAGCCCTTCCGAAAGGGGCTTGACACCCTTACAAGAAACGGATGCACCAGGCAGCATTAATCGAGAGGCCGATGCGCGCCGAACGGCGGCAGGACGCACGTCCCGGCATGCAGGACAGGAGCCATCATGGACGCTCGACCGAATTCTCCCGAAGCCCGCGACATCAGCTACCACATGCACGGCTACACCAATGCCCGCAAGCATGAGGAAGCAGGGCCACTCGTCATCGAGAAGGGCGACGGCATCTATGTCGAGGATCTCGCCGGCAACCGTTATATCGAGGCGATGGCCGGGCTTTGGAGCGTCGCGGTCGGCTTTTCGGAGAAGCGGCTGGTCGATGCGGCGGTGCGCCAGATGTCCAAGCTGCCTTACTATCACGACTTCGGCTCCAAATCGCATTCGCCGCTGATCGATCTCGCCGAGAAGCTGGTGCAGATGGCGCCAGTGCCGATGAGCAAGGCGTATTTCACCAATTCCGGCTCCGAGGCCAACGACACGGCCATGAAGATGATCTGGTACCGGTCGAATGCGCTCGGCCAGCCGGCACGCAAGAAGATCATCAGCCGCATTCGCGGCTATCACGGCGTCACCATTGCCTCTGCAAGCCTGACCGGGCTGCCCAACAACCACAATTCCTTCGACCTGCCGATCGCCAATGTGCTGCACACCTCGACGCCGCACCACTGGCGCGAGGCGCTGTCAGGCGAGAGCGAAGCAGAGTTTTCGAGCCGGCTTGCCGACGATTTGGAAAAGCTGATCCTGGCCGAAGGACCGGAAACCATCGCCGCCTTCTTCGGCGAACCGATCATGGGCGCCGGCGGCGTCATCGTGCCGCCGGCCGGCTATTGGGAGAAGATCCAGGCGGTGCTGTCGAAATACGACATCCTGCTCGTCGCCGACGAGGTCATCTGCGGCTTTGGTCGAACCGGCGAGATGTTCGGTTCGCAGACCTTCGGCATCAGGCCTGACATCATGGTTCTGTCGAAGCAGATTTCTTCGTCCTACCTGCCAATCTCGGCCTTGCTGATCAACGAAAAGGTTTTCGAGCCGATTGCCGACGAAAGCAATCGCATCGGCACCTTCGGCCACGGCTTCACCGGCGGCGGCCATCCCGTTGCGGCGGCAGTCGCGTTCGAGAACCTGAAGCTGATCGAGGAGCGCGACCTTGTCGGCAACGCGCGCACGGTCGGCGCGCATATGCAGAAGCGGCTGCGCAAGCTCGAATCGCACGCGCTTGTCGGCGAGGTGCGCGGCGTCGGCCTGATCGCGGCGGTCGAACTGGTCGGCGACAAGGCGAACAAGACGCCGTGGGAGACGGCCGGCGCGCTGGGCGGGCTCGTCAACGGTTTCATGCAGCAGAACGGCGTGATCTCGCGCAACATGGGCGACGCGCTGGCTTTCTGCCCGCCGCTGATCATCACCGAGCCACAGGTCGATGAGATGATCGACGCGTTCGAAAGATCGCTTGAAGCCGCGGTCAGGCAGGTCGGATTACCGAGCTGATCAGGTCATCCGAAGGCAGAGGCTGAATGGGTAAGGTCGGGCTTGCGAACCCTGAACAAAAAACCCGCCTCGGCGGCGGGTCGTTGGCGCAAATCAGCACCATGGCCAAATCAGTAGCATAAATGCCGTCACCGGGCAATCGATCGCGCGCTCGGGTAGTGGGTCAGTTTGAAATTCGCTGACGCCAATGGTCGCTTAATATGCCTATCAGCGCCATTGCTGCGACAAGCGCTGGTAGGAATCCGAATGCGAAGCCGACCAGCAGGTCTTCACCGTCATAAGTGCCAGGATATTTTAAACTAAAATCACCACAAGGTCCGATGCCTAGGACCAAAGTGAAGTGAAGAACTTCGCGATTAAAGTAGATCAACCACACTGCCGAGAACACCACCGCGTAGCCTGCGACGCGACTGAGAACAGATATTTGTCTGGAACCTCCTCTCAGTATTCGTACGAAGTTAACGCTGACGAGAACAACGCACACGAGAAGGAACGGCGAGCTTAGCACAGCTCCTGTGGTGAAAGGACCGTTGGCACCCTGAGTGCACGTGCCGGTGTATCCCAATGCCTGTAGTCCAAATGCAACCAAGAGCATTGATAGAGCTATGCTTGACACGCCGCGCCTCGAAACTAAGTTGGCATGCTTTTTGTAAGGACCACGAATCATTGGCTTTTCGGCTTCCTTGGCTTCGATCAACGCAACGATGTCAGCAATCTCCCAAAGCTTGCCAGTCACACCAGCAGCCATCGCCGGGGTCATGCGCAACGTGGCATGGATGCGCACGAAATTGTAGTACATGAAATGAAGCGCGACGGCGTTGGCGTTAGCCTCGACCTTCTTTGAGAAGCCGTTGGACAGCCGAGTTCAGCCCCTAATTTCAAACTGACCCACTACCCGCGCTCGCGATGACCATACTTGAACATCGTTTGCGCCGGTGCTACGTCGCCCATATCGACAGGGGCGCTCCGTATTGCCGGGGCTGAGATGGAAGGTGCCAAGCCCTCGGTCCCTCAAGCTGATCTGGGTAATGCCAGCGGAGCGAGGCGACCGTGTTTTCAGGTGCACAGATTTCCCTGTATCCGATGTGCGACGATTTCGTCGGCGTCATCCTCAAAGCTATTTCGGCGATGGATTCCTATCGGCCGAATTTCCGCATCGAGACCGACGACATCTCGACGCTGATCGTCGGCCCGCCGGAACAGCTTTTCCCGGCCATGCGCGATCTGTTCGCCTCGGCGGCGGCAAGTGGCGCCCACTGCGTGTTGTCGGCGACGGTGTCGCGCGGCTGCCCCGGCGAGCCCGACGATCCGATCTGCACACCGATTTCCGGCAGCAGTCACGAGCTCTCCCTGGCCCAGCGCATCGGCGCGGCGCGGTCGCATGTCGACGGTGCGAAAAAGCTCGGCCAAGAGGTCGCCGCGCAGTTCTCGCTCTATCCGCTCGGCGAGGGCCATCACATGGACGAGATCTACGGCTGCATCGACTTTCTCAAGACTTCGGGCGTCTTCGACAGGTCGAAGAATTTCTGCACCAAGCTGAGAGGCGACACCGGACCGGTGTTCGCGACGCTATCGGAAGCCTTCCTTCGCTTTGGCGCGCCGCAAGGCCATGTCGCGCTCGACTTTACCGTGTCGGCGAACAGCCCGAGCCCTTGTTAGTCTTGGCTGTCAACGGGTTGCAGCGAAATCGGAAACGGCATCCGGAACGACTACCAGCTTGCCGACAAAGTCCTTGGCGATGAAATCCGCTTGGGCGCGGTGGAAATCGGAGAGCCTGTAGACGCCGCCGACCAGCGGCCGGATTTTCTTCTCCTCGATGTAGCGGACGATACGGCTGAAATCGTGCCGCGTGCCCTGGCTCGAACCATGCAGCTGCAATTGCTTGAGATACATGGTGCGCAGATCGAGCTGCACGACCGGGCCGGCAATCGCGCCCGCGGTGGTGTAGCGGCCTTCGGGCCGAAGGATGCGCAAGAGGTCATTGAAGATCGCACCGCCGACCAGGTCGGCGACCACGTCGATCGGCTGGCCGTCGGTCGCGTCGTTCACGGCAGCAGGCAGATCGGCAACGCCACGGGTGATCACCGCCTCGGCGCCGATGTCGAGCACCGCCTGTTCCTTACCCTTGCCGACGACGGCATAGGGGATGGCGCCGCGCGCCCGCGCCAATTGCACGATGCCGGAGCCGACGCCGCCGGAGGCGCCGGTGACCAGCACGCGCTCGCCGGCCTTCAATGCGGCGCGTTCCAGCATTTGTTCGCCAGTGAGATAGGCGCAGCAAAACGTGGCGAGTTCGATATCAGTCAGGTCAGTGGCGACGACATGGGCATTCTCGGCCGGCACGGCCTGGTACTCGGCATAGCCGCCGTCACGGCCGTGGCCCATATAGTCGATGTCGGCGAGTGAATCGTCGTTGCGGTTGTAGATCGAGAAATCGACCATCACCCGTTCGCCGATGCGGGCCGAAGAAACACCGTCGCCGACAGCAACGATGTTGCCGACGGTGTCGGTGCCCTGGATGCGCGGGAAAGTCAGCGTGTTGCCCTGACGCCGCCAGGTCGACACGGCGGCGGCATCTTCCTCCGTGCCGTAGGCGCCCTGTCGCACCCAGACATCGGTGTTGTTCATGCCGCAAGCGGTGACCTTGACCAGCACCTCGCCCGGGGCGGGCGAGGGCACTTTCACGTCGGTGCGATAGACAAGCTTTTCCGGTCCGCCGTGACCGGTCAGTAGCACGGCGGCCATGGTGACGGGGAGGGGTTTGGTCATGGCATTCATGTCGGTTCTTCAGAGGTTCGCAAACACGCTCTTCACCGCATCCGCCGTCTTGGAGACGACGATGTCAGCCTCTTCGCGGGTGAGGCACAGCGGCGGCGCAAAGCCGAGAATGTCGCCCTGCGGCATGGCGCGGCCGATGACACCACGCTCGCCAAGGGCTGTCGCGACCTGCGGCCCGATCTTTTGCGAGGCGTCGAAGAACACGCGATCATCTCTGTCGGCGACGAACTCGACCGCCGCCAGCATGCCGTCACCGCGCACCTCGCCGACATTCTTGTGGCCGCCGACGGCTTTCGCCAGCTCGGCGCGGAAATAGGCGCCGGTTTCGCCGGCATTGGTCACCAGGTCCATCTCGTCGATCAGTTCCAGGTTGGCGACGCCGGCGGCAACGCAGATCGGATGCGCCGAATAGGTCCAGCCGTGGCCGATGCTGCCGAGCTTGTCGGAACCCTGCACCAGCACCTGCCAGACCTTGTCCGAGACGATGACGCCCGACAGCGGCGCATAGGCTGAGGTCAGGCCCTTGGCGATGGTGATCAGGTCGGGCTTGATGCCGTAATGGTCGGAGCCGAACATCGTGCCCAGCCGGCCAAAGCCGGTGACCACTTCGTCGGCCACCAGCAGCACGTCGTACTTCTGCAGCACCGCCTGGATCTTTTCCCAGTAGAGGGCAGGCGGCGGCACGATGCCGCCGGTGCCGAGGATCGGCTCGCCGATGAAGGCGGCGACCGTGTCCGGGCCCTCAGCCAGGATCATCTCCTCCAGCTTGTCGGCGCAGTGTTGGGAAAACTGTTCCTCGCTCATCGAGCGGTCGGCGCGGCGGAAATAGTAGGGCGCTTCGGTGTGCAGGATCGGCGCACGCGGCAGGTCGAAGGCGTTGTGGAACAGGTCCAGCCCGGTCAGCGACCCCGTCATGACGCCGGAGCCGTGATAGCCGCGCCAGCGCGAGATGATCTTCTTCTTCTCGGGACGGCCGAGCACGTTGTTGTAGTACCAGATCAGCTTGATGTTGGTTTCGTTGGCGTCGGAACCGGAGAGGCCGAAATAGACCCTCGACATGCCTTGCGGCGCCCGATCGATGATCATCTTGGAAAGCGTGATCGACGCCCCGGTGCCGTGGCCGACATAGGCGTGATAATAGGCCAGGTTCTTGGCTTGCGCGGCGATGGCGTCTGATATCTTCTGGCGGCCATAGCCGACATTGACGCAATAGAGGCCGGCGAAGGCATCGATGCTCTTGCGCCCGTTATTGTCCCAGATAGTGACGCCTTCGCCGCCGGCGATGATGCGGGTCGGCGATTCACCCCGTGCATGCGTGCCCATATGGGTCGAGGGATGGAAGAAGTGGTCGCGGTCCCAGGCGGCGAGTTCGTTGGACTGGTCGAGCATTTTTTTGACTCCTTAGAGAAAGATGGTCCCGACGCGGCCTAAGGTGTGTCGACATTCAGGTCAGGCCGAGTCGAAAATGGTGGCTTCCGAGAACCGGAGCGGAGCGTACTTTTTCGTACGTGAGCACCGGAAGCGCAGGACGCCGCCATTTGCAGACCGGCATCACCTGAATGTCGATACACCTTACGCCACGTCCAGGCAGAGATATCTAAGATCGGTAAAGGCTTCGAGCCCGTGGCGCGAGCCCTCGCGGCCGATGCCGGACTGTTTGACGCCGCCGAACGGGATCGGCGCGCCGGTGATCTTGACGCGGTTGATGGCGACCATACCGTAGTCGAGCGCGCGGCCCATGCGCAATTGGCGGCCGCCGTTCTCGGTGACGACATAGGCGACGAGGCCGTATTCGGTGGCGTTGGCGCGGGCGACGACCTCGTCTTCACTGTCGAAGGCCGTCACGGCGGCGACCGGACCAAAGGTTTCCTCGCGCATGATCAGCGCGTCGTCGGTGACATCGGCCAGCAGGGTCGGCCGGTAGAACAGCGGCCCGGCCGGATGTCTGCCGCCGCCGGTTAGGCAGCGCGCGCCATGGGCTAGCGCATCGGCAACCTGCTCCTCGACCTTCTGGACGCCGCGCTCGTGCATCAACGGCCCGATGTCGGTGTCATCGGCCAACCCATTGCCTGTCCGCAGCGTCTCGATGCGTCTGGCGAAGGCGGCGCAGAAACGGTCGTAGATCGGGCGCTGGACATAAATACGGTTGGCGGCAAGGCAATCCTGGCCGGACGTGGCGAATTTGGCATCGATGGCGATGGTTACAGCCTTGTCGAGATCGGTGTCGGCAAAGACGATCAGCGGCGCATGGCCGCCAAGCTCCATCACCAGCCGCTTCATCGTCGGCGCAGTTTGCGCGGCGATAAGCCTGCCGATCTCGGTCGAGCCGGTGAAGCTAATGGCCCGGACGCGAGCGTCTTCACACATTCGCCCAACGATGATCGAAGCCTTGCCGGTGAGAACGTTGAAGACGCCAGCCGGCAGGCCGGCGCGTTCGCCGAGCTCGGCCAGCGCCAGCGCCGACAGCGGCGTTTCCGACGAAGGATGCGCCACGATCGTGCAGCCGGCGGCAAGGGCGGCCGCGGCCTTGCGGGTCAGCATGGCCGCGGGAAAATTCCATGGCGTGACGACGCCGACGACGCCGAGCGGTTCGCGCCGCACCATCATTTCGGCGTTCGGCAAATGGCTGGTGACGCTTTCGGCGTTGAGGCGCTTTGCCTCCTCGGCATACCACTCGACGAAAGCGGCGGCGTAGTCGATCTCGCCCCGCGCTTCCCTAAGCGGCTTGCCCTGTTCGAGCGTCATCAAGAGCGCCAGATCCTCTTTCGCGGCGATGATCAGGTCGAACCATTTTCGCAGGATTCTTGCGCGTTCCTGTGGGAGAGCCGCGCGCCAGGCGGGAAAGGCACGCGACGCAGCGTCGATCGCCTTGCTCGGCTGCCTGCTATCGAGCGCGGCAACCCAGGCAACGGTGGCGCCCGTGGCAGGGTCGGTCACCTCAAAACTCTCGGCCGCCTCACTCGCCGTCCAGTGGCCGTCGACATAGGCGAGTTCGCGCAGCAGTCGGCGGTCGGCGAGGCGGTCAAGCGCTTCGTGGCGTTGTTGGCGGGCAAAATGCGCGGACATGTTCGAGGTCTCCCGATGTCGAGGCGATGCGGAGAGACTATGCGCGCGGTGCAGACAGAGAGGCTGTTTGGGCGCCCACGCTTAGAGAGATTGTCTCTATTCATCGGCTCGGACAGACAATCTGTCCAGCTTTAGGCTGGGCAATCGCATTGGGGAAGTGGGGGGGGCCCCCCCGCGCCCCACCCCAAACCAACACGCGCAACGCGGGGCCACCCCACCCCCCCCCCCCCCGGGCCCGCGCAC